>JAUNHU010000143.1 GCA_030523825.1 Lautropia sp. | reverse complement strand
TCGATGCGGAAGCCACGCGGCAGGCGATCGACCACCACCGGCGAGAGGGCAGGGCCTTCGCCGAGGTTGCGGATGCGCAGCCGGTAGGTGACGAGATCACCGACTTCAGCGCTGCGGGTGGTGCTGGTTTTCTCGATGGCGAGAGAGGCCGAGGTGATTGCCTTTGGCGTCGGCACGCAGACTTCTGCCGTGGAGGCGGTGTTGGACGACTGACCGGAGGCTGCGTTTGCGGCGTTGATGGTGTTGCCGTTCTGCAGGGCTTCGCTGACATCGTTGCGCACGGTCATGCGGACCTGGTTGAACAGGCCGTTGCCGGGGCCGTTGGTGCCACTGACGCAGGCGTCGTTGGTTTCATTGCTGCCGAAGGGCACGCGCAGATGGAAGCGGACCTGGTATTCGTGCGTGGCATCCATCAGCAGTTCCTGCTGGCTGGCAAGCTGCCACTGGCCGTTGACGGGCTGGATGTTCAGCGCCGTGCCGTTGCGGCTGGCCTGCGCGCTGATGATTTCCACATCCGGATCGAAAGCCGGCAGGTCGACGAGGTCGTAGTGACCATCGGCGCCGCCACTGTGTTTCACGGTAAGGACGTAATCGACTTCGAACTCGTTGGCGGTGCCGACAATCTGGCGGGCTTCACCCGTCACGGTCTTGCTGACTTCGGTGGTGGTGGGGATGCGCTTCAGTTCGGTGGTGCAGCTGACGTGACCCGTCAGGCGTTCGATGAGCACGAGGTTGTCCGCCTGATTCGGCTGCTGGATCAACTGGCTCTGCTCGTTGAACATCCAGCATTTCAGGTGGGTGGTGTAACCGCGTTTTTCGGTGCCACGGATCTCGTAGCGTTCGCCCAGGGCGAGGTTCTGCGTGACGGGGGTGCCCTTGCCGACATCGGGCGGGTTGGCATCCGATTGGGGCGTGCTGCTGCCCTGGCGCGGGACGTGTGTCATGTGCAGCTGCACGTCCTGGTGCTGCGTCTGGTTGGGAGACCCGTCGCCGTTGTCCACGTGAATGGAGGTCAGCTCGACGAAAACGTTCGGTGATGCCGGGTCATTCATGTCCATGTCGAGATTGGAAATGGCGCAGTTCACGTCGTCGCCGTTTCTCAGCACGATGGTGTCGGGAGTGCCGTCCTTGAGGGGAATGCTGCACGCCCACATGGGGCTGGCGGTGTAGCCGGGCAGGTTGGTTTCGGAAAGCACATAGGCACCGGGCATGACGGCGATGCCGGTGACTTGCGGAGATCCCGTCGTGCCCGTGAGCAACGGTGCATTGCTGCCTTCCGGGGTTGCCATCAGCGTGAAGTCGGCAGGTGCTGCCTTGCCGCCGTTGGTGTTGTAGACGATTTTCTGCAATGTCAGTCTGGCGGGCTGGTCGTCGTGCTCGATGCGGCAGATGGCCTCGTCACGCCAGTCGAGGCTGAGGGTGTCGAGCTGGGGGCCGCTGAGCGTGGAGGCTGCGCCGTTGATGGTGCATTGCCAGGCGCCATGGGTGTAGCCGTGCAGGTTGCTGGCGCTGAGCACGTGGGTGCCGACATCGACGGACACGGCGGTGATGGCCGGTTGCTGCACGGTGCCGCTCTGGACGCTGTTGGTGGCGGCATTCTGGGCAGCGAGTGTGAAGTCGCCGGCTTGGGCGGTGCCACCGTTGTCGTTCTTCACGCTGTTGATGAGCGTGAGTCTGGGGCGGTCGGGCATGTGGGTGAGGTCGTAGCCCGTGGCCTTGGTGCCGTCCCGGGTCAGGGCGATGCCGGTGATGGTGTGCTGACCGGCCGTGCCGCCGGCGTTGCCGGCTTTGCTCTGGTCGTTCGTGTATTTGTCGAGCGTGCCGGAGCCGCTGATGGCGTAGGTGCCGGCGAGCAGGCCGGAAAAGCTGGGGATGGCCGTGCCAGTGCAATCCGCCGACGGGAAAACCCTGTCGGCAGTGTCGATGGCGAAGTCGTATCTGCCCTGTGCATCGGTCTTCATCGAGTAGCTGATGTTCCGTCCCCGGACATCCGTGCCACTCAGGCTGACGCAATAATCGGCGATGGGCCAGTCGCTGCCGTCCAGCGTGAGATTGCGGTCGGGGTCGGCAAAGACCGAGCCGCCGATGCTGGAGTAGTTGGTGCCGATTTTCGTGTGCAGGCCGGCGGCCGAGCTGGCGAACAGCAGCGAGCTGGCGCTGGAGGCAGGGCGCATGCCGACCCGGTTGGCGAAAATGTCGTCCTTGCGGGTGAGCATGGGATCGGTCTCCATGCTGATGGTGACTTCATACGGCGTGTTGGCGCGCATGGTCGTGATGCCGGGGCTGACACGAACGGCGGTCGAATCCCTGACAGTTGCCGGACAGCCGGCGCTGCCGAGTTCGTTGGCAAGACACCAGCGGGTGGCGCCACCGGGAATGGCGTTGCTGGCATCGCGCGGGTCGTTGTGGATCTCGGCGGGTGTGCGGCTGGTGTAATAGATCTTTGCGGCCGGGTCGTTGGCAGGCCGGACTTCTGCCAGCCAGATGGCGCCGGGCTGGAATTTCGATGCGGGGGTGCGTGCGCCGAAACTCAGGGCCGGGTTGGCATTGCCGTCACCGTTGAAGGGCAGGATGTCGATCTGATCCGGGATGTTGGGGGCAAGCAGATCTCTTGCCATCGAGGTGGCACTGATCTGGTAGTCGAAACGTTCTCCGGCTTCCACCACGGGGGAGGAAACGGTTTTTTCCAGGATGAAACCTTCTTCCGTGCGGATGGTCAGATTGGCGGATGCGCCTTTCACGCAGTTGTTGAGGCTGTTGCTGGCCGGCGCGTAGACGCAATCCGGTTCGGCATCGTTGGGCCCGCCCGAAATGTGCGCCAGGTTGCGCACCACGGTGCCGTTGTGCAGGGTGACGGCGAGGCGCGCCTTGAATTCGATGGTTGGCAGCTCGGCAGTGGGGTTGCTGCCAGCGCCTCCGCCGTGGGCTTTCTGGTTGTCGAAGCGCCAGATGAGGGAGGTCTGTCCGGTAGCCGGTGTGTCCGGCTGGATGTCGGGTTCCTGCGCATGGCCACCGACCGTGCTGCTGCCGGGAATGTAGCGTGCACCGGGGGGCAGGATGTCGGTGATGACCACCGTGGCCGCTTTTGCAGGAAACTGTGTGACATAGGTGCCCTGCAGGCGATAGGTCACGTCGGTACCGGCGGGCACTGGAGACGGGTTGGCGGTGCCTGCCGCTGCCGGTGCGATGATGGATTTTCTGATGCGCGATTCTGTGCGGGCGCTGACGACCTGCAGATGATCGCGAACCGGACTGGCATGGCTATGAACCTGGTCTGAATAGCTTTGACCCCGGTTGCGGATGATGGTGCCGGCCGCAATGGGCTCGCCTTTCCGCCGGATGCGGGCTGTGGCGGGATCATCGGCTCTGAGGGGGGCAGGTTGCTGCACGCTGATGGTTTCTGCCCAGGTCTCGCGCAGTACCAGGCCATCAACCTGGAACAGGGCCGTCCGGTTGCCTTCCAGTGCCGGCAATATCGCGCGCACGAAAACCAGGCCGCCGGCTGCTTCGGCTTCCTCGGGGGTGTTGAACCAGCGGATCTCGTTGCCGGGGCTTCGTTCCACGCAGGAAGCCCGAGAATATTCGGAGGAGCCGGCCGGGTCATTGGCCGTGTAGCGATCGGTCGGGGTGCGTGTGGTGTCGGTGCTGGCATAGAAGGGGCCGGCAACACGGGCGCCGTAGGAATAGGTCGGGTTGACCGGCAGCGAACCCGTGCCGGTGACATCCATGCTGACCCGGAACCGGAAGACATTCGGGGCCGAAATGTCGAAGGCCGTCCTGTCGATGATTTCGCACATCACGACATTGCTTTGCGTGGTGGTGCCGTTGTTGAAGAAACGTACCGACGAGCGAACGATCTGGCCCGGCGCCATGTAGTTGACGTAGGCGTCTCCGGTCTGTCCGAAATCGCGGCTGGTGCCGAGTGGCGCGTTCAGGTTCGGAATGGGCTGGTAGACCTTGTCCCCCCGGCCGCTGGAGCGATGCACGAGCCCCCGCGAGTAACTGTTGTTGGCCGTGTTCTGGTCGATCAGCATCTTGCCGCTGATGGATTTCCCCGTGACGGCTTTCAGCGAGATGGGGTGCGGGATCTCTGTCTGGTTCGGGTAGTCGGCACTGTCGGTCCAGAGCACCAGCGCCTTGTTGGCCACCCAGAACTGATCCTTGGCCACGCTGCCCGTGCTGACGAGATTCGTGGGGGTGTGGGTCAGTGTGGTGTCCGTGCGGACGATGTCGAGGGTGACAGCCGTGTTGCGGGTGTTGCCTGCGTTCCGTTCGGTGCCCGTCAGGTTGCAGTCTCCGCCGTAGGCGACGGCAAACTTTGCCGTGCTGGCGCCGAGGCCGTAGTCGTTGACCCGCATGTGCATGTTGACGCTGCCGCCGAACAGGTCGTGGGGGGCGCCGTGTGCAGCGCTTGAGCAGCCATCGTCAAAGCTGCCGGCGTTACTGGAGCGCACATGGAAGTTGCCGACGCGAACCGATTGCGGATAGCCGCTGATATCCAGCGTGACCTTGATGGGCTGCGTGGGATCAAGCTGCTCCACGCCCTTTTTCCCGTCGCCTCGGGGATTGCGGGCAAGGATGCCGATCAGGGGACGGTGGTAGAAACCGTCCTGCCCGTTGGGGCCGGAAGCGGCTGCAAAGCCGTGGGATGTGGGGTTGCCGAAATAGCTTTCCTCGATGAGAACATCGTAGAAGGGGGCTGCGGAGACCTCGATGGGGTCTGGCATCCGGTTGATGGCGACGTTGGGCGTCTGGGCCGTGCTGACGGTGAGTGTCGGCATGATGACGGCATCATCGGGGGCTGTGCCCAGGACGACGGCGTCGAGCGTGATGGATTCCGTGCCCGACGCGCGGATGTCGCCCAGACGGCAGTCGAGGATCTGTCCGTTCTGGGGCAGGTCTGAGCCTGTTCTGCAGCGGCTGGGCAGATTGAGCCAGCGTGCGATCGGCCTGCCCTGATGCTGTGGCATGACCAGCCTGATGCGCGCGTCGTTTTCGTTGCCGCCGGTGCTGAACGTGATCCGGTACTGGAAGGTGTCGTGTGTGCGGACGATGTTGTTCCTTGGCCCGGTGTCGAAGCCGTCGCCCGGCATGGGGTCCCATTGGCCCTTGTCATCCGGCGTGCCATCGCTGACGGTGATGAGTTCCACTGCGGTGATGTCGGCCTGTGCAGGGAGAGTCCATGCTGCAAGGGCCGACAGCAGGGCGGCGGCGACGGTGCGAAAGCGAAGACGGTGGTTCTGACGCGAGGTGTACATCTCGTTGTCCGTGGAAAATCGGCCGGAACAGGCTGCCCTGGCTGGCGGGTTTCATCACGGTGAAAACGGATGCCTGTGCGGGCGTCATGGGGGAAACGGGGTGTTCACGCATGACTGCGTCGTTGCATCGTATGGACTTTCGCGGTGGCGGGCCATTGTCAGCGGGGCAGATTTCGGCACGGAGGCGACGATATTCCGGCCCTGTTTGACGGGTGGATGACGGGGTCTGATGGAAGGGGGCGAGAATTTGCGCCGTTGGTTGTCTGTACACCGAGGGGGGCGCGCAAGCGCTGTGCAGGGAATGCCTGCAGACAGGGAGAGGCGGCGAGGACGGGGGCGGCAGAGGGCTATGGGGGCGCATGGCTGCGCTGCTCATTGCCTTGAGGCCGGTCAGGATTCCGAGGGAGAGGGGGGGGGGCGCCCGGCCCTGCATGCGCGGGGGCGCTGTTGCCGGGGCGGATAGGCGGCATGGCACGCTTCACGTGAGCGAGGGCCGGCGGGGGCGGGGAGGCGTGCGGTTTGGCCAAAGAAAAAGCCAGACAGGCCGTTTGGCCGTCTGGCTTTTGGAGGAAACCTGGTCGGGGTGAGAGGATTCGAACCTCCGGCCTCTACGTCCCGAACGTAG
>JAUNHU010000142.1 GCA_030523825.1 Lautropia sp. | reverse complement strand
CTCCCTTACCAAGGGAGTGCTCTACCACTGAGCCACATGGGCACGAACCTTGCCTGAGCGCAAAGCCACATCACGAAACCAGCAAGAAAGCCCTTCAAAAACGAGCTCCCATTCGCCGATTCACCGCAACCGTTTGCCTGCAAGGTGAGTCAATTGGCTATTATGGGCATGTTTTTTTCTTGATGCAAGTCGGCACGCAAATTTTCTTGCATCAGCCAGCGCCGGCAGGTCAGGAACCGCCACCCTGGAAGGGGACCTCCACCCCTTTTCCTCACAAAACGTCTCCAGTCGTCACCAATAGATTTCAAAGATAGCGATTTGATAACCATATGTTTTTACGGAAGATTTTTCGACACGACTAAACAGGAAATCTTTCACTCGTTGCACTTGCACAACGAGAATACAGACGGGTAATCTTGCATGGCGATCACGCCTGCACCTCCTCCTGCCTTGCACGAATTCCCCGGCTTTCGTGCCCACACTCATCCAGGACAAACGCACGGCCGTGGATCGCCTTCCTTCATCGAGACATCGATCCATGACCAGACACAAGACGGTATCACTGACGGCCGCTTTCACCCTGCTTGCGGCAAGCTGCCTGCTGAGCGCCTGCGCTTCCTTCACGCAGCCTGCGGCACAGGCCCCCGCAACATCCAGTGGAACCACGCCCGACGAGTACCAGAACCTTCCCACGCCGCCGCTGCTGAGCGAGCCCTATCTGCCCCAGGACAACCCCCTGCTGTCCGCTTCATCGACACTGGTGATGGGCAAGCAGGAGGCCGTGCTCATCGACGCGCAGTTTTCAGCCAGTGACGCGCAACGGCTGGCCGGCCGCATCCAGGCACTGGGCAAGCGCCTCACCACCATCTACATCACCCAGGGCGAGCCCGAGCATTATTTTGGTCTGTCCACCCTGAAGGAGGCGTTCCCCGAAGCCCGCGTTGTGGCCAGACCACACACCGTTGCCCAGATCCGCGCCTCCGGCAAGAGCCTGCAGGACATCTGGCGTCCCCAGATGGGCAGCGATGCGCCATCCAACATTGTCATCCCCGAGCCACTCAACGAAGACCGCATCCTGCTGGAACGGCAGTCGCTGCGAATTCTCGGCGACTCGGCAAGCGCCTCGCCTTCCACTCCCGAGTTCATCTGGATTCCTTCCATCCGTACCGTGGTCGGGGGGCATCTCGTCTACTCGGGCGAACATGTGAACCTCGCGGAGGCCGCCAGCACCGAGGCGCGTGCCGTCTGGCTGAAGGCTCTGGAGCGGATGGAGAGCCTGAATCCTGACGTGGTCATCCCCGGCCACCATTCGGGCAGCGGCCAGATGAACCTCGACGCCGTGCGCTTCACGGCCGACTACATTCGCGCCTTTGACGAGGAGAATCTGCGTACCCGCAATGCCTCGGGGCTGATCGAAGCCATGCGCACGCGCTTCCCCGGCCTGCGCGGCAACGGCACCCTCGAACTCAGCGCGCGGGTCATCAAGGGCGAGCTGAATCTGCGCTGATACAGTTGGGCCGGGCACGCTCGTCAGCACCCGGCCCACGGCTCGTGGCAGCCGCCATCCCTTCAGAAGGCCAGGGGCGAGCCCGGTGCCGGATACCCCACCGGGAGAATGCCTCCGATCCTGCCCTCGCAGGCCATCTATCCCTGCCTCACCCGCAGGCGTTTCTTTGCATCCGGAGCGCGACCACCGGCCCCGATCAGAGGCACCCGGACGGGCAGGCCACACTGAAGCCCCCGACGCCACGGGTGCAAAACGGAAAGACCGACGCAAAGCTGGCAAAATCCCGGGCAACCGTTTCCCCGGCGCAGGCAGCTCCCCGCACAGGCCAGGCCCGCAGGCCACCGGTTCCGCCTGTCGCTGACGCATCCGTCGGCTTCCGGTCGCTTCGCGCCCCTTGTCTGCAGGCATGACACCTCTGGCACAGGCCCGATGGCGGACAAGCAAGTCCGAACCAGACCGGCTGCCGCGGTTGGTCCCATTGCCGTTCCCCGCCCCGCAAGGTGGTTGCGGCACCACGCAGTCCTTGCTGGGGAAGCATTCGACAAGCCTTAGACCCCCCATCCATGAGCAACACCTATCCGATCGTGATCGGCTTCGGTTCAGAGTCCGGCAATGCACGCGACCTGGCCCAGGCGCTTTACAACCACCCCGACCTGCAGGCGTTCTCACCCCGGCTGCTGCCACTGAACGAAGTCACCGCCGATTTCCTCACCGGAAACGAGCCGCTCATCATCATCACCTCGTCCTTTGGTGACGGTGAGCCGCCCAGCAATGCCGAAGCCTTCCTGAACGCGCTGAACGAGGCCGGCCCCCTGCCCCATCTCCGCTATGCCGTCTTCGGGCTGGGTGACACCGGCTATCCCACCTTCTGCGGCTTCAGCAAGCAGGTGGACAGGCTGCTGGCCGAACGCAAGGCCACGCCCATCATGAACCGGGTGGACGCCGACAGCAATTTCCGCAACTTCTTCGAAAAGTGGGTACCGGTGCTGGTGAAGGCGCTGCACGGCGATGAAGAAGCGGCGAAGGCCCTTACCCTGCAGGTGCGTGCCTATGGGGAGCACGATGCCTTTCCAGCGCCCGTGCTGGAGCGCAAGCGTCTGAACACCAGCGAACCGGCCGCCTGGCACGTGCGCCTCTCGGTGAAGGGCAGCGGCATGCACTGGCGCGCGGGCGACACGCTGAATGTCCTGCCCGAGAATGACCCCGCGCTGCTCCAGGCGATTGCCGACTGGTATGGCGATGCCGACGCCATCACCCTGTTGCGCCACCGCGAGCTGCGTCTCGTCAGCAAGGGGGTTCTGCGCGAACTGGGCAAGTTCAACGACAACGAAGCCCTGAAGGATCTGCTGAAGTTCAAGAACCGGAAGGAACTGGAAGACTACCTCTGGCACGCCGATGTCCTCGACGTGCTCCAGGATTTCTGCTCGCCGCAACAGGTGCCACTCACCGAGCTGGCCAAACTGCTGTCACCGGTGCTGATCCGCTCCTACTCGATTGCATCGCCCGACAACGGCGAACATCTGGATCTGTGCCTGCGCGAAGTGCGCTATGAACACAAGGGGCGCCTGCACCGGGGCAGCGCCACGCGCTGGCTGACCAGCACCGACACGCCGGTTCGGGTGTACTGCCGCTCGAATCCGGGCTTCCACCTGATTCCCGACAGCCAGGCCCCGCTGATCCTCATCGGCACCGGAACGGGCATCGCACCACTGATGGGCCTGCTGCGCGAGATGCAGGCACGCGGTGAAAAGCGCGAAACCTGCCTGATCTTCGGCGAAAAACAGCGCGAGCACGACTTCCTGTACCAGAGCGAGCTGGAAGCCCTGCAACAGGAAGGCACGCTGGGCAGCCTGCATCCGGCCTTCTCGCGCGATGGCGAGCAGAAATACTATGTGCAGCACGCCATCGCCGATCAGGCGGCCTCCCTGCGCGACATGCTCGCCCGTGGCGCCCACGTCTATCTGTGCGGCAACAAGGCCCATCTCGAAGGCGTCGTCTCCTCCGCCATCGACCAGATCATGACCGACACCCCCGAAGCGCCCGCCGACGGCAGCAGCTACTGGAAGCAACTGGCCCGCAGCGCACGCCTGCACCTGGAGCTGTACTGAGGTGGCAAGGCGCAGGGGGCTCCGGCCCACAAACCGGCGGCGCCCCCTGGCGCCCGGCCCCCACGCTTTCCCGCCACCGGGCCGGTTTAGCGCAGGGAATGCCGACAGCGTCCATATGCCGCCGGGTGTCCGCAGCGGCACTCCGCTGCACTCCCGGCCAACTTGACGGCGCTTAAGTGCATGCCCCCCACTTCGGCAGACAATACCGGAAACGATTCCGGGTCTGCCGCAACGGGCGGCGCCCGTCACGTCGAGGAACAGGGATCATGCACACAGCGATCTGCACCGAAGAAGACATCCGCGAGATGGTGGACCGTTTCTACGGACGGGTTCGTGAAGACGAAGTCCTGGGCCCCATCTTCAACGGCCACATCGACGACTGGGACGAGCATCTCGTCCGCCTGACCGATTTCTGGTCGAGCATGTTGCTGCGCACCGGCCGCTTCGAGGGCGCGCCCATGCCCAAGCACATCGCCCTGCCCGAGCTGAGCGCCGAACTGTTCGAGCGCTGGCTGGCGATCTTTGCCGAAAGCCTCGAAGAGCATCCCAATCAACAGATGGCCCGACAGGCTGCCGACATGGCCGAGCGCATTGCGCAGCGGCTGTGGCTGGGCTATCAGATGGCGCATCGCCCCGGACAACCCGCCGCCCCGCTCATCAACACGGCCCGGTATCGCTGAGCCCTCCCGGAACGGATGCCGGCGGAAGCCCTCTCCCGGAAATCCCCCCGAAAAATGGGGCCTCTTTGTGCCCAACGCAACACAAGTTCAGGCATATTGGTTAGGATTCATCCATATCGCGCCCCGAATGACCCCGGATGCGCTGATATCCAGCTGTTTTCCAGACGTTTGCGTGGCTCTCCCGGTCATCTTCCGTGCCGTCGCCACGCCAGCGTGTTCTCGCTCGCAGGCCCTCGCCATGAACAAGACCCTCACCTACCTGTTCGATCCGTTGTGCGGATGGTGTTATGGCGCAGGGAAACGGCTGACAAGCACCGTTGAACAGACCGGCGTTCAGCTGCAGCTCCTGCCCACGGGGCTCTTTTCCGGCAATGGCGCCCGCCTGATGGACCATGCCTTTGCCGCCCATGTCTGGCTCACCGACCAGCGCATCGAGTCCATCACCGGCGAGATCTTCAGCATCAGCTACCGCGACCGGGTTCTGGACTCCGGCGAACAGGGCTTTGACAGCTGGCCGGCCACCCTGGCGCTCACCGCGGTCTCCCTCACCGAGCCCGAGCGGGAATTCGACGCCCTGAAAGCCATCCAGCAGGCCCGCTACATCAACGGCCTGAACATCATGCTGATGGACACGCTGGCAAACCTGCTGGACATGCAGGGGCTGGGGCAGGCTGCCAACAGCGTGCGCCAGCCCGACGTCAGCCTGATGAGCGCCACCCAGACCCGCATTGGCCGGGCTCGCCACCTGATGCAGATGTTCGATCTGCGCGGCGTGCCCTGTTTTCTGCTCGAACAGGACAGCAAACCCCGTCCACTCGATACCGGCGCCATCTTCGCCGAGCCGGAAGCCTTCACGGAAGCACTGCTGGCTGCCTGAATCGGGCAGCCTGGTTGCGCATGAACAGCCAGGTAATCGCCCGACAGACACGGTGGCCCGGCGGCGGGGAGGTCCGGCGGCCCGATGACATGCTGACGCCAGGACCTCGCAGCGCAGCGGCCAGGTGGCGGTGCAGTGACCGGGTGGTGGCCCAGTGAGCGGCAAGCGCCCAGCCCCGTTGCCCGCTGGCGCACCAGCCAGTCAGCCCTGCGCCGCCCGTGGCCGGAAGCCCCGCATGCCGATGCCCGCCACCAGCAGGGCCAGCAGCTGCACGGCCAGCAGCAACCACACCACGCCCTGCCAGGCGCTGTGCGCATAGGCCATGCCACCCAGCCAGGCACCCACCGTGCCCCCGGTGTAATAGGCCATGTAATACAGCCCGGTAGCCAGCGAGCGCCCTTCGCGCACGTGGACGGCGATGTAATTGATGGTGGCCGCCTGCGTGATGAACACGCCCGATGACACCAGCGTCAGCGCCACGATGATGAGCCACAGCGGCTGCACCTGCGTGCCCAGCACCCCCAGCATCGACAGCAGCACGGCCAGCAGCACCGTGCGTGCGCTGCCAAGCTGGCTGATGAGCCGCGCCGACAGGGGCGTGATGACCATGCCGATGAGGTAGATGGCAAACAGGTTGGCGAGGCTGCCGGTATCCAGCCGCCAGGGCTCACCGGCCAGATGCAGGTTGATGTAGGTGAAGCTGCCCACCAGCGAAAACAGCACGCAGC
>JAUNHU010000141.1 GCA_030523825.1 Lautropia sp. | reverse complement strand
TGGCCGTGGCCCGTGCCCAGCACCCGCTGAAGGAACTCACCGACAAGCTGATCGAGAAAGGCGTGCAGGTGCGCTATGCCATCCACCCGGTGGCCGGCCGGATGCCTGGGCACATGAACGTGCTGCTGGCCGAGGCTGAAGTGCCCTACGACCAGGTCTTCGAGATGGAAGACATCAACCCCGACTTCGGCGAGACCGATGTGGTGCTGGTGCTGGGTGCCAACGACGTGGTGAACCCGGCCGCCAAGGACCCGAACTCGCCGATCGCCGGCATGCCGATCCTGGACGCCTTCAAGGCCGGCCAGATCATCGTCAACAAGCGTTCGATGGCTTCCGGCTATGCTGGTCTCGACAACGAGCTGTTCTACATGCCCAAGACCATGATGGTGTTCGGCGATGCGAAGAAAGTGGTGGAAGACATGGTGAAGGCCATCGAATGATGGCCCCACCCGGTGCGAGGGGCTGCGCGGCCCCTTGCACCGGCTTCTCCCCAACGCACAAAACCCCTTGCTGGCTACGGCCACAAGGGGTTTTTCTTTCTTCTGGGACAACTCCTTCTGCAGCCCCCACATAAAGCGTTGCAATCGGGAGAACAGGTGGCCAATAACGCCTTTTTTCAAAATTTACTTAAATCAAGACCACGCACCACACGATAGAATCAAATATCTTGAACTTTGGCAGCGAGACTCTCATGGCCCTGAGCAAACCTCAGCTTCGCAAGCAGCCCAGTCAACGTGCCATCCAGCGCGCAGTTGCCAGCTCTACGGCAATAGAAACCAGACAGCATGTAGCTGCCATTGAGAGCACTCTGCGGACAGGAGAAAAGATGTTCCCGCATCTCTCCCTGGCATTCAAGTACGCTCGCTCGTCAACGCCCGGCTGACAAGCTCATACATGGGCTCGTAATCCCTGCCCATTCCATTCTGGATAGCGGAAAAATAAATCTCCCGATCAGCATCCCAGACGCTGTAATCCAAGGGCTCCAGGCCCGCCTGAACAGCCATCACATCTGCCAGCAAGCGAGAAATCCGCCCGTTGCCCTCCCGAAACGGATGAATCAGAATCAGCTCCACATGGCAAATGGCAATAGCTTCAGCCACAGCTGACTGTGACAACCCATGACAGGGCGTGTAATTGCGTAGACAACTACGCTCAAACTCATCGAGTAATCGCGGAATCTGAGGTGCTGCAGCAAACTGGAAGCTGCCCTTACTCATGTTCACCATCCGCACCTGTCCTGCCCAATCGTACAGATTGCCCAGCCACAGAGCATGCCATTGCTTGATGTCTGCTACACGCAAGCGACGATCGGGCAACTCCCCCTTCAACAGGTACTCATAGAGCTGATGCAACAGTTCCAGCTCAGCTCGGTTGATTTCCTCCGTATTGCTGATCCCCTGTTTATTTCGCAGGACGAGTCCTTCTGAACCGGGCTGCCACTGCGCCTGAACCCCCGATGCATGATAGCGATCATTTGCCATGCCCCTCTGCCCTCATCCTGTTGTGTCATACGTCTCACACGAGTGGCTACACGCTCCTCTCCCACTGATGCTAACTCCTCAATGGCAAGCATCACGAGCACAGACATCACGGATGATCCGCAATCCTTTTGCAAGAAAACCACTGCCTGAGCGCAGCATGGGCCTTTGGCAGCAGGGCCTCGTTAAAGAAGGCAAACTGACCAAAGCGTGTCACGCACGCCCGAAGGAGTTTTCGCGGGGACGAATACGTGCATGACACGCTAAAAGCCTGATGCCCTGCCCTGGCCGGCGCGACGCCCGAAACGGATGCCATCGACGGCAAGCTCACGTGCTCAAGACACGTGCAATATCGACGGCGAAAACCCGCACAACATGGGGAATCAGGCGAGCAGACTGACAGACGTTCGTTTCCTTGCCACTTTGACAGGAGCTTCTCATGCCAGCACACCCCCCAGAGTACATCGAGCAATGTGCCAGCTTTACCGATCTGTTCGACCAGCTTGGCCTGCCCAGTTCACCGGAGAAAATCGCTGATTTCCTGAACGAGCATCGCCCCATTCCCGGCAACACGCTGCTGGCCGACGCACCCTTCTGGACGCCGGGCCAGGCCCAGTTCCTGCGAGAACAGAAGGCACTGGACGAGCCGCCGTGGGCCGTGCTGATCGACCAGCTCAGCGAAGCCATGCGCACCCATACCAGTGCCTGGCATCACAGCATCTGAGCCCGCTTGCCTCGGCAACGCGAAAACACCGTGTGTGCCCTCTCATGCAGAGGGCTCTCACGGGCACAGGATCAATCCCCCTTGCTCGCGCCTGAATTGGGGCAATAAACACCTTCCATCGGCATGGCCTCAATATTTCCGGCTGTCGCTGACAAGAGCCCCCATGCGTTCCACACAATTACACGGATCGTTCGATCCGCATGCGAGAGCGGCTCAGGCGTCCTTCAGCTGCCCCGTCACATACTTGTGCAGCACGCTGGTCATCAGGGTTTGATAGGGCATGCCCTCTCGCAGAGCGCGCGCCTGAATCTGATGGAGATCTGCTGCGGAGAGCCTGATATTGACGCGGCGATCCTTGCGCGAGGTGGCATGTGCCGCCTCACGCAGCCTTTGCAACTCCGCCCTGTCGGCCACGGATTTGAGCGCACCACGCTCGAATGCGCTCAGGATGTCACTTTCCTCCTTGTCCGACTCAGTCATTGGCGACCTCCTTTGTTCAGGATGAAATCACGAGTTGCCTTTCTGCTGGGAATGATCGTTTTCAGAAAGAAATACTCCGCCTCCTCGACATACGGAACGAGATACGCATATCCCAGAAGATCAACGATCAATATCCGCTGCCCGGGATATCTCTGCTGATTGGGATGCTCCACGATGTCGAGCAGGCCACCCGACTCAACGGCCACGACGATATCTTCAAAAGAAATGCCACGCGATTCAAGCAGCAATTCGTTCTTGTCAGGTGACCATTGAAAGGGTTTCATCCTTCCATGTTGGCGAACTGTGTGCCTTATGTCAACAGGCACCTGACCGATGAGCATGCACGCCCCCACCGCCCGGCACAAACGGCACGGAACACCCGGCTTGCGTGAGTGGACGGTGCGGGATGAGCCTTGCCTTGCAAGCAGGCAATCAGGCTCACTTCATGAACTGCTTCATGTTGTCCTTGTTCACCGGCTGGAAGGGCACCCAGTATTCGGGCTTGATCTTCTGCCCCTTGGCAGCGGCCACCGCGGTCTGCACGGCCACTTCGCCCTGATTGGTGGCGTTCTGATAGACCGTGATGTCGATCTTGTCGGATGCCAGCGCGGCCAGCCCATCGGTGGTGGCGTCGAGGCCGGCAATGATGACATCGTCATCGCCACCACCTGCCGCCATCGCCTGCGCGGCACCGATGGCCATCTCGTCATTGTTCGAGACGATGGCGTCAAATTCCAGCCCCGCCGTCAGCCAGGACGCGACCAGATCCTGTCCCTGCACGCGGCTCCAGTTGGCCGTCTGCTTCTCCAGAACCTCGACCTTGCAGTCGGGCTTCTTGAAGGCTTCCTCAACCATGCGGGTGCGCACCAGCGCGGCACGGTTTTCCAGCGGCCCCATCAGGATGACGGCCTTGGGATTTTCTCGGCCCTTCAATGCCGCACACACGGCCTGAGCCTGCAGGCGCCCGGCTTCTTCCTCATCCGAGCCCACGTAGGCGGTACCTGCCGGCATGCCCTTTTCCAGTTCCATCGGCGGATGGTTCACGTAGATGATGGGGATGCCTGCCTTGACGGCAGACTTTGTGATGGCAGCCGTGGAATCACCATCGACAGCATTGACGATGATGGCATCCACCTTGTTGCTGACGAAGTTCTGCACCTGATTGAGCTGCTTTGCCACATCCAGCTGCGCATCTTCCACCGCCAGCTTCACGTCCCCCTCTTTCGCGGCCTGCGCCCGGATGCCGTTCAGCAGGATGGTGAGAAAGGGGTTGTCGAACGAGGTCATGCTGACGCCGATGCGGGTTTCGGCCTGGGCGGTGCCCGTGAGCAACAGGGCAGACAGCGCCGAGGCAAGCATGGCTTTCTTCATCATGATGTGGCTCCTTGTGTTTGTTGTGGTGATGCAGACGGGCGGACTGGCGGCAACCGGACACACCCTGGCACGCACCCATTTTCCCACTCTCCCGCATCGTCTTCGGCGCAAACCCGACAGTGACTACGCCCTTGAAGGAAAGGGGAATACACTGACCGGAGCGTGTCATGAACTTCTTCGTCCCCGCTCTGCTCCCCCTGCCATGCGCGGCCTTCGCGCTCCCGAGATGATGCCCCTGAACGCACCACCCGACACGCACCGGCCAACCGGGCTTCCTGCCTTCCGTGTGCCCCTGCCCTGCGGGATCGGCACCCTGCCAAGTCACCCTGCCAGCCAGCCGTCATCGTGCAGCATCACGACCATGGGAGGGAATCATGGCCGGTGAAAGTTTCACCACATGGTTTCTGGGCGCCTTCGTCAGCCTCATCACCATCATCAACCCGCCGGCCACGCTGCCCATCTTCAGCTCGGTCACAAACGGGCTGGATGCCGATGCCAGCAAGCGGGTGGCAACATCGGCCTCCTTCTACAGCTTCTGCATTCTGGTCGTCAGCCTCTTTGCCGGCAGCCTCATCATGAAAGCCTTCGGCATTTCCTATGGCGCGATGCGGGTGGCGGGTGGTATGGTCATCGGCCTGCTGGGGCACGGCATGCTCTACGGCAAGGCCGAGGTCTCGGAGGTGGCAAAGGCGCAATATGGCAATCCGGCCTTCTTCCCGCTGGCCCTGCCCGGCATCACCGGCCCCGGTTCCATCGCCGTCGTCATCGGTCTGGCCACACAGATCCGCGAGCTGCATTCGTTCCGGGTGGAGGTAACTGCCTATCTGGCCGTGCTGCTGGCGATGGTTGCGGTGTGTGCGGTGGAGTTCCTGCTGCTGCGCAGTGCGCGCCGGGTCATCACCCGACTGGGCAGTACCGGCATCGAGGTCATTACCCGGCTCAGCGGCTTTCTGCTGATCTGCGTGGGTGTGCAGTTCGTGGCGTCGGGCGTGCAGACGCTGTATGCGACGCTGGGAGCGGCAGCCGCAGTGACGGGCAGGTAAGCCGCGGTGGCGGGCCGCCAAGGTCTGAATCCGAACAGGTCAAACCAGCATGTCCATCGTGATGCCAGCCTCATGGCCTTTATCGGTTATAACCCAAACCCCGTTGATTTTCCCGGCTACAACATCAGACTCGGGTGCTCGCTCTGCATGGGTTTTGAATGCAACCCGATCCTTGCGGTCTCCCGACACGGCAGGTGCATGACACGGCAGACGCACCACGAAGCCCGGACATGACAGGGTGACAAGGCGAGGCAACAAGGTCAAATAGGGTAACGCCCCTTGAAGCGGGGGTTGGTGCCCCAACATGGGAGGGGAAACGGGTGTGCGCTGCCGAAAGTGCATGCCGGTTTCGGGTCGTGCTTCGCCGGCCTGCCCTGTGTCTGGCGCTGGTGCCGGGGTTTTCTGGCAAGCGGCGCACAACCGCAGCACAATGCAGGTGAGACACGGCCATCACTCCTGCGCGCCCTGGCCTTCGTGGTTTATGGCGCAGGTCTCTTGCCCTTTACGAGAGGACAACGATCATGCGCCCCTCCTACTACGACAACGTCACCACCGTCGAATCGGAACAGGAAACCAATTTCCGCCGCACGGCCATGCTGGACTATGGCCTGCACATTGGCGGCATCATCGCGTCGATGGGCATCCTGTCGGTGATTGCGCTCGTCATCAATTACATCCAGCGGCCCTCGGCCCGCGGCACCATCTACGAAACCCACTTCAACTGGATGATCCGCACCTGCTGGTGGACGCTGGGCTGGCTGGCGATCCTGACGGTGCCGGTTGCCATCAGCTTCTTCACGCTGAGCTTCCTGTATTTCATCCCGGCCATCTGGTATCTGTACCGCATGGTGAAGGGATTGATCTACCTGAATGACAGGAAACCGATGCCGCCGGCTGGCAGCAAGTTCTGAGCCCGGCACCAGCCCCGG
>JAUNHU010000140.1 GCA_030523825.1 Lautropia sp. | reverse complement strand
ACAAACGGGTATAGGCAAAATCCTCCAGACCACCCGGCGAGATGCCGGTAAAACTGCCGGGTCCCTGCCATCTGCATGGCAGAAAAGATCAGAAATTCCCGGAGGAGACACTGAACGAGCCTTCGGGTGTCTCCCCGTTTTTCAGATTTCCTTTCAAGACTGGAGACACCATGAAACTCGCACTGAGCACCACGGCACTTGCCGTTGCCGCCCTGTTTGGCACCTCGGCCGCTCACGCCGAAAACACCGAGATCGTGATTGCCACCGTGAACAACGGGCACATGATCGAGATGCAGAAACTCACGCCGCACTTCGAGAAGGCCAATCCGGGCATCAAGGTGAAGTGGGTAACGCTGGAAGAAGGCACGCTGCGCCAGCGCGTTGCCACCGACGCCGCTACCAAGAGCGGCCAGTTCGATGTGGTCACGATCGGCATGTACGAAACCCCGATCTGGTCGCAGCGCGAGTGGATCAAGCCGATCAACACCGACGGCGATTACGATGTCGATGATCTGCTGAAGCCCATCCGTGACGGTCTGTCGCGCGATGGCAAGCTGTATGCAGCACCGTTCTACGGCGAAAGCTCGCTGATGATGTACCGCAAGGACCTTACCGAGAAGGCGGGCATCAAGTTCGAGGGCCGGCCCACCTGGCAGCAGGTGAAGGAAGCTGCATCCAAGATGCACGACCCGAAGAATGGCGTTTTCGGCATCTGCCTGCGCGGCAAGCCGGGCTGGGGCGACAACATCACCACCATTTCGACGATGGTGAACACCTGGGGTGGCCAGTGGTTTGACATGGACTGGAAGCCGCAACTGGAAAGCAAGCCCTGGCAGGAAGCCATGACCTTCTACGTGGACCTGCTGCGCAACTATGGCCCGCCGGGAGCATCCGGCAACAGCTTCAACGAAAACCTGGCGCTGTTCAACGAAGGCAAGTGCGGCATGTGGGTCGATGCCTCGATCGCAGCCTCTTTCGTGTCCGATCCGAAGCAGTCGAAGGTGGCCGATTCTGTCGAATTTGCTCAGGCGCCCATCACCAACACCGCCAAGGGTGCAAACTGGCTGTGGGCATGGGCGCTGGCCATTCCTGCCAGCTCGAAGAAGGAAGAAGCCGCGCAGAAATTCGTGCGCTGGGCCACGTCGAAAGACTACGTGAAGCTGGTGGCGAAGGAAGCCGGCTGGCAGGCCGTGCCCACCGGCACCCGCAAATCCACCTATGACTCGCCCGAGTTCATGAAGGTGGCACGTTTTGCCAAGCCGGAACTGGAAGCCATCCAGAGCGCCACGCCCAACGACCCGACCGAACCGAAGTCGCCCTACACCGGCATCCAGTTCGTTGCCATCCCTGAATTCCAGGTGATCGGTGTGGCAGTTGGTCAGCAAATGGCCTCTGCCATCTCCGGCAATGAAAGCGTGGAAGACGCGCTGAAGCGCAGCCAGCGCTTTGCCGAGCGCGAGATGCGCAAGGCACGTCGCTGATGCGTTCTGCAACAGGGGTGTGACGCCCGTCTCCCCCTGACACGGCTTCCGCCGGCATCACCGCGCATGCAGCACGGTGTTCATGCCGGCGGAGCCCCTGATTCACCCCCGCCCCGAATCCCCCCAGGCCAGGCGGCACACGCGCCGGCCTGGCTGCTGCATTCCTGCACGCCGTGTTCGCCCCCGGCCTGCACGGCCCCGGTTTCGGAGCCCATCCCTTTCAGGGAAAAGACATGTCCAGAAAACTCCCTACCCTGTTGCTGACACCGGCTGTGGGCGCCCTGCTGATCTGGATGCTGGTGCCCCTGTCGATGACGGTGTATTTCTCCCTCGTCGACTACAACCTGATGGACCCTGGCCCACTGAGTTTCGTCGGCCTGGAAAACTTTGAATTCTTCGTCACCGACCCCGATTTCTGGCCGTCGGTGATGAACACGCTGATGCTGATCGGCACGGTGGTGGCCGTGACCGTGGTGTTCGGCATCCTGCTGGCACTGCTGGTGAACGACCCGTTTCCCGGTCGTGGCATCGTCCGGGTGCTGCTGATTTCGCCCTTTTTCGTGATGCCCACGGTAAATGCGCTGCTCTGGAAGCATCTGATGATGAATCCGATCTACGGCGTGCTGGCCAACGTGTGGCGCTTCTTCGGCCTGGAGCCGGTGGACTGGATGACCCACTATCCGCTGCTGGCCGTGACCATCATGCTGATCTGGCAGTGGCTGCCCTTTGCCTGCCTGATCTTCATGACCTCGCTGCAGTCGATGGACCGCGAGCAGCTGGAAGCCGCACGGATGGATGGCGCCAATTCGGTTCAGTGCTTCTTCCATCTCACGCTGCCGCATCTGGCACGTGCCATTGCCGTGGTCATCATGATCGAGATGATCTTCCTGCTGGGCGTGTTTGCCGAGATTTCCACCACCACCGCAGGTGGCCCCGGCAATGAAAGCACCAATCTCACCTATCTCGTCTACAAGCAGGCACTGCTGAATTTCGACGTGGGTTCGGCATCGGCAGGCGCGCTGTTCGCCGTGATCCTGGCCAACATCGTCACGATCTTCATGCTGCGCGTGATCGGCAAGAACCTGGACTGACCGAGGAGACGACTCATGGAACCCTCACGCCTTGCAAAAACCATCCGTGCCGTCGCTGCCTGGCTGGTCGCGCTGCTCATCTTCTTCCCGCTGGGATGGCTCTTTCTCACGGCCTTCAAGACCGAACTGCAGGCCATTGCCGTGCCGCCGCTGCTGGTGTTCGAGCCAACGCTGGAACATTTCACCGAAGTGAACCGCCGCAGCGACTACGGCCTCTTTGCCTGGAATTCGCTCATCACCAGTGTCGGATCGACCCTGATCGGGCTGCTGATTGCTGCGCCGGCCGCCTACTCGATGGCCTTCTTCCGCACGAAGCGCACGCGCGATCTGCTGATGTGGATGATGTCGACGAAGATGATGCCGGCCGTGGGCGCGCTCGTGCCCCTCTATGTGCTGGCCCAGCAATTCGGCATGCTCGACAGCGTCTGGACGCTGACCATCATCTTCATGCTGATCAACCTGCCGCTGATGGTGTGGATGCTGTATACGGCCTTCAAGGAAATCCCGCCGGAAATTCTGGAAGCCGCACGCATGGACGGTGCCAGCCTGTGGACGGAGTTCCGTCACGTGGTGCTTCCGCTAACTATGGGGGGCTTTGCCTCCACCGGTCTGCTGTGTCTGGTGCTGGCCTGGAACGAAGCATTCTGGGCCCTGAACCTCACCGCCTCCAAGGCCGGCACGCTGGCTTCGCTGATCGCCTCGTATTCCAGCCCCGAAGGGCTGTTCTGGGCACGGCTCTCGGCTGCCTCCCTGATGGCCATTGCCCCCATCGTGGTGTTCGGCTGGTTCAGCCAGAAACAACTGGTGCGCGGCATGACCTTCGGCGCCGTGAAATGACCCCGTTCCGGGGCCGATGCCAGGCCGATGAGGACATTGTCTCGTCTTCATCGCATCCATCGGCCCCGGCCTGACCGACTGCAAGCGCGCCGCAGCGCACAGCCCCCTGCAAGGTGCTGTCCCGCTGCGGCGACGGAAAAAAGGAATCCCAGATGTCTTATCTGAAACTGAACAACATCCGCAAGAGCTTTGGCGATGCCGAGATCATCAAGGGCATCAACCTGGAAATCGAGAAGGGCGAGTTCATCGTCTTCGTCGGCCCCTCGGGCTGCGGCAAATCCACGCTGCTGCGCATGATCGCCGGGCTGGAATCCGTCTCCGAAGGCACGCTCACCCTCGATGGCCGTGACATCACCAATCTTCCGTCGGGCCAGCGCGATCTGGCCATGGTGTTCCAGAGCTACGCGCTCTATCCCCACATGACGGTGTTCGACAACATGTCCTTCGCCCTGAAACTGGCAGGCGTGCCGAAGGAAACGATCCGGCAGAAGGTGGAGGATGCCGCCCAGACGCTGAACCTCACGAAATACCTGCAGCACACGCCGAAGGAACTCTCCGGCGGTCAGCGTCAGCGGGTTGCCATCGGCCGGGCCATCGTGCGCGCACCGAAGGTGTTCCTGTTCGACGAACCGCTGTCGAACCTCGACGCCGCGCTGCGTGGCAACACCCGCGTGGAAATTCACAAGCTGCACAAGGCGCTGGGAGCAACCACCATCTACGTCACGCACGACCAGGTCGAAGCCATGACGCTGGCCGACCGGGTGGTGGTGCTGAATGGCGGTCACATCGAGCAGGCCGGCTCGCCGCTGGAACTCTATGATCGCCCGGTGAATCGTTTCGTGGCGCAGTTCATCGGCATGCCACCGATGAACATGCTGCCGGCCAATCTGGTGCCCGAGCACGCGGCCAAGGCAGCGAGTGTGCTGCCTGCCGACGGTTTCATCGGCATCCGCCCCGAAGCGCTGGCCGTGACCGAGCAGGGTGGCCCCGATGCCATCACCGGCAAGCTCGACCTGATCGAATCGCTGGGTTCCGACACGCTGCTCTACGTGAATGCAGGCGAGTTCACGGTGGTTTCACGTCAGTCGGAACGCCCCCGCTTCAATGTCGGCGATTCGGTACACCTGCAGATGCACCCCGATAGACTGCACGTATTCGACAAGAATGGCATCAGCCTCGCATCTCCCACGTTTCACCCCTGATCCCTCCTGAAGGACGAGCATCATGACAACGTCTCCCGACCAGAACAAAAGCGGCCGCATCCTGCATCTGGGCCTTGGTGCCTTTCATCGCGCACACCAGGCTGTCTACCTGCAGAAACTGAAGAACCTGGGTGACAAGGGGTGGAAGCTGTCAGGCACCAACATCCGGGGCGACATGAATCCGTTGCTGGACGCGCTGGCCCGGCAGAATGGCGCTTACACGCTGGAAACGGTCGACCCGGACGGCAACAGCCTCTACGACTGGATCACGGCCATCGACGAAGTGATTCCGTGGGAAGCCGACCTGGCTACCGCCACGAAGGTGGCGGCCGACCCGGAAACAAAGATCATTTCCTTCACCGTGACCGAAGCCGGTTATTACCTGCTGGCCGATGGCGGACTGGACACGAGCTTTGCCGACCTGAACGCCGATCTGGATCGCGTTCGCAAGGGTGAAGCCGGTCAGACCATCTACGGTGCACTCATCGGCATGCTGCGTGCCCGCATGCAGGCAGGCAGCGGCCCGATCACGCTGCACAACTGCGACAACCTGCGCCACAACGGCGACCGCTTCCGCGAAGGGCTGCGCGATTTTGCCAGCCGTTGCGGTGCCGACGACGTGCTCGCCTGGATCGACGCCAACACCACCTGCCCCAATTCCATGGTGGATCGCATCACGCCGCGCCCGCCCGCCGAACTGAAGGACCGGGTGAAGAAGGCCACCGGCCGCGACGACCTGGCCCCGATCACCGCCGAGAGCTTCATCCAATGGGTGATCGAGGACAATTTCGCCGCCGGACGCCCCAATTGGGAACAGGTCGGCGTGCAGCTGGTGGAGTCGGTCGATCCGTATGAAGAAGCCAAGATCCGCCTGTTGAATGCCACGCACAGCTGCATTGCCTGGGCGGGCACGCTGCGCGGCTACAACTTCATCCATGAAGGCACGCACGACGCCGAGATTCGCCAGATTGCCTACGACTACGTGACGGACGACGTGATTCCGGTGCTGTCGGGGCAGGAGAATCCGGTGGACCTGCCGGCCTACCGCGACACCGTGCTGCGCCGTTTCGGCAATGCCGCCATCCGCGACACCAATCAGCGCGTGGCAATGGACGGTTTCTCGAAGATTCCGGGTTTCATCGCCCCCACCTTCCGCGAACGGCTGGCACGCAACGAATCCATCGACTCGGTGGCGATGCTGCCGGCACTGTTCCTCGTCTTCCTGAAGCGCTGGCATGCCAACGCCCTGTCGTATGAGTATCACGACCAGGCGATGGACCCGCAGGTGGCTCACGCGATGATCGAGGCAGCCGACCCGGTGGCGGCCTTCTGCGCAGACGTGCCGATGTGGGCCGAACTGGCGAATGATCCGCGTCTGGTGGAAGCCATCCGTCATGCGGTCGAGCGTGTGGAACGCGAAGTGGTGCGAGGCTGA
>JAUNHU010000139.1 GCA_030523825.1 Lautropia sp. | reverse complement strand
CGCGAAACCAGCGTGCGTGAAACCCCGCTGGTGGATCTGACCAAGAAGTGATGGTGTGAAGCGCGCATCGTTGCCGGGCCTTTCGTGCTGCCACCCGAACGGCGTGCAGGAAGACCGGCGGACGATGCGTTTCCGGGGCGGGACAATGATCCTGCCCACCCCCAAACCTGCGGTGAGCTGCATGGCACCGCAGGTTTTTTGATGTTCCGTCGATTCCTGTCTCGTGGCGTCTGCATGGCGCCGTTTTTTTCGGCTATCTTATTCGTCCCTCCCTGCCGGGCTTTCGGGGGTGTGTCCTGAAGGCTGGCTCCAGTCGCCTGACTGTCTTGATAACGAGAATTCATGATGGCTAACCTCCTCGAAAGAACCTTTCAGCTCGATGCGCATGGCACTTCGGTGCGCACCGAGGTCGTCGCCGGTTTCACCACCTTCCTGACGATGGCCTACATCCTGTTCGTCAACCCCAACATCCTGGGCAGCACCGGCATGCCGAAGGAGGCGGTGTTCGTGGCCACCTGTCTGGTGGCGGCGCTGGGCACGGCGGTGATGGCGCTCTATGCCAACTACCCGGTGGCGGTGGCGCCCGGCATGGGGCTGAATGCCTTCTTCGCCTTCACGGTGGTGGGGTCGATGGGCTACAGCTGGCAGGCGGCGCTGGGGGCGGTGTTTCTTTCGGGCTGCCTCTTTCTGCTGACCACGCTGCTGGGCCTGCGCTCGGCGCTCATCAAGGGCATTCCGCAGACGCTGCGGGCCGGAACCACGGCCGGCATCGGCATGTTTCTCGCCATCATCGGCCTCAGCAATGCCGGCATCGTCGTCGATTCACCGGCCACGCTGGTCACGCTGGGCAACATGCAGTCGATGTCGGTGGCGCTGGCCTGCATCGGCTTTCTGCTCATCGTCGTGCTCGATCACCTGAAGGTGGCGGGCGCGGTGCTCATCGGCATTCTGGTGGTCACGGTGCTGTCCTTTCTGGTGGGCGGCAACGAGTTCAAGGGCGTGGTGGCCATGCCGCAGTCCGTTGCGCCCACGCTCCTGCAGCTCGACATCATGGGGGCGCTGTCCGGGGGCAAGACCGTGGCCGAAGGCGCCAGTTCCTATCAGGCGCTGCTGCACGGTTTCTTCAACGTGGTGCTGGTGATGTTCCTGATCGAACTCTTTGATGCCACCGGCACGCTGATCGGCGTGGCCCGCCGGGCCGGCCTCTTTGTGGGTGATGGCACGCCCGAGCAGCACCAGCGGCTGCGGCGTGCCCTCATGGGTGACAGCACGGCGGTGATGGCCGGTTCGCTGCTGGGCACCTCCAGCGCCACGGCCTATGTGGAAAGTGCTGCCGGTGTGCAGGCCGGTGGCCGTACCGGGCTGGTGGCGCTCACCGTGGCGCTGCTGTTCCTGGCATCGCTGTTCTTCTCGCCGCTGGCGGGGGCCGTGCCCGGCTATGCCACGGCGCCGGCGCTGCTGTTCGTGGCCTGTCTCATGCTGCGTGATCTGGTCGATCTGGACTGGAACGACAGCACCGAATCGGTGCCGGCACTGGTCACGACGGTGGCCATGCCTTTCACCTATTCCATTGCCAACGGTCTGGCTTTTGGTTTCATCAGCTACGTGGTGCTGAAAGCCTGCACGGGCAAGGCTCGCCAGGTGCATCCCGTCACCTGGGGGATCGCCTTCCTGTTCCTCGCCCGCTTCATCTGGCTGGGCAGCGGCAGTTGATTGAATCGTCCGGCGCAAGGCAGATGCACCGCCTGTGCGCCGTTGCCGGGGCGCCGTCTTACTGCTGCCAGACCGGGGTTTCCAGCGCCTTTGCCAGATAGTCGATCAGGCGGCGCACTTTGGCCGGCAGCAGCTTGCGGGTGGGGTAGAGGGCATACACGCTGCGTTCACCTGCCTTGTATTGCGGCAGAATCTCCACCAGATCGCCACGCTTCAACTCCTCGTACAGCATGAAATCCGGGTGGATGATGATGCCGTGGTGGTCGAGCGCGGCGCGCAGGCAGGTGTCGCCGTTGTTGGCAAACAGGCGTGCATGCAGCCGCACCGTCTCGCGGCCATTCGGGCCATCGAAGGTCCATTCATCGGTACGGGCCGAATGGCTGTAGATGATGACTTCGTGCCGGCTGATGTCCTGCAGCGTCTGCGGTGCCCCGTGCCGTTGCAGGTAGGTGGGAGAGGCGCACATCACCATCCGGGTGGTGGCCAGCTTGCGGCTGATGAGGGCCGAATCGGCCAGGATGCCGATGCGTACCGCCATGTCGTAGCCTTCCTCGACAAGATCCACCATGCGATCGGACAGCACCACGTCCAGCTGCACCTGCGGGTTCTGCGTCAGGAAGTCTCCCCACAGGGGGGCCAGGTGCATCACGCCGAAGGAGTAGGGGACGCAGACCCGCAGCCGGCCATAGGCTTCGCCGCTGCGTGAGCGGATCTCGGACTCGGCCTCCTGTACGGCAGCCAGCACTTCCTTGCAGCGCTCGAAGTAGCGCTGGCCTTCGGCGGTGAGCGACAGCCGGCGGGTGGTGCGCTGCAGCAGCCGGGTTTCCAGATGCTGTTCCAGCTCGGCGACATGGCGAGAGACGGCGGCCTTGGAAATGCCCAGCACGCTCATCGCCTTCACGAAACTGCCGGTTTCCACGACGGCAACGAAAGTGGACATGGCCTGGATTCTGTCCATTGTTCTCCTGGGTTGGGGCAGGCGCTGGACGGAGCCCTGATGCCCGCCAACGGTCTGCGTCAGACAATCATGGCATGATCTTATGCGACAAGTTGATCAAGTTGCATCAATTCACCTGTCAGGGGCTTGCATTGGTACGGAAAATGATGCCAGTATGCCAATCTGTGTCGGGGATGCCACCGGGTGTTCCCCGTGCCGTTGCCTCGTGGTGGCCGGCGTGCAGCAGGTTCCGCAAGGGGCCGAGTCTGTCGCCGGCATGCGATGGCCGCCTTCCTTCAACGACTCGATCAGGATTCTTGAAACCGATGATCCGCACATTTGCCCGCAGCCTTGGCGCTGCCGCGATCCTTTCCCTGGCCGTGGTGGGTGCTGCCCGCGCGGAAACACTCAGTGTGGGCGCAACGCCGGTGCCGCATGCCGAGCTGCTCGAACTGGTCAAGCCGGTACTGGCCAAGGAAGGTGTCGAACTGAAGGTTCGCGTCTTCAACGACTATGTTCAGCCCATCCAGGCGACGGCCGACAAGGCGCTGGATGCGAACTTCTTCCTGCATCGCCCCTACCTGGATACCTTCAACAAGGAGCACAAGACCGACATCGTGGCGGTGCCCGATGCCGAGGTTCACGTCGAGCCCTTTGGCATGTATTCGCGCAAGGTGAAGAAGCTGGACGAGATCGAGACGGGCGCCACCGTGGTGCTGCCCAACGACCCGTCCAATGGCGGTCGTGCCCTGCTGCTGCTGCAGAAGGCCGGCCTCATCAAGCTGAAGGACCCGACCAACCTGCTGGCCACCTCGCGTGACCTGGCCGAAAACCCGAAGAAGCTGAAGTTCCGCGAGATGGACGCGGCCTTCCTGCCGCGTGCGCTGGATGACGCCGATCTGGCGCTCATCAACACCAACTACGCGCTGGCTGCCGGCCTGCAGCCCACCAAGGACGCGCTGGTGCTGGAGGGTGCCGATTCGCCCTACGTGAACATCGTGACGGCCCGCCCCGACAACGCCAATTCGCCGGCCATTGCCAAGCTGATGAAGGCGCTGCGCTCCGAGCAGGTGAAGAAGTTCATCGAGGAGAAGTACAAGGGCGCCATCGTGCCCGCGTTCTGAGCACCCCGCTCAGGCACGCTTTTCCCTTGCCGCGCTGCCCCTGTTTCCATCAGGGGCATGTCTGGTTGGGGAGTCGGACTGAAGGGGGTTTACCCCTTCAGTCTGAAGAACCGGTGTCCGGCAGTGTCCGGCACCGGTTTTTTTGTGCCCTCAGAAAACGGCCCCCGGGGTCAGTCTGTGCTGCCTTTGGGACCGGTTTTGTCAGTGGCCGGCATGCCCGCTGAGGCAGGGGCGACCGCTGTTCTGGCCGTGCCGCGCGGGCGACGGGTGCGAGGCGCGCGGGTTGCAGTGCCTGCGGCGTCGGCCGGGCGGCTGGCCTTTCTGGTCGTGATGGTGTTGCGGGGAGCTTCTGGGCCGGCCGGGGTGGCTGCCGTGTCTGCGCCGTTGCGTCGGGATGTGCGAGGGCTGCGCGTCGTGGTGGCAGCAGACTCTGCCGCAACAGTGCTGCGCCGGCCGCGCGTTTTGGTCATGGGGGCTTCAGGGTTTGTTGGCGCGCTTTTGCGCCGCCCACTGGTGCGGGTCGGGGCGCCTTCTTCCCTGGCCTGCGGTGCGCTGCGGGCGGGGGTGCGGTCTTCGCGAATCGGTGCTGCCTGGTAGGCCAGCAGCGGCAGCGGTTGTTGCCGGGTGGCGCGTTTTTCGGCTTTGCGTGCCGCCTTCTCGCGTTTGGCGGCTTCTTTGGAAGCCTTGGCCTGTGCCTTGTCCTCTGTCTTGCGGGCCTTTGCTGCCGACTTTTGCTGTTCCTTCCCGGCCTTGCGTGCCTTCTTCAGGGCCTTGAGGGCCTGCTTGTCTTCCTTGTGACGATGTGGACGAGCATAGACCGACGTGACAATGGTCTGATCCGGATCGTGCAGCCTGAAGGTGCAGCGCACGGCAACCTTGTAGCGGACGGTGGCTGCAAGATCGCGCCCGATGGCCTGGGTCAGGGCTTCGGGGTCGTTTGCCAGCGGGTGCCCGGTCCAGCTTTTCAGGTAGGCAGCCAGAGAGGTGGCTTCGAGGAACCAGTGCCGTGGCTTGTAATACAGCTCCAGCGTAAGCTCCGGGTGCATCGCCCCGTCGTCCGGGTAGAAATCGGGCTGCACCAGCTTGCGCACTTCCTTGGTCTTGATCCTGGGGTTGGGGTTGCGCACGGCCTTCAGCGGGGCCCCGGTCCACGGCGAGTGATAGTCGTCGGGGCTCTTTTCGGGAGATTCTTTGCTCGCGCCCTGTGCTGGATCAAAGGATGGCGTTGCGGAAGGGGTCTGTTCGGGCATCTCGGGGGAACCAGGTGTCGGCATCTTCAGTTCCTTGTTCTGGTGGGTGGGGCTGCGCGCTATGCGCAGGGGCGCATGCCCCCATCAGCTTAAGGCAGGATCAAGATATCCTGCTGCAAAACCGCACGAGCAGGACAGAGGTTTTGCCGCAACGCTTTGCCCGGCTGTCATGCGAGGCGACTGGGGCGGAGCGCCGTGGCGGTTCTGGCGGCTTTTACTGGCCGGGGGACGAGACGGCAGGACAGGGCGAAATGCTCCTTCCTTCATCATTCCTTCAGTTTGTCAGTGTTGAGAAGGGTTTTTTGAATCATGAATTCCATGATTCTGTAATTCATGATTACAGTCAGTCAAAATCCCCTTAAGGAGGGCAGGTGGCAGGGGGTCTGGCAGGAGCCTGCAGAGCCCTCGGTCCGGTACGCCCCCCTGCAAGCACTTACAACCACCCCACCTTGCGGAAGCGTCGGTAGAGCAGGATGCCGATGATGGCCATCAGCGACAGGGCCACCGGGTAGCCCCAGGTGAGCTTCAGCTCGGGCATGAATTCAAAATTCATGCCCCAGATGCCGGCCAGGGTGGTCATCATGCCGAAGATGGCGGCCCAGGCCGCCAGTTTCTTGCTGACCTCGCTCTGCTCCAGGCTGATGAGCGAGAGGTTCACCTGCGCGGCCATCGACACGTTGTCGCGCAAGCCTTCGAGCGACTGGTTGATGCGCTGGACATGGTCGCTCACGTCGCGGTAGTAGTCGTGCAGCTCTTGCCGGATGGCCGTGCTGTTGCCGCCGCCGGCGATGCGGAAGGCGGCGTCGTCGCGCACGGCCGGCACGGTGTGGCGCAGCTCCACCACGTGCTGCTTGATGAGGTGAAGGATTTCCATCGTCTTGCGTGACGGCTGTTCCTGGAAGATCCGGGTCTCGACGTTTTCCAGATCGGTTTCCAGCCGTTCGATGATCGGAAAGAAGCGATCCACCACCGCGTCGGTGATTGCATAGAGCACGAAGGCCGGTCCCAGCTTCAGCAGCTCGGTCTCGCGTTCGGCCCGCGCCCGCAC
>JAUNHU010000138.1:4766-6110 GCA_030523825.1 Lautropia sp. | reverse complement strand
CAGAGCGAATCGGCCTGGGTCTGGGAGCATCAGGCACTGACCCGCGCCCGTCACTGCGCCGGCGACCCGCACATCGGCGAGTTTTTCGAGGGCTTGCGCCGGGAAATTCTGGCACGCTCGCGCGACCGCGCGGCCCTGGCAGCCGAGATCCAGTCGATGCGGCAGAAGATGCACGACGGCCATCCCAACAAGAGCGGGCTGTTCGACGTGAAGCATGACCCCGGTGGCATGGTGGACATCGAGTTCATGGTGCAGTATCTGGTGCTGGCCTATGGACACTGGTTTCCGCTGCTGCTCGACAACCGTGGCAACATCGAGCTGCTGCGCCGTGCCGCCAATGCCGGCCTGATGACCGCCGAACAGGCGAAGACCGTGGGGGACGCCTACCGGCGCTACCGGCAACTGCAACACGAGATCCGCCTGAACGATGCCGAGCGTGCCCGTGTGCCGCATGCCCTGGTCGAACAGGAGGCCAGCGCCGTGCGAGCCCTGTGGCAGCAGCTGTTCCAGGCGCCGGCCAACGGGCCTGCCGCCCCCGCTCAGCCCCCGGGCGGCAACTGAGGCACCTCCTGGCCCCCCAGCCCGGGCGCCCCGCACAGGGCCGGGCTGGCTGCTAGAATCTTTCTCCCGGTTTCGTCCATGCAGCGAGACTCTCCGTCGCCCGTCCCGGTGCCGGCAGGGGTTCGCGTCCATTTCCGGCAATACGGCACCACCGCACCAGGGCATCACCATGAACGCGCCAGCAACTTCCCACCCCAGCCAGCAGGCAAGCACCAAACCCGACTTCGTCGAACTCGATGCGGCCGAACTGCCTGCCTACTGCCCCAACCCGCGGATGCCTCACTGGAGCATGCACCCGCGCGTGTTTCTCGACCTGGCGCACGAGGGCAACGCCCGCTGCCCCTATTGCAGCACCCTCTACCGCCTGAAGCCCGGCACCAAGATCAAGCACGGCCATTGACGGCCCATCCATACCAGGCACATGTCTTCTGCTTCCTACGTTCATCACTCCGCCAGCGGCGCCCAGGACACTTTCTATCAGGCGCTGGCCGAAGGCGACATCGACTCGCTGATGTCCATCTGGGTGAATGATGAGTCCGTGCTGTGCATCCTGCCCTCGGGTGAGCGCCTGTCCGGGCTGGATGCCATCCGCGAGACCCACGAGGAAATCTTCGCCCGGGGCGGCGTGCGCGTCAGCTGGCAGGAGCTGCAATCCTTCGAGACCGGTACCGTCTCCGTGCATCACGTGCTCGAACAGTTCGAGATCGACCAGCCGCACGAGATGCCGCAGAGCTTCGTCACCTACGCCACCAACGTCTTCCTGCGCACCCCCCAGGGCTGGCA
>JAUNHU010000138.1:0-4666 GCA_030523825.1 Lautropia sp. | reverse complement strand
AGAGCTTCGTCACCTACGCCACCAACGTCTTCCTGCGCACCCCCCAGGGCTGGCAACTCATCCTGCACCACGCATCCCAGGCTGCCCACGAACCCGAGATGCACACGCTGCAATCCGAATACCTGCACTGAAACGCCGGCCGGAACCGCGACAGCGGACGCCTGAAACCCCAGCGCGCCGCTGAGGTTTTGCGCACACGCCACCTCCCCGACAGGCCACCGACAGCCCCACTTTACAGGCGCTTTCGTGACATCGTCCTGCCAGTAAGGGTAAACACTTATTCATCTTGCGCATGATGAGAGTGCATTCCCGATATGATTCTTCCATTGCATCGATGGACTGCGCTTGAAAACTCGTGTTTCCTGCGTACATCGGGTTCGCGCAAGCCTTCCGGCCCGTGAACCGGTGCCAGGCAACCGCTGTCACTACCGGATGCTGTACCGGACTCTGCGTGACGCCACGCTACACACGGCAGGAACAGGGATCGGCCGGGTCTCAACCGTGTTCTCGATGACATCTGGAGATTTACCCATTCAAACCCTCCTCATCGGAGCCCTGATGTCCATGAAGACCCCATTCAAACTGGCTGCAGCAGCTGCGCTCGTTTTCTCGGCCACCACTGCTCAGGCCGCCACCCTCACCATCTCGTGCGGCACGGTCGGACAAGACTACGAGTTCTGCAAGAAAGCCGTTGCCGAGTGGTCGCAAAAAACCGGTCACGAAGTCAAGCAGCTCTCCATCCCCGCCTCCAGCACCGACATTCTCGGCCTCTACCGCAAGATGTTTGCGGCCAAGTCGAAGGAAGTCGACATCGTCGTGGTCGACGTGGTGTGGCCCGGCATGATCGCCAACCACCTGCTCGACCTGTCCTCCTACACCAAGGGCGAGGAAAAGAAACAGTTCCCGGCCATCGTCAAGAACAACACCGTCGACGGCAAGCTGGTTGCCATGCCCTGGTTCACCGACGCCGGCCTGATGTACTACCGCAAGGACCTGCTCGAAAAGTACAAGCTGTCGGTTCCCAAGACCTGGGATGACTTCGAAAAAGCTGCCTCCACCATCCAGGAAGGCGAGCGCAAGGCTGGCGACAAGGACTTCCAGGGCTTCGTCTGGCAGGGCAAGGCCTATGAAGGTCTGACCTGCGGCGCACTCGAATGGGTGGCCGGCAACGGTGGTGGCAGCATCGTCGATGCCGCAACCGGCGACATCACCATCAACAATCCGAAGGCTGCTGCCGCACTCGACCGCGCCGCCAAGTGGATCGGCACCATCTCGCCGCAGGGCGTGCTCAACTACGCCGAGGAAGACGCCCGTGGCGTGTTCCAGAACGGCAAGGCCGCCTTCATGCGCAACTGGCCCTACGTCTGGGCGCTGGCCCAGGGCTCCGATAGCCGCGTGAAGGACAAGGTGGGCGTGGCCCCCGTGCCGGGCGGTGAAAGCGGCCAGGCAGCAGCACTGGGTGGCTGGCAGCTCGCCGTCTCCAAGTATTCCTCCAACCCCGAGATCGCTGCCGACCTGGTCATGTACCTGACCAACGAGGCCATGCAGAAGCGTCGTGCCATCGAGGGCGCCTACAACCCCACCTACCCCGACCTCTACAAGGACAAGGAGGTGCTGGCTGCCAACCCGTTCTTTGCCGACCTGCTGCCCGTGCTGTCCAACGCCGTGCCGCGTCCGTCCACCGTCACCGGCATGAAGTACAACGAGGTCAGCCAGAACTTCTGGAATGCAGCCCACGATGTGCTGAGCGGCCACAGCACGGGTGCCGATGCCGTCAAGAAACTTGAAGGCAAGCTGAAGCGGGTCCAGCGCGGCAAGTGGTGATCCCGTCCGGCCGGCATGCCACAAGGCGTGCCGGCTGGCATCCGGGGTCATGACCAGCAGAATTTGCTGCGTGCCCGATGATCCTGCTCCGACAGGAAATCGGCGCCCACCCGGCACCTTCCGCCCATTCATCACCCCGATCATCCTGCAAGAAAAAGCCCGCGCTGCGATTGCCGTGCGGGCTTTTTTGGTAAACGCAGCCCGTCGGTCGCGGTTCCACGCAGCAGCCAAGCCCCTCTCCCCATCCACGACACGCAGGATCACGACGGCCACCGGCCCCTTCCGATGGCCCGAAGCGAATCAGAACATCATGGCAAGCAATCAAGACAATCCGGCAGGCGTCGCCAGCACGGCAGCCAGCCCCTCCAGTGCCCGGCCGGACAATGCCGCGGCCGTCCAGCAGCCCCCTACCCCGGCCCCCACCACCCAGGTTGCCGGCAAGCAGACAGCCCGCCGCACCCGGCAGGCGTGGATCTTCCTCGCACCGATGCTGATCGTGCTGATGGCGGTGGCCGTCTGGCCGCTGGCCCGCACCATCTGGTTCAGCTTCACCAACGCCAGCATCGACAACCTCGAAGCCGCCGAATTCATCGGCCTCGAAAACTACTGGGGCGAATACGGCCTCTTTGGCAACCCCAACTACACCGACGGCTTCTGGGCCAGCGACTGGGGCACCTCGATTGCCAACACGCTGTGGTTCGCCTCCATTTCGGTCACGCTCGAAACCCTGCTGGGCCTGGGCGTGGCGCTGCTGCTCAATCAGGAATTCCGTGGCCGCATGCTGGTACGTGCCGCCGTGCTGGTGCCCTGGGCCATTCCCACCATCGTCTCGGCCAAGATGTGGGGCTGGATGCTGCACGACCAGTTCGGCCTCATCAACAACTGGCTGCGCACGCTGGGCATCATCGACACCAACATCGCCTGGACGGCCTCGCCGCAGTGGGCCATGTGGACGGTGATTGCCGTCGACGTGTGGAAGACCGTGCCCTTCATGGCACTGCTCATCCTGGCTGCGCTGCAAACCGTGCCCAAGGACTGCTACGAAGCAGCCAAGGTGGATGGCGTCAATCCGCTGCGCGTCTTCTGGCGCGTGACACTGCCCTTCATCAAGCCGGCACTGATGGTGGCGGTCATCTTCCGTCTGCTCGATGCACTGCGCATCTTCGACCTGATCTACGTGCTCACCTCGTCCAGCACCTCGACGATTTCCATGTCGGGCTTCGTGCAGCGCGAGATGGTGGAAAACGGCTACATGGGCTATGGCTCGGCCGCGTCCACTGCGCTGTTCCTCATCATCTCGCTGTGCACGCTTGCCTACATGAAATTCATGCGTGGCAAACAGGACTGACCCCAACGGACGAACGAAGCCATGAATTACGCCACTCAAAAGAAGCTGAGCACCATCGCCATCTACGTCGCGTCGGTGATCCTCACGCTGGTCTGCGTCTTTCCGTTCCTGTACGCAATCGCCACCTCGTTCAAGACCGGGTCGGAACTGTTCAGCCCCGACCTGCTGCCCAGGAACCCCACCTTCGAGAACTACATCTCGCTCTTTGCGCTGGCCGAACAGCCCTTCGGTCGCCACCTCATCAACTCGATCCTGGTGTCCACCGGCGTGGTGGCCCTGTCGCTGTTCCTCAGCGTCACGGCCGCCTACGCGCTGGGGCGCATCCAGTTCAAGGGACGTGGCCTGCTGCTGGCCTCCATCCTCGGCGTGTCGATGTTTCCGCAGGTGGCCGTGCTGGGCGGCATGTTTGAACTCATCCGCGCCTTCGGTCTCTACGACAAGTCGCTGGGTCTCATCATCCCCTACATGATCTTCACCCTGCCCTTCACCGTCTGGGTGCTCACCACCTTCATGGCGCAGCTGCCGGCAGAACTCGAAGAAGCCGCCATCATGGACGGTTGCAGCCCGTGGCAGATCATCAAGGACGTGTTCATGCCGCTGCTGTGGCCCGCACTGGTCTCCACCGGCCTGCTGGCTTTCATCGCAGCCTGGAACGAATTCCTGTTCGCGCTCACCTTCATCGTCAACAATGACGAACGCACGGTGCCGGTCTCGATTTCGCTGCTCTCCGGTGCCAGCAAGTTCGACATTCCCTGGGGCAAGATCATGGCGGCCTCCGTCATCGTCACGCTGCCGCTCATTGCCCTGGTCATCGCCTTCCAGAAGAAGATCGTCTCCGGTCTCACCGCCGGCGCGGTCAAGGGCTGATCCACACCGCATGAAGCACAGCGTCGCCTGAAATCTGCCTTCCACGGTGCCGGCCAGCCGCCGGCACCACACAGACTCAGGCCCCCTCATTTTCAGGATTCACGAGTTCCATCATGGCAACACGAAGCAGCACCTCCCGACGCCAGCCTGCCAAGGCAGCCCCGCGCAGCACCCGTACCTCTGCCGCCAAGACCCCCAGCCACGTCCGCAAGGAGCCGGCACCGCCCTCGAAGGTGATCCGCAGCCGCAGCAAGCCCAACACCTCCCCGCACGCTGCCCCCAGGCCTGTCGTCACCGGCCGGCGCAAGCGCGTGGCCCCCAACCAGGAATGGTGGCGCGGTGGTGTCATCTATCAGATCTACCCGCGCAGCTATCAGGACAGCAACGGTGACGGCATCGGCGATCTGAAAGGCATCACCCGACGTCTCGATTACGTCGCAAAGCTCGGCGTCGATGCGATCTGGCTGTCGCCCTTCTTCAAGAGCCCGATGAAGGACTTCGGCTACGACGTGTCCGACTACCGCGAGGTGGACCCGATGTTCGGCACGCTCGATGATTTCAGGGCGCTGGTAAAACGTGCCCACGAGCTGGGCCTGCGGGTGATGATCGACCAGGTGCTGTCGCACA
>JAUNHU010000137.1 GCA_030523825.1 Lautropia sp. | reverse complement strand
CCCTGAAAGAAGGCCAGAAAGTGTCCTTTGATGTCGTTCAGGGCCCCAAAGGCAAACAAGCCTCCAACATCCGCCCGGAAGCCTGATCACTCAGCTTCACATGGTTTGACATGTTGAAAAAGGCTGGAGATACAAATCTCCAGCCTTTTTTGTTGCCTGCACTCCCGTCATCAGCATCGGGAGCGGTGTCTGGCTTCAGTGACCGGCGTGCCCACCCGCCTGGCCGTGATCGCCAGCAGCGCCATGATGTTTTCCACCATGATGCCCTGCGCCGGCCTTCATGAATTCACGGACCTGGACGCGGACAACCTGCTCACCTGCCTGCCTGAAACGTAGACTGAGGTCGAAGTGATCGCCGGCCTTCAGCGGCTGCTTCAAGCCGATGACCATGACGTGATAGCTGGCGCCACGCTGCATGTCGACCGAACCACCGGCTGGCACTTCGATGGCGGGCACTTCGCGCATGCGCATCATGTCGCCTTCCATCTTCATCTCGTGCAGCTCGACCTTCGCATCGAAAGGGAGCGCCGCCGAGACCAGCTGATCGGCTTCGGCACCTCCGTTGTGAACCCGGTCGAAATAGATGCCGATATTGGGTACGCCCGGGCGGGGCGCAAAGGTGTACCCTCCCTCGACCACGATCTTCCCGGCCTCGCCAGCCGGTTTCGCCATGGGTGCCTTCGCCTGTGAAGCATGCCCTCCCGCAGCGTGACCGGCGTCTGCATGACCCGACGCAGCCAGCGCCTGCCCCCCTGCACCGACGGCTACAAGGAATGCCGCAACACCGGCCATGACGAAAGACGACGGGGAACGGATAAATCCTGGCATGCTGATACCTCGGTGGGGTTGGGGCTGCACCCCACAGCAGATGCAACCCGGAATTTACGGATCTTAGCCCGCAGGCCCCTGCCATGCGCGGACAAACTGCGCAGGATCAGGGCGTTCGGGGGCCGCTGCACCGCGTTCGGGAGTACCGACCAGCACGAATCCAAGCAGCTCTTCATCGGCCGAGAAGCCGAGTGCATCGCGCACGGCCGGGTCAAAGCTGTTGGGACCCGTGACCCACTGCGCGCCATACCCCTGCAGGTAGAGGCCATTGAGCATGTTCATGACGGCAGCTCCGGTTGCCAGCCATTGCTCGATGGCTGGCACCTTGGGAGCCTCCGTCAGGCGAACCGCCACGACGATGGTCAGAGGGGCCGCCTCGGGCTTCCTGCGGAAGCGCTCGGGGTCTTCCTCTCCCCGGGCACGAGCGGCGTTGACCAGCAGATCAGCGAACGCCTTGCGCTGCTCCCCCTCGATGGTGAGGAAGCGCCAGGGACGCAGGCGTCCGTGATCGGGAGCACGCATGGCCAGGGCAAAGACCTGCTCCAGCTCGGAGGCACCGGGAGCAGGAAACTGCAGGGGCCAACTGGAAAAACGCCCGAGCAATGCCTCGATGGCGATCTCTCCCGCATGTTCGGGGGCCAAGGCAGTTGCAGGCATGGTCAGGCACGCCCACGCATCGGCGGGTTCTTCTGGCAAGCCGGGCAGACGCCATACAGGGCCAGGCGGCGTTCGGAAAGCTCGTAGCCGTATTCCTTCGCCACTTCGTACTGAACCTTCTCGATGACCGGGTTGGTGAACTCATCGACCCGGCCACAGCTCACACAGATCATGTGGTCATGATGATCGCCTTCGTTCATCTCGAAGACAGCCTTGCCACCGTCGAAAACGTTGCGGCTGAGCAACCCTGCCCCTTCAAGCTGGGACAGCACACGGTAGACCGTTGCCAGGCCGACATCGTGCCCCTGCTCCAGCAGACGGCGAAACACGTCTTCGGCCGACAGGTGGCGCTCCTCGCTGCCCCGAATGATTTCCAACACCTTGATCCGCGGCAGCGTGGCCTTCAGCCCCACACTGCGCAACTCCTGATCCTGTACGCTCATTGAATTTCCTGAGAAAACTGAATACACCCACCGACACCCCAGCCGGCACGGGAGACCGCCCCGCCTCCTTGACCAAAGCCATGCAGGCAGGCGATGACAAACCGGCAACCGGGCCAGACCTGACAGCACCCTGTGCAGCCGCCTCAAGCATGACCTGCCCAGCCCCACAGCCACCCCCATCTGAAGGGTATCAGACAGCGTCGCTCCCGGCCGTTTCGGATGCCGTCACGGCTTCGCCCCGATTATGAATGCGAACGATCCGGAGCGCATCTGGTTGGGCGACCAAAACACACGGTTTGTTGAGGCGGCGGCAATGATCCTGCATGCGCCAGTAGGCATCATGACTCAGACACCCCGTCTGACAGATGACCAGATCGGCCTCGACCAGCCGTTTTTCAAGATCGGGGATGTCATAAGCAGATTCTATCGGCTCTCCCCCATCATTAACGGCCGGAGACGAGGCTGCGTTGACCGGGATCATACCCGCTTCTCCGCCGCGTTGGGGTGGCGCAACCGGAACTGCGACCTCATCAGCCCGGGCCTCATGCCCTCGCACAAGCATGCGTAACAGCGTCTGCACGAGCGCCGTCAGCGAGACGATCCGGCTCACAAGGAATGAAGCCCCCCGGGACGAGCCCTTCGCGCTCGTCCATTCGCCGGCCAGATCCTCTCTTGCCCACATCGCCATCGTGTCGCGTGCGATGAGCCGGGCGCGCAGACGCATCACCTCAGTCTCCAGCACCTGGTTGCGTCGATGCAACTGCACCAACTGCTCGGTGCAGCGGCGCTGTGCGTCACCATAGGCCAGGCGCAATGCCTTCAGCTCGTTCAATGCGCACTGCGGCGGGGTCTGAGAGGTTTTCACGGCCGGGACTCCATCGGGGCAACTGCCGGACGGTCGCAGGATGCGGACCTCACCGGCCGGGCCTGTTGAGAACGAATCTGCCAAGGGGCAGCACACAGGGCAAGGCAGAGAAACAACGAGGACTCCCTGGGGCCGACGTGCCGTGGCACCGCCAGCTTCATCCGGCTGCCGCCCCTCTCCCCGGCGGGAAGGATCACGATGGGCAGCCGACACAGGGCCTCATAGTAGTTGATTCTACTTCTCATTCAACAAAAGCTATAGCCTCGCCCGGCATGCGCCTACAGCCCCTGCCCGCCTTCCCTTGTCCTGCGCGCGCCGGCCCGCCTTCGCGGGACAAACCAGATGCCTGACACTCTCAGGCCAGGAACAGGCCCGTATCTGCACGACTTATTCGCAGATCAACTTCCGGTTTGCCCGGCCAGAATGGGGGCCACCCAAAATGCCCGAGGACATTCGATGAAAACGATCGCGCTGACCATGATCGTCAAGAACGAGGAACGCTGCCTGGCGCGCTGCCTGGAGAGCGTCCGCCCGTGGGTTGACCGGATGATCGTGCTGGATACCGGCTCGACCGACCGCACGATGGAGATCGCCCGCGAACATGGCGCCGAAGTCTTCGAGCGCCGCTGGACCAACGACTTTGCCGCAGCCCGCAACGCCGCACTGGCACGTTCCGATGCCGACTGGAACCTGGTGCTGGATGCGGACGAGACCCTCATCCAGGGCGGAGAATATCTGCGGAAAATGCGTGAAATGCGCGATCGCGCCGTGCACAACATCTGCGTGGAAAGCGACATCGGCCATGACGCCATGCGCATGACCACCACCCACATGCTGCCACGGCTGCTGCCACGCGGCGTGCGCTACAAGAACCGGATTCACGAGCAGCCCTCACACAACCTGCCCGTGGTCGATTCGCCGATCGTGGTCCTGCATGACGGCTACATGCTGGCGCAGACCGCCCGGAAAACCGGCCGCAACATGGAACTGCTGAAGCAGGCCGTGCAGGAGCACCCGAACGAGCCCTACTTCCACTACCAGCTCGGCAAGGAATACGATCTGGGCATGGAACAGGCCATGGCCGTTGCCTGTTACCAGAAAGCCACCGAGCTGACCGTGATCCGGGCCGTCTGGCATCACGACATGATGGTGCGGATGATCGAGTGCCTGCGCCAGCTCGGCCGGCTGGAAGAAGGCATGATGTACGCCTCCGATCAGATGGGCCTGTGGCCCGACTCGCCGGATTTCTACTTCGTGACGGCCCATCTGCTGCTGGATCAGATGGAAAAGCGTCCCGAACAGGGACCGGCCCTGCTGCCGATGATCGAGAGCAGCCTGAAGCGAGCACTGGACATCGGAGAGCGCCCGGATCTTGCAGGTTCCATCGCTGGCCGCGGAACCTTCATGGCAGCCGAAAAGCTGTGGGCGGTATATACCGCACGCAAGGACATGATGCAGGCCACCCACTACCGGCAACTGGCCGATTCGCTGATGAAGACGCACCAGCAGGCCGAAAAGAAACGGCGCGGCAAGACCGCCGGCAAGCTGGCAACCGCCACCGCCTGAGCAACGCCCTGCCCGCAGGCGTCAGCCCCGGAGAAAAGCACTCCGGGAGGGCGCGCTGCGGAACAGCGCGAAAAACAGCACCACCCCCCGGTTCACCCCGCATCGAGGATGCCCAGCTCGATCAGCGCCCGGTAGGCACCATCCTCATCCTGGTTGCCGGCAATGAAATCAGCCACCTTTTTTGCCTCGGGATGGCCGTTGCCCATAGCCACCCCAAAGCCCGCCTCCGACAGCATTTCGAGATCATTCAGAGAATCGCCGAACACCATCACGTTATCCAGCGTGAGGCCGCGCGTGCGGATCACATCCGCAATGCCACGCACCTTCGAGCCTTCGGTATAGAGCAGGTCCACCGCATCCGGGTGCCAGCGTACCGTCTTGAAGCGGCCGTTTTCCAGCACGCCCGATGCGTCCACACGCGCCTGACGCGACTCGTCGTAGCCCACGATCATCTGGTAGATGGCATTACCTTGGGCAAAGTGCGGGTCCAGCGGATGCTCGCGGGTAATCGGGTCCAGCGCCGCATTCATGACGGGATCATCCTGCGCCACCGTCATCCGCTTTTGGCCCGCAAAGGCCAGCGGCATGCCCTGCCCCCGGAAATGCGCCACCAGCCGGTCGACATCCGCCTGATCGAAGGGGTAATCGGAAATCAGTGTCTCACCCCGAAGATTCAGCTGCCCGTTGATCGTCACGAAATACTCGACCCCGGTCCGGCGGATGACTTCTTCGAGTTTCTTCGGAAAGATGTAACGCGCCCGCCCCGTGGCAATTGCGGGCTCCACGCCATGCTCGCGCAGCCGGGTGAACATCTTTTCGACACTGGCCGACAGGGAATCGGTGTGTTTGCTGTAGATCGTGTCGTCGATATCGAAAAACACCATCCGGATGCGATCGCGCAGAGCTGAGGCCATGCCAGTTTTTCCTGAAGCATTCTGAAAGGGAAACCAACCGTCATGGCACGGACGCTCGCGCAGCAGGCACAGGCCAGCGATCCGCGGATGACGGCAAACGGCCTATTCTAGAGCGTGTCATGCACTTGTTCGCCCCTGCCGTATTAACATTGATTCCCATGACCAGGGCATGTCATGCACGTGTTCGTCCCCACGCAAGCCCCGCTTGGCGTGCAGGGCAAGGCGCCCTGCTCCGCAGAATCCAGGATGTTTTCAAGGGGTGGGCAACACAGACCCAGACGCCCGCCTTTCCATCACCCAACCAGCCCCCATCACCATGACGCAGCAAGCGCTTCTCGACCGCATCCGGCACATCGTCGGCCAGAGCCACCTGCTGACCGACCCGGCCAGGACCGAACCCTTTCGCACCGGCTACCGCTTCGGCGAGGGCAAGGCCCTGGCCGTGGCGCGCCCCGGCACCCTGCTCGAATACTGGCAAGTGGTCGAAGCCTGCGTCGAGGCCGATGTCGCCGTCATCAGCCAGGCAGCCAATACCGGCCTCACCGGCGGCTCAACACCTTCTGGCGACGACTATGACCGCGACATCGTCATCGTCAGCACGATGCGCCTCGATGGCATCCAGCTGCTGAACAAGGCCGAACAGGTGGTGTGCCTGCCCGGCTCCACACTCAACGAGCTGGAACTGCTGCTGAAAGAGCACGGACGCGAGCCCCACTCCGTCATCGGCTCGTCGTGCATCGGCGCATCCGTCATCGGCGGCGTCTGCAACAACTCGGGCGGCGCGCTCGTGCAACGTGGTCCGGCCTACACCGAAATGGCCCTCTATGCGCAACTGGGCGCAGACGGCAAGCTGCAGCTCGTCAACCACCTGGGCA
>JAUNHU010000136.1:1727-6175 GCA_030523825.1 Lautropia sp. | reverse complement strand
GCCAGCCAGAACCAGTTGCTGACGATGTTGCAGGACCAGCCGCCGGGCAAGCTGGGGCTCTTTCTGCCCGATGCGCCGGCCGGGGCTGCACCGGCCGGCTCGCGCACGGCGGGCAGCCGGCTGGAGCCGCTGTCGGCGATGGTGAAGTGCCTCGACCCGCGTCTGCAGCCGTTGCTGGCCGAATGGCTGGATGGGTTCTTTACGGCCGAGTCCACCGAGCAGGCCTTTGCCGGACGTGGTCAGTTGCCGCCGGGCGGGCGCTTCATGGTGCGTGAGGGGCATGCCATCGGCCGTTTCGACGTGTCGCTGTTTGCGCTGGATTCCGACGACGATGGCGTGCTGGCCCGGCAGCAGGAATTGCAGAATCTGGGGCGCGAGCTGAAGGCGCAGCAGTTGCTGGCCGACGAGGCGCGCCAGCATGCCGAGCGGGTGGAGGCGAGTGCGGTGTCGCTGGCCGAGCAGCTGCGCTCGGCGCGTGATGCGGCCCAGCGGGCGGTGCGGCGGGTGTCGGCGGCGGCCATCGAGCATGACCGGATGGCGCAGGCGGTGCGCAGTCGCACCGAGAGCCGCGAGCGGCTGACGGGCGAGATCGAGGAGCTGGCGGCGCGGCAGAGCGAGCGCGAGATGGCCCTGCAGGAACTGATCGAGGGGCTGGACGAGGCCGAGATGCGCGCCGAGGAAACCGCTGCCCAGCTCGAACAGGCCCGTGAGGCGGCGGAATCGCTGTCACACCGGCTGAGCAGCCAGCGCGATCAGGAGCGTGAGGCCGAGCGGGCTGTGCGTGATTGCGCCTACAAGGTGCGATCGCTGGAGCAGGAAATCCACAACCTGAACGAGCGCATCTCGCGGGCTGCCGAGCAGCTGGAGAAGGCCACCGAGAGCCGGGAGCAGGCGCTGGCTGAGCTGGAAGGGCTGTCGGACGAGCTGCTGCAGGAACAGCGCGAGATGGCGCTGGAGCGGCGCATCGAGGCCGAGCAGAAGCTGTCGGAGGCGCGCGGCCTGGCCGATGAGCGCCAGGGCGAGATGCGCCGGCTGGACGAGGAGCGGATGAAGGCCGAGCGCGGTCAGGAGCCGCTGCGGCAGCGTCTGACCGCCTTGCGGATGGACGAGCAGGCAGCGCGGCTGACGGCCGAGCAGGCATCGCAGTCGCTGGAGGAGGCCGGGGCCGATCTGGACGAGGTGAAGGCCAGCCTGATGGCGCTGGCGCAGCGGCCCAAGCCGAGCTGGCTGCAGTCCGAGGTGAACCGGCTGGTGCAGGCGGTGGCCCGTCTGGGGCCGGTGAACCTGGCGGCGCTGGACGAGCTGACGGCGGCCCGCGAGCGCGAGACCGAGCTGAACAAGCAGACCACCGACCTGCAGGAAGCGATCACGACGCTGGAAAATGCCATTCGCACCATTGACCAGGAAACCCGTTCGCTGCTGCAATCGACCTATGATACGGTTAACGCCGAGTTTGGCCGGCTGTTCCCGATGCTGTTCGGGGGCGGCGAGGCGCGACTGGTGCTGACCGGTGGTGAAATCCTCGATGCCGGCGTGCAGGTGTTTGCCCAGCCGCCCGGCAAGAAGAATGCCTCGATCCACCTGCTCTCGGGTGGTGAAAAAGCGTTGACCGCAATCGCGCTGGTCTTTGGTATCTTCAAGCTTAACCCGGCACCGTTCTGCCTGCTCGACGAGGTCGATGCACCGCTGGACGATGCCAACACCGAACGTTACGCGAAGATGGTGTCGTCGATGTCCGATGAGACACAGTTCGTCTTCATCTCGCACAACAAGATCGCCATGGAAATGGCCCATCAACTCATCGGCGTGACGATGCAGGAGAAGGGGGTGTCCCGCCTGGTGGCGGTGGACCTGACCTCTGCCGTCGAACTCGCCGAGGCGGCCTGATGCCCACGCACGGCCGCCAACCGCTATTGCTATTGGGAGAATTCTTTTGAGCACGCTTTCATGGAGCATCATCGGGCTGGTCGTGCTGGTGCTGCTCATCGTCATCGCGCACAACGTGATTCAGGGCCGTCGCCAGCAGGAAGAACGCCTCAGCCTGCGCAAGGGGCATTTTCAGATCGAGGAAGATGATGATCCCGATACGCTGACGGCGATGAACCGCAGTGGCTGGCACGAGCGTGACGATGACCGTCGTGGAGGGGGGCGTCGTGACCCGGTGTTCTCCGGTGGCCGGGGCGACCAGCGGAAAGTGCCGCCGTCGCTGGCAGCACGGCCGCATCGCTTCGATCAGCAGGATGACGAAAGGGCCTCGCGAAGCAGTCGCCGTGACAGTGACGACAGGGGGGCGCGGAGTGCCCGCCAGGATCGGGACGAGGATCGCGCGATGTATCCCTCGCTGCGGGTCGATGACGAGGATTTCGTGGAAACCCCGTTCGAGAATCCGGCAGCGGTGCGCCCCTGGAGCAGCAGCGAGGATGCGGCTGCGCGCAAGGCTGCGGCGCAGCGTGTCCACGAAGACAGCCGGCAGGGCCGCAGCCATGCCGATCGTGATCAGGATCATCGGCGCGAATCCTATTCCGGCCGTGGTGACGTGGTGGGGCATCGTGGTGACGACCGCGTGGCAGCTGGTTTCGACGGTTCACTGGCCGATCCGCAGGCACGCCGCGAGGCCGTGCATTCGATGCGCGCCCGTGATGAGGGACGAGACCGGGATGCGGGCATGCGTGGCTCGTTTGGCGATGATGACCGGGAGATGTCTGAAGAAGGTCGCCAGGGCGCCCGCAAGGGGGCGCACACCGGCCGGTATTTTTCGGACGAGCCTTCGTCGGCACCGGCAGCGCGCTCCGGCAGATCGGGGGGCGCCGGCCGGCCTGCCATGCCTGCCAATCCTTTCGAGCCGCCTGCAGACCGCGGTGCTGCACGGGGCGGTGCTGCGTCGGCCCTGCCTGCATCGCTGCGTGCGCGTGCTGATGAGGATGAGGGTATTGACGACCGCGCCATGAGTCGTCGCGACCCCTACGGTACCGACGAGGATGAGCTGCCGGCGTCTTCGGGGGCCGGTGGGCGTGTTGCCGCTGATCGCGACGAGTACGCTTCCGAGGACGTGGCGGACGATCCCGCACCGGATCATGGGAGTGACAGGGATGCGTCGGTGGACGCGCTTGAGGCTGATGCCGACAGTGATCTGCCCGATGCCCCGGTCGAGCATGTGATGGTGCTGGAGCCGCCTTCGCCGATCAACACCGATCGGCTGGTGGTGTTGACTTCGTCGTTGCGCCATGTGGGCGGCAAGCCCGTGCGGATCGAGGTCGAGCGCCTGGGTGGGCACTGGGGGCCGCTGACGGCAGGCGAGAAGGCTGTGCGCATGCGTTGCAGCCTGCTGCTGGCCAACCGCCAGGGGCCGTTGCATGCGGTAGAGCTGTCGGATTTCAATGCTGCCGTCGAATCGCTGGCCGAGCAGATCCAGGCGCCCGTCACCATCCCCGACATGGCGCCGATCCTGCGCAATGCGCGTGAACTGGACGTGCTGGCGGCCAAGCTGGACACGCAGATCGAGGTGCGTGTCGAATTGCCCGCGCCTGCCGAGCTGGCAAGCGTGACGACGCTGGTACGGCAGCTGGGTCTGTCGGACAAGGGCTCCGGCCGCTATGAGGCCTACGCCGACTCGGGCGACATGCTGTTTGCACTGGCCTTCAACAAGTCGCGCGATCAGATCGACTTTGTGCTGGATGTGCCGCGCACCGCCGAGCATCACGAAGCCTGGGAGGGCATGGTGGCCTGTGCCAGCAGCATGGCGCAGGCACTGGGTGGCCGTCTGGTCGACAGCGCCGGCCGTGGCATGTCGGTGGGCATGATAAAGACGGTGGAAAAGCAGCTGGCCCAGCGCTATGCGCAGCTGAATCAGGTGGGTTTGCGGGCCGGTGGCCCGGCCGCCATGCGCGTTTTCCACTGACGAAGGCGCGGAGCTTGTTACACTTGCCGGATGCTTGAAGAATCTTCATCCCCTGATCTTTTCGGGGGCTCATCCGGCGCGCAGGGCGCCATTCCAGCCGATGTCCGTGCACGGGTCGATGCGCTGCGTGCCGAGATCGACGGGCACAACCGTGCCTACTACGAGCAGGACGCGCCGGTGGTTGAGGACAGTGTCTACGACCATCTTTTCCATGAGTTAGAAGCGCTGGAAGCCGAATGGCCTGCGCTGCAGCAGGAAGATTCGCCCACGCAGCGTGTGGGCGGGGCTCCCTCATCGGGCTTTCAGAGCGTCACGCATCGCGTGCCGATGCGCTCCCTGTCGAATGCCTTCAGTGAGGCCGATGTCGTCGCCTTCGATCGCCGGGTGAGGGCGTTGATCGGAGCCAGTGGCGACATCGACTGGGCAGCCACGCCCAAACTCGATGGCCTTGCCGCCACGCTGCGCTATGAAAACGGCCGGCTCGTGCTGGGAGCCACCCGGGGTGATGGCGTTACCGGCGAGGACGTGACCGCCAACCTGCGCACGGTGC
>JAUNHU010000136.1:0-1627 GCA_030523825.1 Lautropia sp. | reverse complement strand
GTGCGCGGCATGACGGATTTCTATCGCCACATCGGCAGCCAGCGTGCCACCTTGCCCTATGGCATCGACGGCGTGGTCTACCAGCTCGATGATCGCAGCCTGCATGCCCAGGTCGGTTATGTGGCGCGGGCGCCACGTTTTGCACTTGCTCATAAATACGCGGCCGAGGAGGCTGTGACCCGTCTGCTGGACATTTTCGTGCAGGTGGGGCGCACGGGCGTGCTGACGCCAGTGGCCCGTCTTGAGCCGGTTTTCGTCGGCAACGTCAATGTCTCCAACGCCACCCTGCACAACGAGGACGAGGTTCGGCGCAAGCAATTGCTCATCGGTGACAGCGTCATCGTGCGGCGCGCGGGTGATGTCATTCCCGAGGTGGTCAGCGCCGTGTTCGGGCGCCGCCCGGCCGATGCGCGGGTCTTCGAGATGCCGCGCCAGTGCCCGGTCTGCGGCTCGGGCGTGCAGCGGCTGGCGGGCGAGGCCAACTGGCGCTGCGTGGGCGGCCTGTTCTGCAGCGCGCAGCGCAAGCGGGCGCTCTGGCACTTTGCGCACCGGCGGGCCATGCAGATCGACGGCCTGGGTGACGTGCTGATCGAGCAGCTCGTAGACCGGGATCTGGTGCACCAGCCGGCCGATCTGTACCGGTTGGATGCGGCCACGCTGGCTTCGCTGCCCCGGATGGGCGCCAAGTCGGCTGCCAACCTGCTGGCAGCCATCGACGGATCGCGTCGGCCCACATTGGCCCGCTTCCTGTTCGCGCTGGGCATCCGGGCAGTTGGTGAGGAGGCTGCGCGGGTATTGGCACAGGCTTTTGGGGATATAGAGGGCTTTCTCAACGCCGATTGGGCTACATTGCTGGTAGAGAAAGCCGCCGTGGTGAAGGACAACGAGCAGCGTCGCAGTCGTGGGGAGCCGCCATTGCCGGTGCCCCTCGACGGCATCGGCCCCGAAATCATCGGCAGCGTGCAGGCCTTCCTGGCGGAACAGCACAACCGCGATTCCATCGACCAGTTGCTGGCGCAAGGCGTCCGGCCACAGGCCGAGGAATTGCGTCAGCCTGTGATGTCTGTCGGTGTTTCGGACGCGCCGGGGCTTGACGGAGTGCCCAGTGTTGTCAAAATGGCCGGATCGGCTGCCGAAACCGACGCTGCGCGGTCCGGTGCGCTCGCCGGTCAGCTGCTGGCTGGCCAGTCGGTCGTCGTGACCGGTACGCTGTCGCGGATGAGCAGGGATGAGGCAGAAGACCTCATCCGGCAGCTCGGCGGCAAACCGGCCGGGTCGGTCTCGAAAAAGACTTCCTTTGTGGTTGTCGGTGAAAACGCGGGGTCCAAACTCGCCAAGGCCCAGGCTTTGGGGGTTACGATCCTGACTGAAGAAGATTTCTTTTCAAAAATCGGTAATTGACCATGCAAAAGAACCGTGTTCGCAAGGCTGTGTTTCCCGTCGCAGGACTGGGAACCCGCTTCCTTCCTGCCACCAAGGCGCAACCCAAGGAAATGCTGCCGATCGTCGATCGTCCGCTGATCCAGTACGCCGTGGAAGAAGCCGTGGCCGCAGGCATCACGGAGATGATCTTCATCACCGGCCGCAACAAGCGCAGCATCGAGGATCACTTCGACAAGGCCTACGA
>JAUNHU010000135.1:4644-6217 GCA_030523825.1 Lautropia sp. | reverse complement strand
CATGGCTTCGCGCTTCCCTGTCGGGGTCTGTGTACACCACCTTTGCTGGTCCATCCACCATGCCCACCGACATCGAGATTGCCCAGAACACGCCGCTCAGGCGCATCACCGAGGTGGCTGCCGGCCTCGGCATCCCCGACAGCAGCCTACAACCCTACGGTCACTACAAGGCCAAGATCTCGCTCGATTACCTGAGCAGCCTGCCGCCAAGGGAAAGCAGCCGGCTGGTGCTCGTCACTGCCATCAGCCCCACGCCGGCGGGTGAAGGCAAGACCACCGCCGTTGTCGGTCTGGGCGATGCTCTCAACCGCATCGGCAAGAAGACCGTCATCTGCCTGCGCGAGCCCTCGATGGGGCCGGTGTTCGGCATCAAGGGGGGCGCGGCTGGTGGTGGCCATGCGCAGGTGGTGCCGATGGAAGACATCAACCTGCATTTCACCGGCGATTTCTCGGCCATCGGGCTGGCACACAACCTGCTGTCCGCCAGCATCGACAACCACATTCACCAGGGCAATGCGCTGAACATCGACCCCACCCGCATCACCTGGAAGCGGGTGGTCGACATGAATGACCGGGCGCTGCGCCGCATCGTCGTCGGGCTGGGCGGCCATGCCAACGGGCAGCCGCGCGAAGACGGTTTCGATATTGTCGTCGCCTCCGAAGTGATGGCAATCTTCTGCCTCTGCACCTCGCTGATGGATCTGCGCGAGCGCCTGGGCGAAATCGTCTTCGGCTATGACCGGCAGGGCCAGCCGCTGCGTGCGCGGCAATTGCAGGTGCACGGTGCGATGGCCGCGCTTCTCAAGGACGCCATCCAGCCCAATCTCGTCCAGACGCTCGAACACAATCCGGCCATCGTGCATGGCGGTCCCTTCGGCAACATCGCCCACGGCTGCAACTCCATCATCGCCACTCAGGCCGGGCTGAAGCTCGCCGATTATGTCGTCACCGAGGCCGGTTTCGGTGCTGATCTCGGCGCCGAGAAATTTCTCGACATCAAGTGTCGTCATGCCGGCATCTGGCCCGATGCCTGCGTGCTGGTCGCCACCATCCGTGCGCTCAAGTACCACGGCGGCATTGACGTGAAGGCGCTCAACACCGAGAACCTCGATGCGCTGTCGGCCGGTATCGTCAATCTGGAGCGTCACGTGCAGAACATGCGCCAGCATTTCGGCCTGCCGGTGGTGGTGGCACTCAACCGCTTCACGGCCGACACCGATGCGGAGCTTGCGCTCGTTGGCGAGCGGATGGCTGCGCTGGGCGTGCGGGTGGTGCTGGCCGATCACTGGGCAAAGGGCGGGGAGGGGGCCGAAGAACTTGCCCGCGCCGTGGTCGATCTGACAGAAAACGCCCCGCCAGCAAAGGGTGCTGGTGCGTCGCAACACGGTGTCTCTCAGGAACAGGGCAGCGCATCACAACAGGGATCTGCGCAGCCTCCTGTCACCCATCCTGTTGCATCGGCAAGCGGCGCGTCACAACCCGCCACGGCATCGCAGCCAACACGCGCCGGCTATCTCTACCCGTCCGACATGCCCATCTGGGACAAGATCGTCACCATCGCGCAGCGCATCTA
>JAUNHU010000135.1:0-4544 GCA_030523825.1 Lautropia sp. | reverse complement strand
ACCCGTCCGACATGCCCATCTGGGACAAGATCGTCACCATCGCGCAGCGCATCTACGGTGCGGCCGACGTGGTTGCACCGCCGCGCGTGCGCAAGCAGATCGACACTTGGCAGAACGAGGGCTATGGGCATTATCCGGTCTGCATCGCCAAGACGCAGTCCAGCTTTTCCACCGACGCCACGCGGCGCGGCGCACCCAGCGGTCACACCCTCGACATCCGCGAGGTTCGCCTGTCGGCTGGCGCCGGCTTCATCGTCATCGTCTGCGGTGAAGTCATGACCATGCCCGGCCTGCCGAAGGCGCCGGCCGCGATGAACATCGACGTGACCCCCGAGGGGCGCATCACCGGCCTGTTCTGACCTGCCTGCCGGGAGACTTTCGTTTGTCCTCCCGCGCAGCCCCTCTGGTGCTTCCCCCATTTGGGGGGCGGAATTATTTCACGCCTCGCCCGAATCTGACAGATGCGCCACCACCGCCCGGCGGTTCGCGCTTTCCGTCTGTCGGTCGGCGTTGCGCGCGCACCGCATCCCAACCGAAGATCGCCTCCGTGCGCCGAGCCGGCGCCCGTTCTCTTTCGGAGGCGTCATGTCCCGTTTTTCCGGTTTTTCCCGCCTTGCCCTGTCCGTGTCCATCGCAAGCCTGCTGGCCGCCTGTGGTGGCGGTGGCGGCGGACCTTCCCTGCCGGAGAGCCCGGCTGCTGCGGCCGGTGCAATTGCGGGGGGAGCAACGGTCAATCCAGCACCCGTCATCCCCGGTTCGGGCACTCCCGTCGTGCCGGAAAACCCCAACGGCGGCGCAGCAATCAATCAGCCCCCGGTGTCTGGTCTGCCTCCCGGTGTGAATCAGCAGGCGGGCGGCGATGTTCACCCGGTCGATCAGAACAGCTTCTGGACGGTGGATCAGTACCGCTATGTGGCCGGTGGTCATACGGCCGTAAGCGACAGCAAGCTGGACGGTTATCCGTTCACGGTCTGGAACACCAGCACCTTCAACTATGACGGCGGAACCGACACCCGCCATGCCAATGGCGCGTTCAGCGGCTCGACCGTGCAGTTCTTGTTCTCGGGTAACGAGGGCGGCATCTTTGATGTGGCGCCCAACATGAATGCCTTCGTCACCGCGGTCACTGCAGGGGCAAAGGTTGTGCTGGTCGAGGTGTATCTGGGTACCAGTGCCCCCGGTCTGGGTACGACGGCCGGCACCGCGCTCTATTACGCATCCTCGGGTCAGGTTCAGATCAGCAAGAGCGCTGATGGCAAATTCCGCTTCGATTCGGTTGGCAGTCTGCCGATTGCCAAGGCCATCGAGGCGTTGGGTGGCATTGCCGGCGGCTCGCCTGAGCAGATGACGTTGACGCTGAACAACGTCCACTGATCGCGCAAGGCCCTCCACGCCCTGTGGTTACAGGGCAGATGGCCGGACGGCTGCTCAGAGGCGCCGTCCGGCCATTCGCGCGCCACGCGCTCCGATCGGCGCCACAATGCCACTTTTCGCGGGGGCATCAATCAGGCCCGTCGCGTTTCCCATTTTTTCTTTGCATCGAGCCATCATGTCCCGATTCTCCGCCGCGTCTCGCGTTGCCCTGTCCCTGTTGCTCGTTTCCGTGCTTGCTGCCTGTGGCGGTGGTGGCGTCGGTGGCGGTGATCCCGTGGCAGCCGCTGCTGCCGGCGTGGCTGCCAATGCTGCGGTCGGCACAGCCGTCGATCAGGCAGCCGATCAGGCCACCGATGTGCTCACCGGCGACAGCCGCTGGTCGGTAAACAACTACACCTACGCCAACCGCACGCGCTCCGCCCAGCAGTATGTGGATGGCAGCCCGGGGTATACGGTCGTGTCGGTGTCGGCACTGCCTGCCGGTGGCGGCGCTGATACCGTGCCGGTTGCCTGGCGAGGCTCCAATCTGGCCATCAAGTTCGTTGGCAAGGACACTGGTACCTATCAGGTGGCAGGTAATGATGATGCCTTCACGGCGGCCCTGGGCTCGGGCATCAAGGCCATCCGCATCCAGGTGACGGTGGGTACCAGCAGTCAGTCCGGTCAGTCTCGTTACGACGTGGCCAGCGGCCAGGTGCGAATCTCGCGGGACGCTTCCGGCAGGTTCCATCTCAGCAGCTCGGGCAACCTCACGGCCGTCAGGAGCGGTCTGGCTCTCAACGGCGGCCTGCCCGATGCGCCGGCGCAGCTGAGCTTCTCGATGCAGAACGTGCACTGAAGCGGGCAGGGGGCGGCAGGGGCACAGCGATCCCGGGCATATGTGCAAATGCTTGGTTGATATGTGGAAAACGAATGAGCCCCTGTCTGGCTGATGACAAAATGTTGGCTGTCTTTCGGTCAGCCCCCATTCCGCATGATGCGACACGGTCTGTCCTGCTGCAGGCCCGTCGCTGAAGCTCCCTGACGAACCCGTTGCCAGGCGCGGGAGAAAGGGTTGATCCGGAAGGCGCCGATCAACCCTTTCTGTCAGGACTTCCGCCATGTCGCTTTCATCGAATGCTTCGCAGCCGCCGATCATCGAAGGTATCGAGCGCCCCGATGACGACAGCATGCTGGCTGCCGTGCGTGAAATTGCCAACGGGCCGCTGGCCGCACTGGCCGAGGACATCGACCGCCAGGGCGTCTATCCTGAAGAAATCATGCGCAGCCTGGGTGAGGCGGGTGCCTTCATGGCGCACCTGTCGGGCCTGCCCGGTGGCGCAAACTACGTGACGGCCATCAACGCCATTGCCGAGGTGTCGCGGGTGTGCGGCTCCACCGGCTTCCTGATGTGGTGCCAGATGGCCTGCACCATGTATCTTGAGCGCTCGGCAAATCCCGACCTGCACGACGACGTGCTGCTGGAAGTGGCCACTGCCGAGGTGCTGGGCGGCACCGGCCTTTCCAACGCCATGAAAAGCCTGGCGAACATCGAGAAGAACCACCTCAGCGCCCGTGCCGACGGCGAGGATTTCATTGTCGATGGCATGCTGCCGTGGGTCAGCAACCTGGGCGAGGACCACAGCTTCTGCGCCGTTGCCGTGGTGCAGACACCCGATGGCCCGCGTGAGCTGATGTTCTACGTCAATTGCGCCGATGCCGGTGTTTCCACCCGCCGCTGCCCCGAGTTCAGTGCGCTCGAAGGCACGGCCACGCTGGGCGTCACCTTCTCGCATCATCGCGTGCGCCCGTCGCGTGTGGTGGCCTGGCCGGCACGCCCCTACATCGCCGGCATCCGTGGTGCCTTCCTGCTGCTGCAATGCGGCATCGGTGCTGGCATCATCCAGGGCGCCATCGACTCCATGCACGACGTGGAAGCGCAGCTGGGTCACGTCAACAGCTTCCTCGACGACCGCCCGGCCGACCTGCAGAACGAGCTGGATGCCATTCTGGCGCGTGTGGCCGAGCTGGCAAAAACGCCCTACGACAACAGCAACGAATACTTCGCCCGCGTGCTTGCCGTGCGCGGCGAGGCCGCAGAACTCACGCTGCGTGCCACGCAGTCGGCGCTGCTGCACGCAGGAGCAAGGGGGTATCTGGCCTCGTCGCCGGTGCAGCGTCGCGTGCGCGAAGGGCAGTTCGTGGCCATCGTCACTCCGGCCATCAAGCACATCCGCAGCGAGCTGGCCCGCCTCAGCGCAAGTTCCGTCAGTTCCTCGGGCGACGGCATCTGAGAACAGTTTGCCCGTTTCAGACTTGATCGTCGATTTTCATGACTGAACAGAATCGTTTTTTCTCTCCTTTCGATGAAGGCAGGCCGCTGCGCTTTCAGTGCCGCTGCGGTGAAGCGCATGCGGGTGGCCAGAAGCCTTTCTGCAACCTGCACGACGAACGTGCGGTCAGTGCCGAGCGCGACGACTACCTGAACGAATTCATCGAAGCCTCACTGGTGAAGGCGCTTTTCCCGCACGAGCCGTTGCGGCGGCGCTTTCTGCAGGCCGTGGGCAAATCCACGGCGATGGCCGCCATTGCCAGCGTGCTGCCGGTTGCCAGCCTGCAGGCAATGGCGCAGGAGCGCAGCGAGCCCGAGAAAAAGGATCTGAAGATCGGTTTTCTGCCCATCACCTGCGCCACGCCGCTCATCATGGCCGAGGTGAATGGCTACTGGCAGGAAGAAGGGCTGAAGGTGCAGATGCAGAAGAATGCAGCCTTCGGCCTGGTGCGCGACAAGGTCATCAACGGCGAGCTGGATGCCGGCCTGATGCTGGCGCCGATGCCGCTGGCAGCCTCGATGGGGCTGGGTTCGCCACCCACGCCGCTGCGGGTGGCAATGATCGAGAACACCAACGGCATCGCGCTGGTGATGGCGCTGAAGCACCGCGAAAACCGTGACCCGCGCAACTGGAAGGGGCTCACCATTGCGGTGCCGCTCGAATACTCCATCCAGAACCTGATGCTGCGCTACTACCTGGCCGACGCCGGACTCGACCCCGACCGCGACGTGCAGATTCGCGTGGTGGTGCCCACCGAGTTCGTCTCCAACCTCAAAGCCGGCAACATCGACGGCTTCGTCGGTGCCGATCCGCTGAACCAGCGCGCCATCTTCGAGGAAGCCGGCTTTTTCCAGGTGC
>JAUNHU010000017.1:8591-37283 GCA_030523825.1 Lautropia sp. | reverse complement strand
TCTTCGGTGAGGCGGCCCTCGATGAAGGCGCGACCGTAGATGCCGGGGGAGGTATGGCCCTGGAAATAGACCAGATCACCGCCATGCCCCTCGCTGGCTGCGTGCCAGAAGTGATTCATGCCCATGCCGATCATGGTGGCCAGCGAGGCGAAGGAAGCGATGTGACCGCCCAGACCGCCGCCATCGGGCGGCTCGGCCTTGTTGGCCCGCACGACCATCGCCATCGCGTTCCAGCGGATGTAGCTGCGGATGCGCTCCTCGAACTCGGGGTTGCCGGGCAGCGGCGGCTGCTTGTTGAGCGGAATCGTGTTCACATAGGCCGTGGTGGCAGCAAACGGCATGTTGCCCACCTTGCGGCGGGCCGATTCCATCATCTGTTCGAGCAGGTAATGAGCACGCTCTGCCCCTTCCTTCTGGATGACGGCGCCGAGCGCATCGAGCCACTCCTGGGTCTCGACCGGATCGATATCGGCCGGTACGGCGCCGTTGGTGGTGTTTTCAGGGACTGCAGACATGCCGGGAACCTCCCCACAACAGTAAGATGAGATGTAATTAGAACCCGATTCTATGCCCGTCGACGGCTAACGCAAGGCTTATTTTTCAGTCTGTAGAAGGTTATTTCATAGCGTGAAAAACGCCATTCACCCACCCCGTGTTGCCCCCGATTCCACCGATCATGAAAGCCCTGCCTCCTTCCTCCCCCTCGCCCGTGGAACCGCCCCCCGCCCCGGCCGACGACATGTCCCCCGATGACGGCACGGCACGGCAGAAGTCCCGCCGGCAGGCCGCGCTGAGCGCAACCTGGCGCACCTGGCGCTTTCTGGGCGTTGCCCACGTGGCCAGCCTGTTCATCTTCGTGGGCACGATGGCCGCCTTCATCTGGTACGAAAAGGTCATCGAGGGCGAGGAACGACAGAACCTGCTGCAACGCGACACCGACTGGGCACGGCAGTCGATCGAGCTGTCGTTGCAGGAGCTGCAGGTTCAATTGTCGAGACTGGCGCCGATCTGGCTGCAATCCGCGGCCGGCAGCGCCCCGCTGCCGGCCAGCCAGAACCTCACACCCAAAGGCTTCTTCGAGCGTTTTGCACCGGTACGCTACATCGGCCTGATCGACGGCGAAGGCAGGCTCGAATCGGTGAGCCTGGCCGACGGCGTACTGGCGAGCAACGCACTGGAAGCCGGCGAGATCACGCAGGGGCAACAGCCATCGGTGCTGACCGGCTTCGGACAGAATGGCGACAAGGGGTCACGCTGGAGCACCCTTCAGGCCAGCCTGCACTCCTGGCAGCCCGAATATTCCCCTCCCCTGATGATTCCCGGCGGCGAGGTCGTCACCGAGCTGTACCTGCCGGTCATCCAGGGCCGCCAGGTCGTCACCACGGCGGTGGTCGGCATTTCGCTGGAGCAGCTGCTGCAGAGCGCCGCCCCCGGCAACATCCTGGAGCGCTACCGGCTGACCATCCAGGACGAGAGCAGCACGGCGCTGGCGACGATCACCTCCGATGACCACCAAGCGGACATGCGCACCACCCAGACCGTGCCACTGACCCCGCCCGGCCAGGGCCTGGCCCTGAACGCCATCGGCTACGACGCAGGCGGCACCGGCTTCACCCACCGGCTTTCCACGCTGGGCCTGCTCACGCTGTCCCTCACCCTCATCATCTCGCTGATCCTGCTCTGGCGCAGCGCACGCGACCGGCTGCGCATCGAGAACGAGCGCGACCGGCTGTTCCTACTGTCGCAGGACGTGTTCTGCGTGGTCCGGCCCGATGGCACGCTGGTTCGCGGCAATCCGGCCTTCGTCGAGTATTTTGGCAAGGACACGGCCAACACCCGCTTCTGGGATCACGTCTACCCGGACGACCGGCTGGACGTGATCGAAGCCTTCACCTCGAATGATGATGCCGAGCGCATCGGCCCGCTGGAATGCCGGGTGCGCTTCCGCAGTGCCTGGCGCTGGCTGAGCTGGTCGATCAGCGTCGATCGCAGCAGTTCCGAATCCCTCTACTACGCGGTGGCACACGACATCACCACCCGCAAGCACATCGAGCACGCACTCACCACCGAAACCTCCTTCCGGCGCGCCATCGAGGACTCGATCAGCACCGGCATGCGCGTGATCGACAACGAGGGGCGCATCACCTACGTGAACCGCGCACTGTGCGAGATGGTCGGTTTCGAGGCCGAGGAACTGATCGGCCAGCTCCCGCCCTACCCCTACTGGATTCCCGAGGAATACGACCTGAACTTCACCCACCTGAACCTGACGATTTCGGGGGCAGCCCCACCGTCGGGCATCCAGACACGGGTGCGGCGCAAGGACGGCCGGATCATCGACATACGCCTCTACGTGTCCCCCCTGATCGACGACCAGGGGCAGCAGGCCGGCTGGATGGCCTCGGCCACCGACATCACAGAGCCCAACCGCATCCGTGACGAACTGGTCAGCGCCCACGAGCGCTTCAACACCGTGCTGAACGAGCTGGGCGCTGCGGTGTCGGTGGCCTCGGTGCCTGGCGCCCGTCCCGATACCCCGGCTCCGGAAGGCGAACTGCTGATGCCGATTACCCGCCCCAGCCAGACGCCCACCCTGCTGTTCAGCAACTTCCGCTACCGGGCGCTCTTTGGCGAAGACATTGCCGGCCATCTGGCGCTGCTGAAGGGCTGGCCGGTGGCCGACGCCTGGATCGGCGAGGAAGTGCACGTGCCCTCCATCGACCGCTGGTTCGAGGTGCGCGTGCAGCAGATCCGCTGGGTGGACGGCCAGCCGGCGCAACTGGTGGTGGCCACCGACATCACGGCACTGCGCCCCATCTGGGAGCAGGAAAAGCAGCAGCAGGAACAGCTCGCCCAGACTTCTCGCCTCGTCACGATGGGCGAAATGGCTTCTTCCATCGCCCACGAGCTGAACCAGCCGCTGGCTGCCATCAGCAACTATGCGATGGGCCTCGCCAAGCGCCTGCAGATGCAGCAGGCCCGCAGCGCACCGCCAGCCGACGCAGTGCCCCCCACCGGAGAAGGCAACCAGCCACCCGCCCCGGCGTCGCTGCCATTGCCTACCCATGCAGCAGACCCTGGCAATGCAGCGACAGGCGTCACCGGCAACACGCCGGCATCGCCGCCGCAACCGGCCATGCGCACCGTCAGCCCCGAGCAGATCAACGAAACCCTCATCAAGATCGCCCGGCAGGCACAACGGGCCGCATCGGTCATCCAGCGGGTGCGCGAGTTCGTGCGCCGCAGCACGCCGGAGCAGCGCGAGGTGACGGTGAACGCCATCCTGACCGAGGCCCTGGGGCTTGCCGAGATCGCGGCCAAGCGCCACGGCGTGAACATCTCCATCCAGGTGCAGCCGACGATGCCGACCATCTTTGCCGACAGCATCCTGATCGAGCAGGTGCTGCTGAACCTGCTGAAGAATGCCATCGACGCCATGCGGGAGATGTCCCGGCCGGCGCTGACCCTCAGCGTGGCGTCACGTGACAGCTTCGTCGAGTTTGCCGTGGCCGATCAGGGCCCCGGATTGCCGGAAGACATGCGCGAACGGGTCTTCGAAGCCTTCTTCACCACCAAACGCGAAGGCATGGGCATGGGGCTGAACATCTGCCGCTCGATCATCGAATCGCATGGTGGCCGACTGTGGGTGGAGGCCAATGAACCGCGCGGATGCGTCTTCAGGTTTACACTGCCAGCCATGCAGCGCGAGCAATCTCGTGGAGCGGCCGCATGACGACGAAGGCCCGATAGAATCACGCGCCGGCCGCATTGTGCGCCGCGCGGAGACGGACTGAGTGCGAGGGCCGCCGGGAATCACGCTTGCGGCGGTGCAGGCCCGGCCGGCCCCGTCAGCCCCATCCCGGTTCCCGCAGCCCGCGGTGCCGGCAAAACCCCTTGCCGACGCCGCCCGCTCACGCTTTTCACGGAAGACACTTCATGACCACCCCAGCTCACGAAACCTCCACCGCCCCGCCCCTCGCCGAGAAGTTCGTCTACATCGTCGATGACGATGAAGCCGTGCTCGACTCGCTGCGCTGGCTGCTCGAAGGCAGTGGCTTCAATGTGCGCACCTTCCCCAGCGCCGAATCCTTCCTGCAATCCTACGCACCCGGCCATTTCGCCGTGCTCATTCTGGACGTGCGCATGGGCGGCATGAGCGGCATCGAACTGCACGACGAGCTGCTGCGTCAGCAGATCGACATTCCGCTGATCTTCATGACGGGCCACGGCGATGTCGGCATGGCGGTGTCGCGGATGAAGCTCGGGGCCACCGACTTTCTGGAAAAGCCCTTCGACGACCAGCAGCTCATCACCAGCGTGAACAACGCCTTCCTGCTGGCTCAGGAGAAACAGGTCAGTGGCGCGCAGCGAGAGCATTATCAGACCCTGCTGGCCCGTCTCACGCCCCGCGAGCAGCAGGTGCTGGAACTGATTGCGGCCGGGCGCCTGAACAAGCAGATTGCCGGCGACCTGAACATCAGCATCAAGACCGTGGAAGCACACCGTGCCAACATCATGGACAAGTTCGAGGTACGAACGATGGCCGACCTGATGCGGCGCTTTCTGGCCACGGGAGGCCCGGCACGCTGAAGCCGGCGCCCCTTGCGTGCACCTGCCGGACGCACGCACGCGGCCTGCATCGGAATGCGCAGCGCGCGGCCTGCGGCAGATGACCATCCTGCCCCGTGTGACGCCATGCGCAGGGGGCGGGGGAAGGCGCGGGCAGGATGCCGCCCCTGCCCATGAGGATTCCGCCGGGTGCCGACGGGACCTGACGGGACGCACGCGACGGTCGCAGTGACGTTCCCCCGGGAGCAACGAGGAAGGAACAAGAAAAGGACAAGGGGCCCGTTCCGGAAAGGAACAGGCCCCTTGAATGTGGCGCGCCCGGCAGGATTCGAACCCACGACCCCTTGGTTCGTAGCCAAGTACTCTATCCAACTGAGCTACGGGCGCAAAAAACGGTGCTGCTGCAATGCCAGTTTCCTGCCCCGCCAAAAACTTCCGGCGGAAGACTGGGAAGCCTGCGGCGACGGACTGCGCACAGCGCGGTGGTATCGCCACGGCCCCGACAAGCGGGAAACCGGTTGGATCGGAAACGTCTGGAAGCCGCAGCGGTGTGCTGAGAAGCCAGCCGTCGTGGTCGACAGGCACAGCAGGCAGACGAAAATGATCCGAAAAACAAAGGACCTGATTCCAGCTGAAATCAGGCCCGTCGAAACGGTGGCGCGCCCGGCAGGATTCGAACCCACGACCCCTTGGTTCGTAGCCAAGTACTCTATCCAACTGAGCTACGGGCGCAGCGCGGAGCGGATATTAACACGAGAATCTGCGTTGTTGCCAGTCGCAGACGAATTTTAGTTAAATATTGTTACTCAAACCCTCCCGTATCGCCGAGGGGCATGACGACGACGCCGCCATCAAGGCGGTGCTGCCTCTTCCCGTCGGCAGGCTTGTCGTTGTACCGCCGGGACCGCAGCAAGCCAACATCCGCGCTCCCCGCTCAGGACATCACCCTGCCCGCTCAGGTAGACTTCTATCCATTGTCGCCCTGCACATCTTGAACCTACGAAGGAACGCGGTTTGAATCTGAACTGGAATGATCGCCCGCTGATCAACACATCGTCACGAGGCATTTTTACCGAAGCCATTTCATCGTTCACCGAGGATGGCACCCTGGATCTGGACGGCATCCGCGCCCAGATGGACTTCTTTGCAACCTGCGGTGCCGGCGGCGTCCTGCTGCTCGGCGCTCAGGCCGAGATCGACAAGCTCAGCAACGATGAGCGCCTGTCGGTGGTGCGTGCCGGCATCCGGCACCTCAACGGCCGCATTCCGGCGCTTGTCGACATTTCCGAACCCGGCATCGACAACCTGGCGCTGCTGGGCCGGCGTGCGATGGATGCGGGCGCAGCCGGCGTGCGCATCAGCCCCGACCGCACGCTGCGCACCGATGACGACATCTACACCTACTTCGAGCGCGTGAGCATCCGCCTGGGCGAGATTCCCTGGGTGCTGCACGACCAGCCGATGCACACCGGCGTCTACATCGCCCCCTACCTGCTGATCCGCATGCTGCAGGACTTTGCCGGCCTGACCGGCATCTGCCAGGGAGAAGACTCTGGCCTGGCCAAGGCCGAGGAGCTGCGCGATGCCGAAACCAAGGGCATCCGGCGGATCGCCATTTTCGAGGGCAACGACGGGCTGCACTTCCCGCAGGCGCTGGAGCGCAACATCGACGGCGCCTTCACCGCCTTCGCCTACCCCGAGGCGCTCATCAAGCAGCAGGAGCTGTTCGATGCCGGCAAACGTGAAGACGCCGAGGACGTGTTCGACGCCTACCTGCCGCTGATGCGCCACCAGATGCAGCCCACCATCGGGCTGGCCGTGGCCAAGCAGCTTTACAAGCAGCGCGGCATCATCCGCAGCGCCCGGCTGCGCGAGCCGGCACGGCGCCTCTCCGAGGCCGACCAGCACGACATCGAGCGTCTGGTGCGCCGCATGGACCGCCGCACCCGCCAGCTGGGCATCGGTCTGCCCACGCACTGGCCGCATCGCTGAAAGCCCTGATAGTGATGCACACTGGCAGGCATGCCGGCGTGCATCCATCAGGCAGCCTCATTCCCCGCAAAGTTGCCCCTGAGGGCACCGGCACCTGTGTGCCAGGCGCCATCACTTCGCTGCGCTTGCCGTTGTCAAACCACGGCAGTGCCCAGGCCCGCACCGCGGTGCCGCGCGCACCGCATCCGGCCGGCGTCCCGGATGCGTATCATGAATCACTCGTGCCCGCGCTGGCCCCTGGCGGGCGGGGTGGGATCTGCCTTCTCCGATTTCTCTGATTCCTTGGCCGCCTTGTCATCAGCCTGGAGATCATCAGGCACCTCGATGCGGCGGGTCTGCCCATTGGGGCCGGGAAAATCCTGGAACAATGCCCGCACCATCCTCGGCACGCTGTAGTTGAGCGTGTTGGAATCGGACTGATGCACGACCGTGCCTTCATAGAGCCGTGCCAGCCCCTGCGGCGGCTTGCCACCGGCCGCTGAACGGGTCAGCGTGAGGCGCAGCTGATGCGTGAAGACCACCCGCTGGTAGGTGGTGTAACCCACCAGATCGTAGCCGTAGACGGGATACATCTCCCAGTAGCTGACCACGCTGCCATCGGGCTGGACGCGATCGCGGCGAACCGGGCGGCTGCCCTGGTAGACGTAGGCGTATTCGGGCTGCTGGTAGTGAACCGGCTGACCACCATCCACCGAGTAGCCGAAGCGCACATCGACATCGTGGCGGCTGCCTCCTGCCTCCACCATGCCATGCTTCATCAGCTGCTCGCGCACCTGCGCAGCATAGGTGGCGTATTCCAGGCTGTCGGCCTGAGCAGCCTCGGGCTGAAACTTGTAGCTGAGCCCCTGCAGGGGCACGCCCTGCTGGTGATAGGCCGTGACCTGGGCGCCAAAGTGACTGACGCAGCCGGCGAGCAGCACCGAGGCCGCAGCGATGCCCGCCAGGGAGATGCGACGAACAACAGCAGACGACAGGGAAGAAAACGAAGTCGACAAGTTGACTCTCCCGAAAGTCACGTCAGGAACAAGGGCGAAACACGGCATGCGGACACTGCCTTCCGGCGCGTGCATGAACGTGTTCGTCCCCGTGAAAGCCTCACAGGGCGTGCAGAACACACTTCAGGATCATAGCGGCATGCAGGCAACATGCCAGCGTATTTTCCCGGCAGGGTCTGCGGCTGTCGGCGTGGAAAATAACGGATCAGGCCGGCAGAGGTTGACCACCTCCCCTGCTTCGCGCCCTGAAATCACGGCTTCTGGTACGCTTGCCGGGGGCAACGGCGCGTGCCCGCCACGCCCCCTTGCCGCCTGACCCGCCTGACGCACATGACCCTTCGGTGTGCCCTGCGTCAGCCGGTCTTTCACGATCCGCCCTGCTTTCCCTTCCGTTTCGCGTCGACATGAATCCCAACCGCAAGCCACCTCCCGTCATCGAAGTCCGCCAGTTCCACAGCCTGCAGCCGGGGCCGAAACTGCTCATCATGGGTGGCGTGCATGGCAACGAAACGGCTGGCCCCATTGCCATCCGCGAGATCCTTGCCGAATTCGATGCGGGCGAGCGGCGCCTGCAGCGCGGTGTGCTCACCTTCATCCCGGTGGCCAACCCGGTGGCCTGGGCCGGCAAGCGGCGCGAGGGCGACCGCAATCTCAACCGGGACTTCCGCCCGGCCATCTCGCCTGAAAACGCCGAGGACCGGATCGCCAACCGGCTGGCCCCGCTGCTCGCGCAGCACGACATCCTCGTCGATCTGCACACATTTTCGGCGCCGGGCGAGCCTTTCGTCTTCTTCGGCCCCCAGAACAACCAGAACGAGCTGGAGCCCTTCGCCCGCGCGGCCGAGGAAGAACGGCTGGCCCAGGCCATCGGCCCCCGGCGTCTCGTCTACGGCTGGCTGAACGCCTATGCCAAGGGGGTGCAGCGTCGCCAGAACGGCAGCGTCGCCTATGGTTGCGGCACCACCGAATACATGCGCGCCCTCGGCGGCATCGCGGTCACGGTGGAATGCGGACAGCATCTCGACCCGCAGGCACCGGTCGTGGCGCGTACCGCCATCGACAACGTGCTGCGGCTGCTGGAGATCGGCGGCCTGCCCGCGGCAGACTCTGCAAACAGCACGGACAAGACCCGGGATCAGGCCGCTTCTGGCGCAAACACAGCCTCAGTCGCGCACCCGGCCAGCGCCGATGCAGCCGGGCACGAACTGATCGAGCTGCATGACGTGTTCGACCGCCACAGCACCGAAGACCAGTTTGTGCGGGAATGGCGATCCTTCGACACCGTGAAGGCCGGAGAAACCATTGCCCGCCGCGCGGATGGGCAGACACTCTGCGCGCCCGAAGACGGCTACGTGGTCTTCCCGAACCCGGGCACACCGCCGGGCCGGGAATGGTTCTATTTCGCCCGTCCAGGCAAGCGGCGGCTGGCCGGAAGCTGAATAGGCAACGGGGCAAGCCCCATCCAGCCACGCCCGGTATCACGGCACCGGGCGGCCCCGGCCGTTTGGCGTCTCGCCCAGCACGGTGGCATCTGCCGCCGGCGAACCACGCACTCAAGCCCTGCCGGCCCCTGCGCCGCACTCGTGCGCGCCTGCCGGCACAGGCCGGGATACGGGGTCAGGACCGGGGTTTGGACTGGGGTCCGGTCTGAGATTCGGTCTGGGGCTGATTCCCTGGCTGGGCCGGAGCCTTGGGCGCCTCGGGCAATTCCGGCCCAAGGCCGAACTGCCCCTGCGGATCGGCCAGGCGGGCAATTTCCAGCCCGGCAATCGGCCGGATCTTCACGCCCGGAATCTGGTTGAAGCGCTCGACCAGCGCTGCCGCCCAGAGTCCATTCCAGACCGTGCCCGCATGCCCGTCACCGATCACGGCGTTGAAGGGCTCATCCCCCTGCGTGACCTTCACCTCGCGCTTGCCGCCCAGCGAAACGCCCTTGTAGGCCGGTTTTCCGGCCGCATCGCGCGCACCGAAGTGATTCCGGAAGAAAGCCCGGTCATCGAAGAACTCGACGCCATCCATGCCCGCCGCCAGCTCACGCAACCGACCGTCATAGACATCCAGCACGGCAGTGATGTGGCCCAGCGACTGCGGGTCCTGATAGCGTTCGTGAATGGGCGGCCAGTCGACGTTGTTCAGCACCCCCACCAGAATGATGTGCAGGTTCGGGTAACGGGCCTTCAGCGTCTTCACGGCGACGCTCACCGCATCGGCACAGGCCACCGCCCTCGCCGTGCCGTCCTCGGCGCCGTCGGCGCTCGAAAACGCCTCCAGCCGCTCGCGCGTGCCCAGATCATTGATGCCGATACGGATGACGACCACGGCCGGCAGCTTCTTCCAGGCATCCGGATACTGATCCAGCTCCTGCAACATGGATGCCACCTGCCCCGACTTCTCATCGCCCAGCGCCGAACAGCCGGCACCGCTCACCGCAAAGTTGTAGCGGAAGTCTTCCTTGCGATGGCGCAGCACCGTACCCATCAGGTTTCGCCGCGCCCAGGCCACCATGCCGCCGCTGCCCACCTCGCCGAACGGCCCCTGATCGACATCCTGCGGACGAAGCTGCGCCAGCATCTCCGTCCACTGCCAGGTACTGGCCTGCTGGTGCCCGCCGCGCGCCTCACTGGTGCCGAACTTCAGCGAGATCGCATCGTGGAAGGCGTGACTGTCCGAATCCCCGAGCACCGCCAGCCGCATCTGCGGTTTCACCGGGGCCGAACCATTGAAGGAGGACATCTGTGCTCCACCGCTCTGCGACACCGCCATCACCGGCAAGACCGCCATCGATGCTCCTATCAGAAACCGTTGAGCAATTTGTTTCATTTTTTCGAAAATCATGTTTTCCGACAGTTATACAGTATTTCCCGGTTCGCAACATGGCATGGTAGAAATGCCACCTGCGCCGTCTTCAGAACCGGTCGATCCTTTCCTCGTTGTTTGTTGAAATGAATCACGCATCCTGAAGGGCCGAAACACGACAATGCAGGATTGACCTGCCCGGATTGCGCCACTGGCGTGCCGGTACCGTCGTAAAAGCGTTTTCTCATCCGTTCCCAGGTTTACGTCCCAGTGGCCTCGATTCCGATCAAGCTTCCCCAGAACCTGTCCCTCATCCTCAAGCAGCGCCATCGCACCGGCGAGAGCATTCTGGTGCCCTGGATCGCTGCGTGGACGCTGGCAGACCACCGCGTCAACGGCACACCGCTCCCCGAGGGCATCGACACCTCGCTGTGGCTGCTGACCCACGTGGCGCGGCGCCACATCACCGGACAGGCAACCCGGGGCCGTGAGGTTGTCATCACCAGCGACGGAGGAACGGCCGTATTCAGCAGCCTGAAGGCCGCCCGCGCCGCCAACAGCAAGGTTTTCGCCACCGGCGAGCATTCTCAGCTGCCTTCACAGCCGCCAGCCGATCATGCCATCCCCACCGAGGGTGCGCCAACGGAAGCCGGTAACAAAGCGGACATTTTTTTCGAGACATCCCCGGAAAGCGTAACCATCAGTTCGCCGTCCGGTCGTTATGACAAGGTCGCGCTCCACGGCTGGCGCCGTTTCCTCCGACATCTGCTGATCGAACTGCTGACGGTCGATTCGCGCCCGCTGGCCGAAATTTCCAACCTGGCCACCAGCATCCAGCCCCTCATCTTCAACGCCTGGGCCGGCAACATCGGTAGCGGCAACCGCCTGCCACAGGCCACCGTCATCGACCGCTTCGACCTGCAGTGCCGACGCACACCCGAGGCCATTGCAGTCCGCATGCCGGGCAGGCTCGACGAGGGCTGGAGCTACCACGGCCTGCGCGAGCGTTCCCTGCGCTACGTCGACCGTCTTCAGGCGCTCGATGTCGAAGCGGGCGACCGGATTGCCATGCTGCTGTCTCGGCGGCCGGAAACCATCGCGCTGCTCATCGCCATCCTGCGGCTGGGCGCCGTCTATGTGCCCATCGACCCGGCCAGCCCCGACCAGCGCCTGTCACTGATGCTGAAGGACAGCAAACCGAAGCTGCTGCTGGTCGACGCCCACACGGCACCCGCACAGAAGCAACTGGCCACCGATGCCGGTGTGCGCCTCTGGGATCTCGATGATTCCGACACGGCGGACACGGTCACGCTCACCGCCAACACCGTTCCACAGCTCTCCGAGCAGGTTCCGCCCCAGACGCTCAGCATCGCACAGCGCTCGGCCCTGCACCCGGCCTACATCATGTACACCTCCGGGTCGACCGGCACCCCGAAGGGCGTGATGATCCCGCACCGGGCCATCGTCCGGCTGGTGTACCGGCAGTATTTCGCGCAGCTGGGCAACAGCACGGTCATGCTCCATGCAGCGCCACTGGCCTTCGATGCCTCCACCGTCGAGATCTGGGGGCCACTGCTCAACGGCGGCACCTGCGTCATCCACCCCGAAGCCGTGCCCACCGGCAAGGGGCTGGCAGAGGTCATCGGCCAGGAAAAGGTCAACACCGCCTGGCTCACGGCTGCCCTGTTCAACCGGCTGGTCGACGAGAACCCGAAGAATCTCGGCGGCCTGCGCACGCTGATGACAGGCGGTGAGGCCCTGTCGCCACGCCACGTGCGCAAGATCCTGCAGGCACTGCCCGCCCTGCAGCTCATCAACGGTTACGGCCCGACAGAAACCACCACCTTCGCCGTCACCGGCCCGGTCAGCGAACGGGATCTCGACACCCACAGCAGCGCACCGCTGGGCCGCCCGATCAACTGGACATACGTGCGCGTGCTCACCCCGCTGGGTGAAGCCACGCCACCGGGGTTGGCCGGCGAGCTGTACATCGGCGGGCCCGGGCTTGCCCTCGGCTACCTCAACCAGCCCACCATCACCGCGGAACGCTTCGTGCCCGACCCCTTCGGCAAGCCCGACGAACTGCTCTATCGCACCGGCGATGCCGTTCGCTGGCTGGACGATGGCCGTCTGGAATATCTGGGCCGCCTCGACGGGCAGCTGAAGATCCGCGGCTTTCGCATCGAACCGGGCGAGATCGAGGCCGTGCTGTCCGGCCACCCGGATGTGGCCAGTGCGGCCATCACCGACGAAGTCCCCCCCAACGGCGAACGCCGTCTGGTGGCCTGGCTCGTACCCGCCGTGGCCGGCAAGCCCCTGCCGGACGACGAGAACCTGCGTGCGCACTGCCGCGCCCGCCTGCCCATCTACATGATGCCGGCACGCTTCGTGCAGGTTCCGCAACTGCCGATCACCCTCAACGGGAAGCTCGATCGACGCGCCCTGCAGGCCATGGATCGACACATTGAAGATAAAGACACAGCCCTTACAAAAGGTGACGTAACAGCCCCTGCAACCGAATTTGCAGTTTCTCAGCCAAAGATACAAACCGAGCGTCAAAAAACGACGACACCCGCGGCACAGACGCCCGATATCCGGACGCTTCGCCAGGAAATCATCGGCATCCTCAAGCCCATCCTCGCCATCGACCGCCTGAACCCCGACGACAACTTCTTTGAAGTCGGCGGCTCATCCCTGCTGGCGGCGCAGGCACACGAAGCCCTCACCCGGCGCTTCGGCCCCGCCATCGGCATCGAGGACTTCTTCGGCAACCCGACGGCCTCCGCCTTTGCGGCCCGCATCGCGGCCAGCCTGCCCACCGGTGCGGCCCCCCGCCCCTCCGTCACCCCGTCCCCCTTCGCTGGCGACACGAAACCGGTTGCACGCACTGCCACGCCATCCGCGGCAGCCGCCGCAGTCGCATCTCCGGCCATCGCCCCTGCCGCTCCGGTCGCATCCACCCTGCCGGGTTCGACGGCTCAGGAAACGTCCCCGGGTTCTGCGTCCCCTGCTTCTTCTGCGTCTGCCGCAGTTTCACCTTCAGGCACAGCTGCTGCCCCCCAGGCCAGCGCGCCCGACACCGACAGCGATGACCCCCGCGCCATCGCCATCATCGGCATGGCCGGCCGCTTCCCCGGCTCGGCCAGCATCGACGAGCTCTGGCAGAACATGATCGCCGGCAAGGATGGCATCCGCCATTTCAGCCCGGAAGAACTCGATCCCTCGCTGTCGCCATCGCTCGTCAACGACCCGGACTACGTGCGGGCACGCGGCATCATGGACGATGTAGCCCGCTTCGACGCGGCCTTCTTCGGCATCGGCCCGCGCGAGGCCGAGCTGATGGACCCGCAGCAGCGCATCTTCCTGGAGCTGGCCTGGCAGTGCCTGGAGCACGCCGGTCACGCCCCCCGCGACGGCGAGCGCAACATCGGCGTCTTCGCCGGCATGTACAACCCCACCTACTACCAGCGCCAGCTGCAATATCACCCGGACAAGATCGCTGCATTGGGTGAATTCCAGGTGATGCTGGCCAACGAGAAGGATTACATCGCCACGCGCACGGCCAACCGGCTGAACCTGCAGGGGCCAGCCATCTCGGTGCACACCGCCTGCTCCACCTCGCTGGTGGGCATCGTCGAGGCCGTGCTGGCCCTTCGGGCCGGGCAATGCGAGATGGCGCTGGCCGGCGGCGTGGCCGTCACGGCGCCAGTCAACAGCGGCTACCTGCACGAGGAAGGCTCGATGCTGTCGCCCGACGGCAAGACCCGCAGCTTCGATGCCGATGCCCAGGGCACAGTCTTTTCCGACGGTGCCGCCGTCGTGCTGCTGAAGCGCCTTGTTGACGCCCGCCGTGACGGCAACACCGTCTACGCCGTCATCCGGGGTGTCGCCGTCAACAACGACGGCGCCGACAAGGCCAGCTTCACCGCCCCCAGCGTCGATGGTCAGCACGCGGTCATTCGCGCTGCCCTGAAGGACGCCGGTCTGCCGGCCCGCAGCATCCAGTATGTGGAGGCGCACGGCACGGCCACTCCGATGGGCGACCCGGTCGAACTGGCCGCCATCACCCGTGCCTGGCGCGAGCAGACGGCCGACACCGGCTTTGCCACGATCAGCTCGCTCAAGAGCTATGTGGGCCATACCGTCATCGCCGCCGGCGCAGCCAGCACCATCAAGACCGTGCTGTCTCTGCGGCACAGCCTCATCCCGGGCACCCTGCACTACAAGGCGCCCAACCCCGGCCTGAAGCTCGATCAGAGCCCGTTCCGCGTCACGGCCGAGCACACGCCCTGGCCGGTGCAGCCCGGTGTGCCCCGCCGTGCCGCGATCAGCGCCTTTGGCGTGGGCGGCACCAACGCCCACATCATCATCGAGGAAGCACCGGCCGAACTCGCGCCGCGCCAGCCGGCCAGCGCCGATGCCGACACGTCGGCCGACGGCCGGCTCCACATCCTGCCGCTCAGTGCGCGCACCGACACCGCGCTCGCCCGTCAGCGCGAACAACTGGCGGCCAGCCTGCGTCAGGCACCGCAGCCGCTCGACGATGTCGGCTTCACCCTGCTGCACGGCCGCAGCCCGCTGCCCCGGCGCCAGGCCGTGGTGGCAGCCAGCACGGCCGATGCCGTCCGCATCCTGTCGTCTGCGCCCACCCCCGACCTTCTCGTCGGCGAACCCGCCAAGGTCCAGCGACTGACCTGGCTGTTCCCTGGCCAGGGCGCGCAGTATGCCGGCATGGGCCACGAGCTCTACAAGCATTCGCCTGCCTTTGCCCGCGCCTTCGACGAGATTTCCGAGGTGATGGGCAAGCTGATGGTGCCGGCCTTCGGCGACCAGCCCACCACACCGCACTCACCGATCCGCAAGGGCCATCTGCGCACGCTGGTCTTCAACAGCAACCAGGCCGAGCTGGCCCAGACGGCACTCACCCAGCCCGCTCTCTTTGCCATCCAGTATGCGCTGGCCTGCCACTGGCAGGATCAGGGTGTCGAGCCTGACTGTCTCATCGGGCACAGCCTCGGTGAATTCACTGCGGCCGCCATCGCCGGGGTCATGTCGGCTGCCGATGCTGCACGCCTGGTGGCGTTGCGCGGGCGGCTGATCCAGGCCCTGCCCCCCGGTAGCATGCTGGCCGTGCGCCAGCCCGCGGCCGAGGTCGGCAAGCGCCTGCCCGAAGGCCTGTCAATCGCCACCGTCAACGCGCCCGATGCCTGCGTGGTGGCCGGCACGCATGAAGCCGTCGATGCCTTCGCACAGACACTGACGGCCGAGGGCGTGGCCAACCAGAAGCTGAGCACCTCACACGCCTTCCACTCCGCGATGATGGACGAGGCGGTTCAGCCCTTCCGGGAAGCCGTGGCCGGCGTGACACTGCACGCGCCGCGCATCCCGATCATCTCGGGGCGCACCGGCAAGGCGCTCACCGATGCCGAAGCCACCAGCCCCGACTACTGGGCCGAACAGCTGCGTGATACCGTCCGCTTCGCGGATGCGGCCGCGCTCGCACTGCAGGAGCCGGGCACGGCCTTCCTCGAAGTGGGGCCCGGCCAGGTGCTCGCCAATCTCGTGCGTCGCGCCGGACGTGGCACACTCTGCATTGCCAGCCTGGGCAACCAGCCGGAGCAGGAGTATCAGGCCGTCATGCGCGCGCTCGCCCAGCTCTGGTGCGTCGACCGGGCTTCGCTCGCCGGTGTCGTGCCGGCGCCCGGGCGCCGCGTCCCGCTGCCAACCTACCCCTTCGAGGGAGCCAATCACTGGCTGGCAGCGCCACCGGCAGCGGCCATCACGGCCATTCCGCCCCTGCTCCAGCAGCCTGGCGTGGCCCCTCAGCCCGGTGCCACAGGCAGCCAGCTCGCAGCGGCTGCTGCAGCCGTTGCTGCACTGCGTGGCACGCTTGCCGGCACGCAGCCCATGCAAGCACCCACAGCATCACAGGCACAATCGCCCGGCGCTGTTGCCCAGGCTCCCGTGCAGCTGGCAGCATCCCAGGCATCCGCATCGGCACAGGCATCAGCAAGCGCCGCATCCGTTGCGACATCCGTCCCCACTCCTCATTCATCTGCAACCCAGCCGGATCATCCGCCAACCTCCATCATGAATGCGCCCTCCCGAATCGACAGACTCCACAGCGAACTGGCTCAGACCATCGACGGTGTCTGCGGCATCAGCATCGGCCCGGACGAACGCAACGCCCAGTTTGTCGATCTCGGCCTGGACTCCCTGCTGCTGACCCAGCTTGCCCTGCAGATCAAGCGCCATTTCGGCGCCCCGGTCACTTTCCGGCAACTGATGACCGATCTGCCCAGCGCCACCGCACTGGTCGAGCATCTGGACAAGACCCTGCCTGCCGACGCCTTCGCACCAGCTGCGACCGCTGCCGCGCCTGCCGCCAGCCCAGCCATCGCGCAGCCGGCCATGCCGGCTCCCGCCCAGCAGGCCCTGCCCGTCGCCGCCCCGCCCATGTTCCAGCCGGCCCAGATGGCGCCGGTCATGGCAGGCGATGCCGTCTCGCTGCTGGTCAGCCAGCAGTTGCAGCTGATGGAAAGCCAGATCCGCCTGCTCTCGGGCCAATCGGCCCCCGTACCGCTGGTACCGGTTCAGGCCGTGGCCGCGCAGGCCGCTGCACCGTCGCCCGCCGGCAACCAGCCTGCAGTCCCCGTACCGGCCAGCGCCGCAGCACCGACGGCAGCCGCTTCCGGGGCAGCCGGCAACGACGAGGAACGCGCCACCGACGACCCGAAGAAAGCCTTCGGCGCCATCGCCCGCATCTACCGACAGCAGACCGACAAGCTCACGCCCCGCCAGGAGAGCCGGCTGGATGCCTTCATCAAGCGCTATGTCGATCGCACGAAGGCATCACGTGAATTCACCCAGCAGCACCGGGCGCACTCGGCCGACCCGCGCGTCGTGAACGGCTTCCGTCCGCGCCTGAAGGAGATGATCTATCAGATCGTCATCAGCAAATCCAAGGGCTCGCACCTCTGGGATCTGGACGGCAACGAGTACATCGACGCGCTCAACGGCTTCGGCATGAGCATGTTCGGCTGGCAGCCCGACTTCGTGCTGGAAGCCGTGAAGAAGCAGCTGGACCTCGGCTACGAGATCGGCCCGCAGCACCCGCTGTCCGGCCCCGTCACCGAGCTGGTCTGCGAAATGACCGGCTTCGACCGTGCCGCCCTCTGCAACACCGGCTCCGAGGCCGTGATGGGTGCCGTGCGCATCGCCCGCACCGTCACCGGCCGTGACCGCATCGCCGTCTTCTCGGGTGCCTATCACGGCATCTTCGACGAGGTCATCGTGCGCCAGGGCGCGCGCGGCAAAGCCATGCCGGCCGCTCCGGGCATCATGCCCAACACCTCGGAAAACGTCGTCATCCTCGACTACGGTACCCCGGCCGCCCTCGAATGGGTGCGCAACAATGCCGACGAGCTGGCCGCCGTGCTGGTCGAACCCGTGCAGAGCCGCCGCCCCGAGCTGCAGCCGCGTGAATTCCTGCATGAACTGCGCCGCATCACCGAGGAAACCGGCTCGCTGCTCATCTTCGATGAGGTCGTCACCGGCTTCCGGACCGGCCCCGGCGGCGCCCAGGCGCACTTCGACATCCGTGCCGACCTGGCCAGCTACGGCAAGGTCATCGGCGGCGGCTTCCCCATCGGCATCATCGCCGGCAAGCGCGAATACATGGACGCCCTCGACGGTGGCGCCTGGCAGTATGGCGACGACTCCATCCCCACGGTGGGTGTCACCTACTTCGCCGGCACCTTCGTGCGCCACCCGCTGGCACTCGCGGCCTGCCACGCCGTGCTGCTGCACCTCAAGAAGGAAGGCCCGGCACTGCAGCAGAATCTCAATGCCGCCGTCACCGGTCTGGCCGACGCGCTGAACCGCTTCTGCGAGGAGCGCGGCGCGCCGATCCGCATCAACCATTTCGCCTCGGTCTGGCGCGTCGTCTTCACCGAAGATCATCCGTACCAGGACCTGCTCTTTGGCATGATGCGCAGCCGCGGCATCCACATCCTCGACAACTTCCCCTGCTTCATGACCACGGCACACTCGCCGCAGGACATCGAAGCCATCCGCAAGGCATTCTGCGAATCGGTCGAGGAGCTGCAGGCCGACGGCTTCCTGCCGGGTGGTGCAACGACCGCCGCCGTCCAGGACAAGGCCCGGCTCGACCCGACGAAGCCCCCGGTTCCCGGTGCGCGGCTCGGACGCGGTGCCGACGGCAAGGCCGCCTGGTTCGTGTCCGACCCGAACCGGCCCGGCGCCTACATCCAGTTGAAAACCAGCGAGTAAGTGAACAGAAAAACCATGATGGACAACGACTCATCGTCCGGACTGCCAGCAGGCTTCACCGGCGTCGCCGTCGACTTCGACCCCTTCGACACCCGTGGCGCCGGAGCCCTGATCGAACGGATCATCACGCCCACCGAGGCCCAGCGCGAAGTCTGGCTGGCCGCCCGGATGAGTCGTGAGGCCTCGCTCGCCTACAACGAAGCCGTCGAACTGGGCCTGCACGGCCTCATCGACGACGCTTTCATCAACCGGGTGAGCGACGCCTGTCAGCGTGTCTTTGCCGCCCATGCGGCCCTGCGCGCCGTCTTCTCGCAGGATGGCAGCGAGATGCAGGTGCTGCCCCCCGACAGCGCGCCGCTGGCCGTCGAGGTCATCGACCTGCGCACGCTCGATGCCGCCACCCGTGCCCGCCGCCTGCAGGACCGGCGCCAGCAGGTCGTCGACACCCCCTTCGACCTCACCACCGGCCCGCTGTTCCGTGCCCATCTGCTGCGCCTCGGTGACAACGAGGCTGCCCTGCTGCTGTCCGCACACCACCTCGTCTGCGACGGCTACTCCTTCGGGCGCGTGCTCACCGACCTGTGCCGCGCACTGCGGGGTGAAAGTCTCTCCCCCTCCGACTACGGCCAGTATGCCGACGAGGAAAGCGCCTGGCTGGGCAGTGCCGAAGCTGCTGCCAACATCAGCTACTGGACGGGCCGGTACGCCAGCGACATCCCGGTGCTCGACCTGCCCACCGATCGTGCCCGACCCGCGCGTCGCCGCGTCGAGGCAGCCCGCATCGACCACCTGATCGACCACGACACCTTCACCCGCCTGCAGACTACGGCGCGCAGCCTGCGCATCAGCCTCTTTTCGCTGATGCTGGGTGGCTTCGAGCTGCTGCTGTCACGGCTCACCGGCAATGCCGATGTCGTTGTCGGCGTGCCCGCTGCCGGCCAGATCGCAGCCGGCCTGCCCGACATCGTCGGCCACTGCGTGAACCTGCTGCCCGTCCGCGGCCAGGTCGATGCCGCTGCCAGCACCCGCGACTGGCTGGGCAGCGTGCAAACCGGACTGCTGGATGCCTTCGACCACCAGCGCTTCACCTTTGGCACCTTGCTCACCCACCTGCCGCTGCGCCGCGATCCGTCCCGGCTGCCGCTCGTGCCGGTCATGTTCAACCTCGACCAGCGCCTCGACCCGGCCGACCTGCAGGTGCCCGGACTCCGCGTCACGGTCGAGCCCGTGGCCCGCAGCCACGAGAACTTCGAGCTGTTCGTCAACCTGACCCCCCTGGATGAAGGTCTGCGCATCGAGTGCCAGTACGGCACGGCGCTGTTCGATGAAGCCACCATCCGGCACTGGCTGCAAAGCTATGAGGCCCTGCTGCAGGCCATCGTTGCCGATCTCGATTGTCCGGTCGGCAAGCAGCCGGCCTTGGGCAGTGCACAACAGGCCCAGCTCGCCCAATGGAACGCCACCGACAATCCGCAGGGTCTGGGCAAGACGCCGGTCGCCCTGCTCGATCGCATCGCCACCGCCCAGCCGCGCAAGGCGGCGCTCGCCGATGCCCGGCATGAAATCAGCTACCTCACCCTGCAGGATGCCAGCGAAAGCCTGGCTCGCCGGCTTCAGGCGCAAGGCGTCGGCCCTGGTGCCCTCGTCGGCCTGTGCGTGCAGCGCGGCGTGGCGATGGTCATCGCCCAGTGGGCCATCTGGCGTACCGGTGCCGCCTATGTGCCGCTCGACCCGGGCTTTCCGCAGGATCGCCTCGCCTACATGGCCGAGGACGCGAAACTCGCCCTGATCGTGGCCGATGACAGCACGCTGGACGTGTGTGCGCAATTCGGCTGGCCTGCCGAACGCATCCTGCAGATCAGCGCCGATGAACTGGCGAACACCCCGGCTACCGACGGCAACACAGCACGCCTCGATCAGGCATCGCCCGAGGCCACGGCCTACGTCATTTACACCTCCGGCTCCACCGGCAAGCCCAAGGGCGTCGCGGTGCCCCATCGCGCGGTCGCCAACCTGCTGCTCGCCATGCAGCGCAAACCCGGCATCCGCGCAGCCGACCGCCTGCTGGCCGTCACCACGCTGTCCTTCGACATCGCGGTGCTGGAGCTGCTGACCCCGCTGATCGCCGGAGGCCACGTCTATGTGGCCGACCGCGATGACGCCACCGATGGCCACCGTCTGGCCCAGCTGCTCACCACCCAGCAGATCAACATCATGCAGGCCACCCCGGGCACTTGGCGCCTGCTGCTCGGCGCCGGCTGGACGCCCGTCGAGGGCTTCCAGGCACTGGTGGGTGGCGAACCCCTGCCACAGGATCTGGCCGACGCGCTGAACGCACTGCCGCTTGCGCTCTGGAACATGTATGGCCCCACCGAGACCACGGTCTGGTCCACCTGCTGGCAGGTGCCACGCGGCACCCACCAGATCCGCATCGGTGGCCCCATCGCCAACACCCGCATCCACGTGCTCGACGTCAACGGCCTCGACGTGCCCTTCGGCGCCGCCGGTGAAATCGTCATCAGTGGCGAAGGCGTGGCCAGCGGCTACCTGGGCCGCCCCGACCTCACCGCCGACCGCTTCGTGGCCGATGCGGAAAGCCCCGGCCGCACCGCCTATCGCACCGGCGACAGCGGCCGCTGGCGCAACGACGGCACCCTCGAACACCTCGGCCGTCTCGACCACCAGGTCAAGGTACGCGGTTACCGCATCGAGCTGGGCGAGATCGAATCGGTCACGGCATCCTTCCCCGGCATCGCCCAGGTCGTCACCATCGTGCGCGAAGACGCGCCGGGCGACCAGCGCCTCGTCTCCTATCTGGTGGCCGACGAAGCCGTCGCGCAGCCGCGCGAGGCCAACCGCGAGGAAGCGAAGGCGCTGCGCACTCACCTGCGCCAGCAGCTGCCCGACTACATGGTGCCGCAGCATTTCATCTGGCTGCCACAGCTGCAGCTGCTGCCCAACGGCAAGATCGACCGCAAGGTACTGCCGCGCCCGGATCAGCTTGCCCCGGCTGTGGCCGGCAATGCAGTCCGGCCCGTCGAACACGATGCCGGCAACGAGGCCCAGCAGGCCGTCGCCCGGCTGATGGCGCAGCATCTGAAACAGCCCGCCATCGGTCTCGATGACGATTTCTTCGCGCTGGGTGGCCACTCCCTGCTGGCCGCGCAATTCCTGCTGGATCTCGGCAAGGAACACCAGCGGCAGATTCCGCTGGCCACCATCTTCGAGGCCCCCACCGCCCGGCAGATGGAAGCCTGGCTGCGCGAGAACCCTTCTGAGGAAAACGCCGGCAATCTCACCATTGCCCGCCGCGCCGACCGCCGCAGCGCCCCGCTGTCGGTCATGCAGCAGCGCCTCTACTTCCTGGAATCGCTGAATCCCGGCACGCCGGTCTACAACACGCCGTCGGCTCACCGGCTGTTCGGCAAGCTCGATGAAGGCGCCTTCCAGCGTGCCTTCAACCGCCTGCTGGAGCGTCAGCCCATCCTGCGCACCGCCATCGAGAACGATGGCCGTGGCATGCCGGTGCAGCGCATCGTCGAGCATCTGCAGGTGCCGCTGTTCCCGGCCGAAGACCTCAGCGGCTTCAAGGGTCAGGAGCAGGAGGCCGCGCTCGCCAAGGCACTGGCCTCGCTGGTCGAGGAGCCCATCTCCCTGCACGGCGCCCCCCTGTTCCGCACCCTGATGTTCCGGCTGGACGAAGAACGCCACGTCTGGTTCTTCATGCCGCACCACATCATCTGGGACGGCTGGTCCTTCGACCTGCTCTATCAGGAAATGGCAAGCCTCTACCAGCAGGAGCTGGAGCCTGCCGCCGCGACCGAGCCCCTGCCGGCACTGGCCATCGACTACGGCGACTTCGCCATCTGGCACAACCAGTTCCTGCAGAGTGACACCATCCAGAAACAGGTGGATCACTGGCTGGCCCGCATCGACCGGAACATGCCGCCGCTGGAGCTGCCCGCCGACCGTGCCCGTCCGGCCCGGATGAGCGGACGCGGTGCCACCGAATGGCTGCACCTGCCCGAAGCCCTGGTCCGCACCGTGCGCGAACAAGCGCAGACCCGCCAGTCGACGATGTTCCTGTCGCTGCTGGGCTCGTGGGCATTGCTGCTGCACGGCGTCTCCGGCCAGCAGGCGCTTGCCATCGGCACGCCGGTACGCGGCCGGGCGCTGCCCGAACTGGAAGCCATCATGGGCTTCTTCGTCAACGCCCTGCCGCTGGGCTTCCGCTTCGAGGGCGTGCGCACTGTCGGCGAACTGCTCGATCAGCTCCGCCAGACGATGGTCGATGCCTTCGGCAATGCCGACCTGCCGGTCGACCGGCTGCTGCAGGCACTCGGCCCCAGCCGCGACGAATCCCGTCCGCCGCTCTGGCAGGCGTTCTTCTCCTTCCAGGAAGGCTCGGCTCGCCGCACCACCTGGGGCAACCTCGAAGACAAGCCGCTGTTCCTGCTGCAACCCGGCACCGCCGAAGATGTCGGCCTGTGGTTCCTCGGGCATGGCGATCACTTCGTCGGTGGCCTGCAGTACAACACCGACATCTTCGACCAGCCGCGCATCCGCCGTCTCGGCGAGTGCTACCAGCTGCTGCTCACCCGCTGGAGTCAGAGCGGGCTGGACACGCCGCTGGCCACCCTGCTCGATGGCATCCCCGCCATCCTCGAACAGGGCATGCCCGAAGGAATGCTGGCTGCGGCCGCAGCGCCTCAGCCGCAGGCTGATGCAGCCACAGGCGCAGCACCATCCGCGCCGGCCTCCGCGCCATCGCACGGCGAGGCAACAGCCGAGGTGGCCAGCCGTTCCCTGCCGGAAGTCAACGGTGCCGGCCAGCCGCTGGACAGCAGTGACGCGGCAGCCTTCGGTACTGCCCCCGCAGGCGCCAGCACCGCCGAAACCTCCCCGGGCACCGGCAACAGCGAGGCATTCCCCAGCGCCGGCTTTGCTACAGGCACCTCCGCTTCGACAAACGCCCAGGCCAGCAGTCCGGCCGGCGCATCGACGCCGGCTGCAGCCGATGCCACCGCAACCAGCGCCGACACCGCCCCGTCGATGCAGCAGATGCTGATCACGGTCTGGTCCGGCCTGCTGGGCACCAGCGACATCCGCCCCGACGACAACTTCTTCGACCTGGGCGGCCACTCGATGCTGGTGATGCAGGCGCTGGCACAGATGCAGGAGCGCACCGGCAAGCGTGTCAATCCGCGCCGCTATGTCTTCGAGACTCTGGCGCAGGTGGCCCGGGCCTACGAAGAAGCCTCCCCCGAAAGTGCCGCGCCCCCGCCGCCGCCTCCGGCGCGCAGCGCCAGCGGCATCGTCTCGCGCATGTTCGGCGCCTTCAGCAAGAAGCGCTCCTGAGCCTGGCAGGCTGCTGCCCCGCCGCGGGGCAGCAGCGCAAACCCCTGCAGGAGCCATGCGGGGGCTCATGTACCCGCATGAGTCCCCCGACCGGCACAGGCCCTTGGCATCCCCGGACGGCCCTGAAAGGCACCAGACGCAGCCCCCGTGGGTCTCCCCGGGGGCTGTTCCGTTATCAGCCTTGACGGCACACGGCGAGTTACCAGCCACGGGGCTCCAGGGTCAGCGCCGCAACGAACAACTGCACAACACACTCTAGAATGCCGTGAATCCGCCTGCCGGCCTCATGGCCTCCATGTGCCCCACCCCGCCCGCAGGCCACGATCCGGCAACACGCAGAAGGGCCACCATGTCCAGCACTCCCATCCAGGCCGCAACCACAACCCCGGCAAGCCCGGCGTCACCGTCCCCGGGCACGCGCATCGTCTCCTGCCACCGCATCGACCTGCGCCTGCCCCGGCCTGCAGACACCGACGCCTGGCTGTCCGAACAGGAACAGGCCCGTGCGGCCCGTTTCCGCTTCCCCCACCTGCAGGCGCGCTATCGCAGCACCCGCGTCGCCCTGCGCGCCCTGCTGGCCGAGCGCACCGGAGTCGCCCCCGACCAGATCCGCTTCGTGCGCACGCCCCGCGGTAAGCCCAGCCTCGATCCGGCCCACGGCAGCCCGCTGCAATTCAATCTCAGCCACAGCGGAGACTCGGCCTGGATCGCCATCGGCGATCAGCCGCTGGGCATCGACCTCGAAGTGCTCGGCCGCAAGAACCGTCTGCTCGAAGACCTGATCGAGCGCGTATCCACCGACGCCGAACGCCAACGCCTGCTGCAGCTTCCCGCCCACGGCGACATCCGCCAGCTGGGCTTTCTGCTGATGTGGACCCGCAAGGAGTCGCTGCTGAAGGGCTGGGGTGAAGGCATCGGCGCCGAAACCCCGCTGGAAACCCTCGACACCCTGTTGCCCTCGCCGGAAGCGATCCTCGATTTCTTCGATACCCCGACTGCGCGCCCCGAATCAACAGATGCCCCCCAAATCATTGCGCCGCCCGATAGCCCGCTGATGCGCCACCTGCCACCGGCACTGATCCTTTACCCGAAGGCAGCAGCCAACCCGGCAGAAAAACCGCCGCTGCATGCCAGCAGCAACCGCATCGACACCGACCTGGTCACGGTCTGCGCACCCGAGCCCTTCACGGTCGACTGGCATCTGACACCACCCGCACCCTTCAGGCACAGCGTTTGATCGCGTTCTGCTGTTCGATTTTCAGCGCGAGATAAAGGAGCCGCCGATGAGCGAAACACCCCAGCAAAACAAAACCCCCGACCCTATGGAAATACGTATTTCAATGAGGGTTTATTTGAACCTTGTGGTTGCGTATTCTCTTGTATCGTTCGTGATAAACGCTACGGCCGATGGATTAGGTGAGCCTAGCTATGCGTCTGCAAGCATGGCTTTAGCGATAGTTTTCGGGGGGTGTTATTTAAGATTTCTTTCGTTGCGGGGAGAAGAAGTTGCCATGCCTCTTTCGTTCATTGTTTTGATTGTTCTTCTCGGGGTTGTTTTAGCATTTAAAGTACGGGCCATCATTTCATTCATGTTAGGAACATTCTGAACAAGCACTTTGTCAGACCCCCACGTACTGCTAACGAAGCACGCCCGCCCTACGCCACCCCGCGCCTGCCCATGCCAGACCTCAGACTCCAGAACATCCATCTCGCACGCGGCGCCACCCAGGTCTTCCAGGGGCTGAACCTGCACCTCACCGAAGACCGCATCGGTCTCATCGGCCACAACGGCGCCGGCAAGACCAGCCTGATGCGCCTGCTCTGCGGCCTGGACCTGCCCTCCTCGGGCCAGATCAGCATCGACGGTCACGACATTCACGACGCACGCGGCGCGCAGCAGGCTCGCCGCATCGGCATGATGTTCCAGAACCCCGACGACCAGATCATCTTCCCCACGGTGGAGGAGGAACTGGCACTCAGCCTGCAACCGCAGGGCCTTGCCAAGCGTGCCGCCCGTGAGCGTGCCCGGCAGTTTCTGGCCGAACGCGGACTCGAAGCCTGGGCACAGCGTGCCGTCACCTCGCTCAGTCAGGGCCAGCGCCAGCACGTCTGCTGGCTGGCACTGCTGCTGGCCTCGCCCGCCACCCTGTTGCTGGACGAGCCCTATGCCAGCCTCGATCTGCCCGGTCAGGCCCGCCTCGCCCGCGACCTCGATGCCAGCGACCGCCAGCTCATCGTCTCCACCCACCTGCTCGACCACGTGCGCCCCTATCCGCGCGTGATCTGGATGGATCAGGGCAGCGTGCGGATGGATGGCGACGGCGCCAGCGTCTGTGCCGCCTATGAAGCCGCCGTTGCCGAACAGATCCGGGATCTCCCGGCAACCAACGACCTCCGTCACACCAGCATTTCACATTGATGATCTCAGCCCACCGGAAAGCCATGACGGCACGCCACCAACGGACACAGGCATCCCAAAAATGTCCCGGCAATCCATTGATTTGAAATCAAGTTATTAAGGCAACTCATGCACTTGTCATTTCCCGCACCAGTCCCTCCGGGCGTGCCGGGCAGCAAGTGCGGAACACGCTTTAATCTCCCCTCCCACTGAACGACATGGAACGACCTGATGGGCAGTCTCTACAGCGAAATCCCCGGCTGGCTGCACCCGGTGCCTGCCTGGCTCAAGCTCCTGCTGGTCAGCCTGCTCGGCATGCTGCTGTTCTGGCTGCACACGCCCCTGCAGATGGGCATCGCCGCGGGCTGCGCGCTGCTCCTCTGGCTCAGCCTCGGCCAGGCCACCCGTCCGGCCCGCCGGCTGATGGTGTCGGTGATCATCGCCTGCACGCTGGTGGCACTCTTTCAGTGGTGGATGGGGCGTGCAGCACTGGGCGTCACCAGCGCGCTGCGCCTCGTCAGTGCCAGCGTCATCGGCGTGGCCCTCACCGTCACCACCCGTCCCGCCGACATTCTCGACGTGCTGGAAACGCTGCTCTCGCCGCTGCGCCTGCTCGGCCTGCAACCCCAGCGCATCGCCCTGCAGCTTGGCCTGATGATCCGCTTCATCGAGCACTTCCTCACCCAATGGAAAAAGCTCGACGATGCCCACCGCCTGCGCACCGGCAAGCCCGGCGGCATGCGCCTCATCGCGCCACTCACCGTGCAGATGCTGCAAACCAGCCGCCGCGTGGCCGATGCACTCTTTGCCCGGCTGGGGCGCTGACAGGCTGTTGAAATACCATGCCAGCCATTGGATTCAGACAGGTTTTCGTCCAACAGGTTATTGATGGGCTGGTTTTGACATGCTTCGTGGCATGCGTCCGGAGTCGTATTTCAACAGCCAGCCAAAGCGTGCATGAACTTGCATTGTCCCCGCAGGGACGGGAAATCCCCCACAGCGGCAGCCAGTTCCCCTCTGCCCGCATCGGTTATTCTCTCCCCCTGTTTCCGGAGGAGCCCCCATGAACGCCCCCCTCACCCGCAGCGCCTCGGCCTCGATGTCGCAAGTCGCCCTCTTTGCCGCCCTCTCGGCCGTTCTCGGCCTCATCCCCAAGATCGACTTGCCTTTCGGCGTCCCCATCACCGCCCAGTCGCTCGGCGTGATGCTGGCAGGCTGCCTGCTGGGCGCATGGCGCGGCTTCCAGTCGATGGCCATCTTCCTCATCGCCGTCGCCGCCGGCCTGCCCCTGCTGTCGGGCGGCCGGGGCGGGCTCGCCCCCTTCATGTCGCCATCGGCAGGCTATCTCTATGGCTGGGCCTTCGCAGCCGCCGCCACCGGCCTCGTCATGGCAATGCTGCCCAGGGGCACCACCCCGCTGCGTCTGGCCATCAACGCCTTCATCGCATCCGTCGCAGGCGGCATCATCTTCCTGCATGCCGCCGGCATTGCCGGCCTGATGCTGCTGGCCGGCATGGACTTCAGCGCAGCCCTGGCAGCCGATCTGGTCTTCGTTCCCGGTGATCTGGTCAAGGCCGTGCTCTGCGCCCTCATCGTCCACACGGTTGCCCGAGCCCTGCCCGACTGGCCGCTGCCCGGTCGCCGCTTCTGAAGACAGCTGGCCTGATGCCTGCCCCTGACGATGACCTGATTCACGGGCCGCTCGCCCACTGGGCCAGCCATCATCCGCAACGTCCAGCCCTCGTGCTGGACGCGCACACCCGCAGCGCCCAAACCCTGAGCTTCGCCTGCCTTCAGGCACGCATCGCCCGCACATCGGCACGGCTGCGCGCATGCGCCGCCCCTGCCATCTGCCTGACCGGAGGCCAGGGCGCCAGCCCCCATCAACCCGATGACACAACCCAAACCCATCGGGCAGACATCGGCCAGCGTGAAACCGGGCAGGCGCCCGCCACCGTCCCCGGACACGAGGACAAGGACGGAGACAGAGACAGGGGCAAACACAATGACAAGCACGAGCCAAGAAACCTGCACGGGCACCAGCAGCATGCAGCAGACGAGAGCCCCCTCACCCTGCTGACCGACTTTCTCGGCATCATCGCTACGGGCCGCTGCGCAGCCGTGGCCGATCCCGACTGGCCTGCCAGCATTCGCCAGCGCATCGCCGCCTGCCTGCCGCAGCAGGCCCACGACGACGGAGCCCCCATCTCGCCCGAAGCCTCCTTCTACATCGGCTTCACCTCCGGCAGCACCGGCCTTCCCAAGGGCTTTCGCCGCAGCCACCGCTCCTGG
>JAUNHU010000017.1:0-8491 GCA_030523825.1 Lautropia sp. | reverse complement strand
GCAGCCCGGCACCAGCAACTGCCCCCCATCCCCAGCCTGCGCCTCATCCTCATCAGCGGCGCCCGCTGGACTCACGACGACACGCCGGCCCTGCAGGCGCTGTTCCCCGCCGCCCGCATCCTCTGCTTCTACGGAGCCTCCGAAACCAGCTACATCAGCTGGATGCCAGCCTGCCCGGGCACGCCCACCAGCGCGGTCGGCCGGCCCTTCAGCAACGTGCAGCTGCACATCGGCCCCGATCCGCGACAGGCCCCGCTGCCCCCTGGCCAACCCGGTCTCATCTGGGTGAAAAGCCCGATGATCTTCCGCGATTACATCGACAACGGTGACGGTACCGCTGCCACCCGCATCGGAGACTGGATCAGCGTGCGCGACATCGGCCATCTCGACGAAGACGGCATCCTGCACCTCGACGGCCGTGAAAACCGCATGATCGTCAGCCAGGCCCGCAACATCTTCCCCGAGGAAATCGAATCCTGCCTTGCACGGCACCCGGACATCGCCCATGCCTCCGTGCATGGCATGCCCGACCCCGTGCGCGGCCAAGGCGTCCATGCCGTGCTGTGCCTGAAACCCGCCACGCCACAGGCAGCCCCCATAGCGTCTGCTACTGACCAGCCCGCCCCGCACGCCATCGCCGAGGCCGGCGCCAGCACAGCCCTCCCCGATACGCCGCCACCACCCCCACCCGACGAGCTGTCTGCACGCACCAACCCGGCAGAACTCATCGCCTGGTGCCGCCAGCATCTCGAAACCTGGAAAACCCCGCGCCACTGGTGGATCTGGCAAGGCCCCTGGCCACTCACCGGCAGCGGCAAGACCGATCATGGCCGCATCGGTGCAGCACTGCGTGAATACCTCGAAAACAAGACATTCACTGCTAAAAACAGCACATCAATTCCTGAAAGCAAGACATTTGCACAAAATCCGTCACCGCAGGCAACAGACCCTGCCCCGATCAAAAATCTCGACATCAAGCCACTGATAAAACCCCTGCAGGAAGCGATGACGACACCGCACCAGCAGGCAGATGAAATACCGGTCAAAACACATGCACGGAGGCATGTCGTGTCGACAGATCAATAGCATGACGGAATGCAAGCCTGCCTGAATCTGATGGCAGGCATGACATTTCAACAGCCGCCGGTACGTATCATGCACTTGGTCGCCCCGCAAAAAACACCTCGTTACGCGCAGTGCAGCCTGCCCCGCGGAATCCTGAATGGCTTCAAGGAGTGAGCAAAATAGCCATGCTCGCCCAGAGGCGCTTACCCTGCGGGCCATTCCCGGAATGGAAACATCCCCAATGCACAGCACCAGCCCAGTCTCCCCGGTAGCCATTCTCGGCTGGATACGCACCGCCGTCGTGCCCCGCCACGGCGCCTTTCGCCTGCACCAGCCCCACACGCTGGCAGCACCACTCATCCGGCATCTACTTCAACACGCCGGCCTCCAGCCCCACGAGATCGACGCCCTGCTGCTCGGCAACGCGCTGGGTGCCGGTGGCAATCCGGCCCGCCTTGCCGCACTGGCGGCCGACCTGCCCACCGAAACCCGTGCCCTCAGCATCGACACCCAATGCTGTGCCGGCCTCGACACCATCAACCTGGGTGCCTCCCTCATCCAGAGCGGCCAGGCCGATCTGGTCATTGCCGGCGGCGCCGAAGCCTGGAGCCGCGCCCCCATCCGCCAGCACCGCCCTCTGCACCCTGACGAGAAAGCCATCCCCTTCGAGCGCCCCGCCTGTACCCCGTGGCCCGACCGTGACCCTGACCCGCTTCAGGCCGCTGCCCATCATGCCAGCCAGCATCCATGGACACGCAGCGCACAGGACAGATACGCGCAGCAAAGCCATCTGCGTGCCGTGCAGGCACGCAGCCAGCTGCAATCCGAGATCCTGCCCATCGACGGCATCGACACGGACGCCTATCCGCGTCATCTGAGCGACGCTCACCTGGCGCGCATGCCCGTCGTGGTACCCGCCCACACCGACGACACCGGCATCGACTGCTCACTCAGCCGGCTGGCCATCTCACCGCAAGCCGATGGCGCTGCTTTCATCCTGCTGGCCTCCGAAGCAGCCTGCCAGCGCCTGCAACGGCAGCCCGCCGCCTGGTGGATCGATGGCCTGCAAAGGGGTGGCGACCCGACCCAGCCGATGCGCTGCGCCCTGCCTGCGGCCCGGCAACTGCTGCAACGCCACCAGCTGCAGGCGCACGACCTCGACACCCTCGAACTGCACGACGCCTTCTCGGTACAGGGGCTGGAATGCGCGGCCGTGCTCGACATCGACCCGTCGCGCATCAACCCGGGCGGCGGCGGCATCGCCCGGGGCCACCCCATCGGCGCCTCGGGTGCCATCGCCCTGGTGCGCACGCTGGCCACCCTGCACGCACAAACCCCGCACACGAAGGAGAACCGGGGCAACGCCAATGCGCCCCGGTACGGCCTCGCCTGCATCGCGGCCGTGGGTGGCCTCGGCACTGCCACCCTGGTCAGCCTCACCCGGCCGGCTGATCGCTTCCGAGTGCGTCGGCCATGATGCTGCCGATCATCTCGGCGGTAATCGCCGACAGCGTCCAGCCCAGATGGCCGTGGCCGGTGTTGTAGAACACGCAGGGCGACTTGCCGCGCATCACGCGCGGCATCATGTCGGGCATCATCGGTCGCAGGCCCGCCCAGGGCACCACATTGCGGGTGTTCACCCCCGGAAAGCACTGCCGCACCCAATCCACCAGCGGCTGGATGCGATCAGCCCGGATATTGCGGTTGATGCCGTGGAATTCCGCCGTTCCGGCCACGCGGAAACGGTTTTCCCCCAGACGGGACGACACGAGTTTCGTCTCGTCATCGAGCAGACTCACCTGCGGCGCCGCCTGCCGGCTCTCCTCGTCATCGAGATGCACCGTGATCGAATACCCCTTCACCGGGTAGACATTCACGCTGTCGCCAAAGCGGGTGGCAAACAGCCGGCTGTTCACCCCGGCACACACCACCACTGCATCAAAGGCGTCGTTGCCCGTCTGGCCGTCATGGGTCGACACGATCTGCACACGCTTGCCATCGGGCGACACCGCCACCGAGTCAATCGTTGTCTCGTAGCGGAAACGGCATCCGCGCCGCGCTGCCGCAGCAGCCAGACCGTTGGAATACCGGTGGATGTCACCGGTGAAATCACTTTCGGTGAAGTAGCCGCCGTAATAGTTGCCCGCCAGTGTCGGTTCGATCTGCCGCATTTCCTCCGGCGTCACGGCGCGTCGGCTCAGCCCGCCCTGCGCCAATAGCTGCGACACCTTTCCGGCATGGTCGAAACCCGCCTTGTTGCGGTAGATATGCAGGATGCCCTTGTGCTTCACGTCGAAATCGAAGCCTTCCTCGGTGGCCCAGCCCAGCAGATGCTCGCGCGCAGCAATGGCCAGGCGTGCCGTCTCCACCGTGTTCGCGTCATATCCGGGAATGGCCTGCAGGAACTGCCCCAGCCACGACAGCTTGTGCCAGGTGGGTGCAGGGTGCAGCAGCAGCGGCGCATCGCGTTTCAGCATCCACTTCAGACCCTTCAGCACTGTCGCCCAGCTGTTCCAGGTCTCGGCGTTCGAGGCCGAGAGCTGCCCGCCGTTCGCATACGAGGTTTCCATCGCCGCATAGCGATGACGCTCGAAAACCGTCACCTCATAGCCACGCCTGAGGAGTGCATAAGCCGTGGTGACGCCCGTGATGCCTGCCCCGATGACAGCCACACTTTTCATGATTGAGGTCTCCTGTTCCTCCTGCAACGATTCCGATTCTAGTCCCCGGCACGGTGTCCACCGCAGCCATTCTCCACACCGTCAGGCAGCACATGGGAAGCACCCTCAGTCCTCAAGCCACCCCATGCGCCCGGCACACCACCTGCACGAAGCGGCGCACGCTTCACCGGCAGGCCGGCGCCGTGCAGTACCGTTCGTCTCATCGCCCATCGGCGCACCAGATGGGCGGTCCGTGCTATTTTTCTGGGTTTCCCCGCAACAACGTCTCATCCACGCCACGCGCAGCCCCGGCTCCTCCCGGCCTGCGCTCCGATGGGCTCCAGCAGCCCCCGCTACCCTTGTCCCCAGTCACCAGCCTCCTCCCGACGACGCCCGCACGCACCCGCCGGCTTCCACTGTCCACGCTGCCCGCCCTGCTCCTCATCGGCAGCTCGCTGCTGCCCGCCATGTCCCACGCGTCTCAGCCACTGCCTCCGGTTCAGCCCCGCGTGGCCTGCACCGTCGACAGCTTCAACCACGTCGGCCTGCCGGAAGCCCCCACCCGCGTCACAGCCGCCAGCGTCGAAAACGTCAACGGCAAGTCGATGTGCATGATTACCGGCGTCATCTCGCCGCAGGTCCGCTTCATCGTGCGTCTGCCGGTCAAGGACTGGAGCCAGCGCTACCTGCAGACCGGCTGCGGCGGCCTGTGCGGCCGGCTCGGCATCCATTCCCCTCAGCGCGACTGCCAGTTCGAGCAGGATGGCACCCTGGCAATGGCCTCCACCAACATGGGGCACGAAGGGGGCTCCGGCGGCATCTGGGGCGCCTCCGACATGCAGTTGCGCGTCGATTTCGGCTATCGCGCCGTACACGTCACCGCCCTCATCGCCAAGGAGCTGATGCAGGTCTACTACGGTCGCAAGCCGGCGTTCTCCTACTTTTCCGGCTGCTCCGACGGTGGCCGCGAGGCGCTGATGTCGGCCCAGCGCTATCCCGACGACTTCGACGGCATCGCCGCCGGTGCCCCGTCACTGCTCTTTCTGGTGCAGAACAGCATGTACCACGGCTGGAATGCCCACATCGTCCAGCCCGACAGCCCCGAGCCCACGGTGCTCGAACACCAGCTGCCCATCCTGCACCGCCGGGCACTGGCCGAATGCGATCACGTCGATGGCCAGAAGGACGGCATCGTCTCCGACCCGGCCTGCGTCGTCGACCCGCTGCAATGGGTCTGCAAACCCGGGGAAACCGGCGACTGCATCAGCCAGCGCACCGCCACCGCGGTCAATGCCCTCTATCGGGGGGCGCACCACCGTCACGAACGACTTGTCGTCGGTTCGGTGCTGCCCGGCTCCGAACTCGCCTGGCGCCGCGTCATCGTGCCCCGCAACGAGCGCCTGCAGCAGATTGCCGCCCAGCGGGCTGCCGGCGAACGCCGTCCGCGTCTGCCCGCCACCGTCACGCCGCCCAACCCGCAGGACAACCAGGACGCCACCTCCCCGGCCAACAAGCCGGCAACCAGCCCCGACCCCAGCAACACCCAGGGCATCGTCCCCACCCCGCCACGCCATCAGCCTGAAGGCAGCGCCCCGGCAGGCACGGATCAGACAGCACGCAGCAATGCGGCTCCTTCCGCTTCGGCCCCCTCCGGCCCGGCAGGCAACACGGCAACCCAATCGGCTCCATCAGCCCCTGCGGCCGGTGGCAACACGGCCGCAGCGCCCGCCAGGGCACCGGCCATGGATCAGGTGGTGCTGCCACCCGATGCCGTCACCGTCGGCCTCACCTCCTCCACCAGCATCATCCCCACCCTGGCCTTCGCAGACCGCTACGACCCCACCTGGCGGCTCTCCAACTTCCGCTTCACCCGCGAAACGCTGGAACGGCTCAAGCCCATGCACGCGCTGCTCGATGCCAGCAACCCCGATCTGTCCGCCTTCCACGCACGCGGCGGCAAACTGCTGATCTGGCACGGTCTGGGCGACCAGCACATCACGCCGATGAACGCCATCGCCTACTACCAGGCCGTGCGCGACACCCTCGGCGAGAAGGCTGCGCACGAAATGATGCGGCTCTTTCTCGTGCCCGGCATGTATCACTGCGATGGTGGCCCCCTCGCCAGCATCGACGTAATGACGCCACTGATCGACTGGGTGGAAAGTGACGAGGCTCCCGAAACCCTGATGGCATCGCCCACCCCGGCCGATGCCCAGGCCGGCAAGGGCCGCAATCTGTACCCCTTCCCCTACCTCAGCGAACTCAAGCCCGGCGGCAACCTCAGCACCCCGTCCGACTGGCAGCGCGGTCGCCCCATCGTCATCAGCGACACCCGCTACAAGGACTGGGCAGGCGCCGACTTCTTCCTGCCCGGCTTCCAGCGCGATTGCGGCTTTGAAGGCTTCGATTTCGTCTGCCGCGACTGGAAGGCCCAGAGCCGGCAACCCGTGCGCGCAGCGGCCCGCAACCACAACCACCAGCCCGGCGGTGAACCGGCCCGCGCCACCACTCAGAACCGGCCGCACGACATGTCGCGCGAAGGCGGCAACGCCGCCACGGCAGACCTCGCCGCCAACCCCTGACAGCGCGCGTCATGCACTGACACCGGCTGAACTCACGAAAAAACCCCGCGCCCACACAACGATCACGTTGCAGGACGCGGGGTTTTTTCTGAACAGGAACGTCTTGCAGCCTCAGCAGCCCGACCTGCCCGTGCGATGGTTGATCGCACCGTGACGAATCAGCAGCGCCTGCATGTCGGGGTGATTGCGCGTGCAGGCGTAGGACAGCGGGCTCTGGTCATAGGCGCCCACCGAACGATCCTGTGTCGTCGTCACCAGATTCAGGTTTGCTCCCTGTGCAATCAGGTATTCGGCAATCTCCAGCCGGTTGTTGCTGGCCGCCACCATCAGCAGCGTCTCGCCATCACTCTCCCGTGACTGGTCATTCAGGTCGGTGCTGTCGCGCAGCAGGTCATGAATCTTCTTCACGATCCGCACGTTCTTGCCCAGCGCGGCCGATTTCAGCGTGTTGTAGACATCCCCCCGGTCCGTCGCATTCAGATCGGCCCCTCTGGCAATCAGCAAATCGACGATGTCTTCATAACCAATGAAGGCGGCCCAGCCCAGCGCAGTCTGGCCCAGCTCGTTCTCATCCTTCGCCTCGATGTTCTGCCCGGCATCCATCATCCGCTTCACGGTGGCGGTATCGCCGCGCTTGACCGCATCGAACCACGCCGCATCCGGCCCGCGGGAAGGCACCTCGTAGAACACCCGACGTGCCAGCTTGTTCTCGTTGGCAATGTCTTCCAGCTCGGCACGATCAAAGCGGAAACCATTCCAGCCCGCCGGTGTGGCGTTCTGCGGGCTGGCAGAGTGCTGCATGATGTTCATGCCACTGATGGTGTCGGTGCCGGCGGGGGCATCCGATCGCGGCTCGGTCACACCCATCTGCGCCGTGCGATCAACGCCGTCCTGTGCCACCTGCGCAGCAGCAGGCGGTATCGAGATGACTTGATCCCCGGATGTTTCTGCCGGCGCCTCCGTCACCACAATCGTCTGCACCGTCGCCGGAGCATGCCCGGGTGACACAGGAATGGCAGCCCCGTCGCTCCTCACTTCTGCAATGGCAGGCGCAACCGCATCAGGCCGATCCTTGTCGTTCATCATCACAACGTCTGCTTCCCCGTTTGCCAACGAACCGGATGCAGATGCGGGCTTGACGGGCACTCCCTGCGCGGACGGCATCTCTGCCGCTGTCGATGCAGCCAGCTTCATGGCATCGCCGTCGCCATCACTGCCGCAGGCAGTCAGCACAACGCTGCCCGCCAGCATGATCGAAAATGCCAGGGTCCTGTTCTTCTGATGACGCATGCAAGAGCCTCTCGATGACATGAAGAAGCGAAGCATTCTAGGTACGCGCACGCAGTTGCACCCTGCACCATCGGTCGGCCCGGCGAATGGTCTCTCGCCCGAAGGCATGCAGGAAACGTCAGCCACCCGGAAATCACGACCCCACATCACGGCTCGTGCATGGTCCCTGTCGCGCAAGCCCCATCCAGACACGCCACTCACCCGGACACCCTGCCCGCCCATCAGCCTGCTCGCCTGCGATCACGGCAACTCCCTCCCGGCCACGCTGCACGGCAGGCCCCCCTAGCATCCGCCGGACAGCACTTGCCCCCTGTTGCGCTTCCCCCACCTGCCGCTGAAAACACGGGCAAGAAACAGACACAAAAAACCCCGCCCCCGCAACGATCACGTTGCAGGTAGCGGGGTTTCGGGTCGGCAGGCAGGCATCGGCACATTCACCGATGCCTGACACCAGCACTCAGGTCACGAGCCGGCCAAGGAACATCGCCACCAGCGTCGCCACACCCACGCCGATCAGGCCCGGAATCATGAAGCTGTGGTTCAGGATGTACTTGCCGATGCGCGTGGTGCCAGTACGGTCGAAATTGATCGTCGCCAGATCGCTGGGATAGAAGCAGAAGAAGAAATATGCGTAGCTGGCCGGCACCGAGCCCAGCAGCGTGGCCGGCGAAAGCCCCAGCGCAAAGCCCAGCGGCAGCATCACCGTCAGCGTGGCAGCCTGCGATTTCAGGAAGGCCGAGAACGCAAACATCGCCAGCGCAAAGGTCCACGGGTGGGCCTCCACTTCCGCCTTCAGCATCTCGGTGATGTAGCCCTTGTTGCCCGAGATCACGGTGTCGCTCATCCAGGCAATACCCAGAATCATCACCACCGCCACCATCCCGGCATTGAAGA
>JAUNHU010000134.1 GCA_030523825.1 Lautropia sp. | reverse complement strand
TGGCCAGCAATCCCGAGGCGCTGGCGCTCACCTGGAAGTGCTCGATCAACCTGGCCGGCGCGACGATGAGCGATGACTCCATCGCCGATTTCATCCGCGAGCAGCGGGCCAACCATGCCATCCCGGCCGTGAAGGTGGTGTTCGAGATCACCGAGAGCGAAGCCATCCGCAATCCGGCGGCGGCCTCCCGTCTGGTGGACGACCTGAAGGCGCAGGGCTTTGGCATCGCGCTGGACGATTTCGGCACGGGGCTGGCCACCTTCGAGTATCTGAAGCGCTTCCCGCTCGACTACCTGAAGATCGACGGCTCCTTCGTGCGCAACCTCATCTCCAACCCCATCGACGAGGAGATCATCCTCTCGACCGTGCGGGTGGCCAAACGCCTGAAGCTGCGTACCGTGGCCGAGCACGTGCACAACGCTGCCATCTACGAGCGCCTCACTGACCTGGGCATCTCCTATCTGCAGGGCGATTTCTTCGGCAAGGCGATGCCGCTGGCCGAGATGTTCGAGCGCCAGGCGCCTTCGGTTGCTCATCTGCAGAAGGGTCCGCAGAAAGGCATGCGTGTGGTTGGTGTGCCGATGGGCACACTCAATCCCCATGTGCCGCCGGCCTCTCATACCACCCACTGAATCCCCTGGGCTCTCTGACCATCTGCCGGCCGGGGGGGGATCTGCACGTTGCATGTGTTTATGCGCACGTATGCAGAGGCCGCATCCTGGCTGAGATCAGGCTGGAGAGCTGGAACAACACCGAATGAGCGTCGTCTGGCTGTTGCCTGAAGCGGACACAGCAGGCCCAGTTTGCATGTTTCTGAAAAGCGGTGTTATACTGCGCAGATGTCGGGGCGTAGCGCAGTCTGGTAGCGTACTTGCATGGGGTGCAAGGGGTCGAGTGTTCGAATCACTCCGTCCCGACCAAAATTCCCTCGGAAAGGTCAGTTGTTGGTGAAAGCCACAGCTGGCCTTTTTTGTTTTGGCTCGTTCACAATACTAGCCGTCACCGGGTGGGCATCTTGCCTCGCCGGCCAAGATCTGCCGCGTTTCTGGAGGACTGTCGTGACCCTGACAGACTGGGGGCTTTACGCCCTGCTTTTCATTCCTGTGCTGGCAACGTGCATGCCATTCCTGACACACACCCACTGGACGGTACGTGTCTTCGACTTTCCGCGGGTGCAGATTGCCTTTCTGGCGCTGCTTGCCCTGCTGCTGGCGCCCCTGCTGGTACCGGGCGGGCATCCCTGGCTGCTGGCGCTCGTGATGGTGCTGAACCTCGTCTGCCTCGCGTTGCAGGTCTGGGAGATATCGGCCTACACGCCGCTGATGAAGCCCCAGGTGGTGGCCTACAACGGCCCGCACGACGGGCGCAGCATCTCCCTGATGGCCAGCAATGTCCTCACGCCCAATCGCCGGGCCGACAAGCTGCTGGCGCTGGTCGAGAAATGGCAACCCGACGTGTTGCTCACGCTGGAAACCGACAAGTGGTGGGAGGAGCAGCTGAGTCCGCTGGAAAAGAGCTATCCCTACACCGTGAAGGTGCCGCTCGACAATCTCTACGGCATGCACCTCTACAGCCGACTGCCGCTGCGCGACATCGAGATTCGCCATTGGGTGCAGGAAGACATTCCCTCCATCCACGGCGAGGTGCAGCTGCGCTCGGGCGACTGGATCGAACTGTATTGTCTGCACCCGATGCCGCCGACGCCGACCGAGAGTGAAACCTCCACCAACCGGGACGCCGAGCTGCTGCTGGTGGGGCAGGAAATTTCAGCCAGCAACCGGCCGGTGATGGTGTTTGGTGATCTGAACGACGTGGCCTGGTCGTCGACCTCACGCCTCTTTCAGAAAACCAGCGGGCTCGTCGATCCGCGTGTGGGACGCGGGCTCTACAGCACCTTTCACGCCAAATATCCGCTTCTGCGCTGGCCGCTGGATCACATCTTCCACAGTGGCGATTTCATGATGCGTGAAGTGCGTGTGCTGCCGGGCATCAATTCCGATCATTTCCCCATCTACGGCAGCTTTCAGTACCACCCGGCAGCGGAGCACCTGAACGACACCCCCGAGGCGGACGCCGACGATCATGAAAAGGCGCAGGAAAAGATCGACGATGCCGACCCGGAAAAGAAGGTGATCCGGGAGAAATACTGAGCGTGATGCACGCAAGGGCACGGTGCTTTTGTGTCGTGCCCTGAAGTGCCCGGCGATGCTAGGGTTTGCGGCATTCATGTCGCCGGAAATGGCCTGCTGTGTCGATGGCCGGGTGCCGGATCTGCAGGGATGCCGAAACCTCCGGCTTTCGGTGGGGGCAACCTGCCGGGGCCTGCATCGACGCCTGTCGGCTCCGTCGTTTTCCGATCTGGAAACGACGGTCGGTAACCGGGGCGATTCAGACCGGCGGTGCGTCGCGCAGCAGGTCGAGCGCCACCAGCAGGTCTTCGCGGATCGACTCCACGTCGGACTGGCGGATGGAGAGCGTGACATCCACCGGCTGGGCAAATTCCGCTTCCTTCTTGCGGCCGGGCTGGACGGTTTCGGCCAGCCGGTTGCGTGCGCCGCTGATGGTGAAGCCGTGCTCGTAGAGCAGTTCGCGGATGCGGCGGATGAGCAGCACTTCGTGGTGCTGGTAATAGCGGCGGTTGCCGCGCCGTTTCATCGGGCGCAGCTGCGTGAATTCCTGCTCCCAGTAGCGCAGCACATGCGGCTTCACTCCGCACAGCTCGCTGACCTCACCGATGGTGAAATAGCGCTTGGCCGGAATCGGTGGCAGCACGGTGCGGGTATCGGTCTTGGCGGCAATGGCGCTCATGATTCATTCTGGCCGGAGAGCAGGTCGAGGGACTGGCCGGCACGCCGTTGCAGGCGGTGGGCCTCGATCTGCGCCTTCAGCTTCTGGGAGGCATGGAAGGTAACGACACGGCGTGCCGAAATGGGGATTTCTTCGCCGGTCTTGGGGTTGCGGCCCGGACGCTGCTGCTTGTCACGGAGCTGGAAGTTCCCGAATCCCGACAATTTTACGCTTTCACCACGAATGAGGGCCGCGCTGACCTCGTCGAAGAAGGTCTCGACCATGTCCTTGGCCTCGCGCTTGTTCAGGCCCACCCGCTCGAACAGCATGTCGGCCAGCGCGGCCTTGGTGAGGGTGGACGCAGGTCGGTCCAGCCCCATGTCGGCCGTCAGATCGTCGTTGTCCGCTTTCATCGCGTTCTGCACCTTGTTCTGGATTCGGATAACCGGGTCATTGAAGCGGGCCGGGGCACGCAGGCGGTGCCCCTTCTTCGTGCAACGAAGCCTGGCCAGACAAGCCCGGCATGCCCGCCGAAGGGGCATGCAGCAGGGTCAGGCACGGAGTCTGGCGCCGAAACCTTCGGTCAGACGTGCGAGGATGCGTGCCACGACGGCATCGACTTCCTCATCGCTCAATGTGCGGTCAGTATGTTGCATCCAGAGTCGGAAGGCAAGACTTTTCTCCTTATTTTCCAACCCCTTACCGCGATATTGATCGAAAAGCCCCACATGTTTGACAGAGGCCAGATCGGGGCTGGCCGCGATCAGGGCGCGGATCTCGTCCAGCACCGCACCGGCTGGCACGGCCTCGTCCAGCACCACGGCCAGATCGCGGACGGCAGGCGGGAAGCGGCTGACCCGTTGGCTTGACACAACATTGGTCTGGCACAGCACGGCCCAGTCCAGCTCGGCCAGCAGCACCGGGCCGGGGATGTCGAGTGCGTCGGCCAGCATCGGGTGCAGTGCACCGATCCAGCCCACCGGCGTGCCGTCGTCCAGCAGGATGCGGGCCGATTGTCCCGGATGCAGTCCCGGATGCGCAGCTGCCTCGAAACGCAGCGCGACCTCGGGGTGTGCGGCCTGCAGATCGCCCTTCAGGTCGAAGAAATCGGCCGTGCGGGCGGTTTCGCCCCACTGCGGCTCGATCTGCGGGCCAAAGAGCAGCACGCCCAGCTTCATCGGCTGCTCGATGCCCGCCAGTGCCAGCGGGCCGGCAGCCTGTTGCGGTGCGGGCAGGTACACGCGCCCCACCTCGAACAGGCGCACGCGCTCGGCCTTGCGGTTCAGGTTGTAGCGCAGGTTTTCCAGCAGGCCGCTCCACAGCGAGGTGCGCATCACGTTCATGTGCGCGGCAATCGGATTCTGCACGGCGATGGCGGCGATGCTGCCGTCCCCATTCCCTGCGGCCTGGGCGCTTTCGCCCGTGCCCCGGAAACGCTGGTCGTCGCTGTCGGCCACGAAGCTGAAGTTCACCACCTCGTGATAGTCGCGTGCCACCCAGCGGCGCTTGAGCTGATAGGCATCGAGCCTATTGCCGGACACCGGCCGCATGGCGGCACCGGCCTGCGGCGGACGGGTAGGAATGCGCTCATAGCCGTAGAGGCGGATCACTTCCTCGATCAGGTCTTCCTCGATCGTGATGTCGAAGCGGCGTGATGGCGGCGTCACGGAAAACGCGGTTGCCTCGCCCTCGCCCGTGGTTTGCCAGGGCATGCCCAGGCGGCGGAAGGCGTCCTCGCAGTCGCTTGCCTGCAGATCGAGCCCGCTGACCTTGCGGAGCCGCGCCAGGCGCAGCGTTACCGGCTTGCGTTCGGGCAAGGTGCTGATTGCGTCGTCGACGGGGCCTGCCTGGCCACCACAGATCGACAGCACAAGCTGGCTCAGGTATTCGAGATGCTCGCGGATGCTTTCGGCATCGACACCGCGCTCGAAGCGCTGGGCCGCATCGGTGGTGAAGTTGTAGCGGCGCGGCCGGCCCATGATGGCGGCTGGCCACCAGAAGGCGGCTTCCAGATAGACATCGGTGGTCTGATCGATATCGACGGCGCTTTCATCGCCACCCATGATGCCGGCCAGCGACAGCGCCCCTTCGGCATCGGCCACCACGCCCACCGGCATGCCGGCTGCGTCCGGGCCGGCGTTCACGGTCTGCTCGTTCAGCAGCTTCAGCTGCTCGCCTGCCCTGCCCCAGCGTGCCACCAGTTTGCCGCCACGAATCTTCGCCAGATCGAAAACGTGGGTGGGCCGACCCAGTTCCAGCAGCACATAGTTGGAGATGTCGACCAGCGCCGAGATCGGGCGCTGCCCGGCTCGTTGAAGGCGCTGCTTCATCCACTCGGGCGTGGGCGCCTTGGCGTTCACACCCTTGATGACACGTCCGGCAAAGCGGCCGCACAGCTCGGCTGCTTCGATGCTGACGGGCACGCGGTCCTCGATGGTGACGGGAACCGGCTGGAAAACGGGGGCCTGCCAGGGCGTGTTGCTGAGGGCGGCGAGATCCTGCGCAACACCCGTCACCGACATGCAGTGCGCAAGATTCGGCGTCAGCTTGAGTTCGAGAATTTCTTCGTCCAGATCGAGCGCCGTGCGCAGATCGGTGCCGGGCTTCAGGTCTGCAGCCAGTTCAAGGATGCCGCTGTGGTCGTCGCCCATGCCCAGCTCCTTGCCGGAGCACAGCATGCCGTTGCTTTCCACGCCCCGCATCTTGGTGGGCTTGATGCGGAAATCACCCGGCAGGATGGCACCGGGCAGTGCGCAGGCCGTTACCAGCCCTGCACGCGCATTCGGTGCGCCGCAGACGATCTGCGCGGGCTTGTCGGCGCCCACATCCACCTCGCACACCTGCAGCCGGTCGGCATCGGGATGGCGGGTTGCCGTGATGATGCGCGCCACCACCACGCCCGTGAAGGGCGCGGCCGCGGGCTCGCGGGATTCGACCTCCATGCCGCCCATGGTCAGCACGTGTTCGAGTTCTTCACTGCTCAGCTGCGGATTGCAATAGTGTCGCAGCCATTTCTCTGGAATCTTCATCGCTTGTTCATCTCTGCATGCCGAGAGGACAGGAGACCGGAAGCCTCGACCGCCCTGCCCGGCTGTTGCTGCATGCGGGCACCGGAGTACCCGCATGCCAGGTGTTCATTCATCGGCCAGATCCGCACGGGGCGGGCTGGCACTGCGTCAGGCAAACTGCCGCAGGAAGCGCAGGTCGTTCTCGTAGAAAAGACGCAGGTCATCCACCCCGTGCCGCAGCATCGCCAGACGCTCGATGCCCGAGCCAAAGGCGAAACCGATGTAGCGCTCGGGGTCGAGGCCAATGTTGCGGATCACGTTGGGGTGAACCTGACCCGAGCCCGACACTTCCAGCCATCGCCCCTTCAGCGGACCGTCGGCAAAGCGCATGTCGATCTCGGCAGACGGCTCGGTGAACGGAAAATACGAGGG
>JAUNHU010000133.1 GCA_030523825.1 Lautropia sp. | reverse complement strand
CGCTTGCATCCCATGCACGGAAGCCAACTGGCCTAAGCCACCCCAGCCATCTGGCCGATGTTCAACGCCTTCCATATTCCCGATGATGGATGCCCACGTCCTGATACGAGGCATCATCATGACCCGCAAGCGTCACATTCCCCCGGAACGAGACCCTGACCCCGCCCGTGCATCTCCTGCTCCCGCGAGTGGTACACCTGATCCAGAGCATGCCGCCCCCGACAGGGCATCGGCCAGCGTGCCTCACACACCGACCAAAAACCATGCTGCCGGGGATGATCTACAACCCGCATCACCCTCATCGCAAAACCAGACCGGCACAGACCGTGTTTCTGGCGATGGCGCAAGCAACAACCCGCAACCCGGTTCCTCCGGGCAACCGGGAGAGCCCCCCTCCCGCCGCATCAGCCACGACCAGAACTTCAAGAACCTGATCCTCGACTACCCGCGCGAGGCGCTGCTGTTTTATGCCGAGGCCGAGGCGAAGAAGATCGACCCGTCGGCCCGGATTACCCCCATTCGGCAGGAGCAGCTGAAGGATCGGCTGGGTGACAGATTCTTTGAGCTGGATGTGCCGCTGCTGGTGGAATGGCCCGATGGCAGCCGTGAGGCCATCATTTTCGTCATCGAGGAAGAAACCGACCCCGCTCGTTTCTCGCCTCTGCGGCTGGGCTCCTACTGCATGTCGGTGGCCGAGCTGATGAAAACCAACCAGATCGTGCCGGTGGTGATCTTCCTGAAACCCGGGCCGATGCCGCCCACGTGGCTGGAACTGGGCTCCGGAGACCAGAGCTACCTGGTATTCAGATACATCATCTGCAACCTGCCCGAGATACAGGCACGCAAGTACTTCGAGAGCAGCAACATCGTGGCGAGACTGAATCTGGTAGCCATGCAGCACCGGAAGGAGGAGCGGCCCACGGTCTACGGCCAGGCGCTGAAGGGCTTGCTTTCGCTGGAACCCAGCACCGATCGCCAGCGCAAGTATCTGGACTTCATCGACATGTACCTTCCGCTTGAGGATAATGAGCGGGAGGAGTTTGAGCGGAACTACCAAACGGAGAGCAGGAACATGGGTGGAATCGTCTCCCGCGCCATCGAGCAGGGCATGCAGGCTGGCCGGATGGAAGGCTTGCAGGAAGGACTTCAGACCGGCCGTTTTGAAGGCCAGACAGAGATGCTGACCCGCCAGTTGCAACGTCGCTTCGGCCCGCTGAGCAGCGAGATCAAGGCCCGGCTTCAGGCGGGTACGTCAGAAGACCTGACACGGTGGGCCGAGAACATCCTCGACGCCCAACGCATCGAGGACGTGTTCCAGGCGCACTGACGGCCTTCCCTTTTCCCAACGGCACGCCCCTGCTCAACCACAAGGGCCGGCAGGCCGTGTCCGTCGAAGGCGCACGATGTCTGTTCCTGCAAGGGGAACTCCACACCCAACCCTACGTTCGGGAGGTTGTGTGTCCGTCGAAGGCGCATTTGGCGCTTGACGCCACTGAGCCGGCGATGGGTACGGCCTCCCGGCCCTGTTTCATCGAAGACAGGGCTTGCATGGGGATGTGGTCTCTCCACGAATAGCCCCCATCCAAGAAAAACACCAGGAGCCCCGCACAGGAGGGCGGTGCAGCCCGGCAGCTCAACGCCGTCAAGCGCTTGATTCCTCATCCATCAACTTGCTCATCCGTGCTTCTCCTTACGATAACACCTGAGCAAGGTTTTAGTGGGTCATTACACCGGGTCATACCGTCTACCCGGCCCTGCTGCATCGAAAGCAGCGCAGCTTCAGGGCTTTGCAACGCCAGATGCGGCCTGGAGTTTCGAGAGGGTGGCACCGGCGTCGATGGCGGCTTCGGCGGCGTCTTCGTCCGATGCCTCCACTTCGGTTCCGCCCAGAATCCGCTCCTGAGCTGCCTCGTTCAGCACCACGATGGCAATACGGCGGTTCATCGGGTCAAAGGGTTTGTCCTTGTAGAGCGGCACAACGGCGCCCAGACCCTGAACCCGCAACACCTTCTCGGGCTTCAGTCCCCCCTGCACCAGTTCGCGCCGTGACGAGTTGGCTCGCTCGGTGGAAAGCTCCCAGTTGGAGTAGCCGCCGGCAGCACCCGTAGCGTAAGGCGTGGCATCGGTGTGTCCGGTAAGGCTGACCGGATTTTCCACATCGTTCAGCAGCTTGCCGATGGTGCGCATCAGGTCACGCATGTTGGGTGACAGCACGGTGCTCTTGCCCGAGGCAAACAACGGCTTCTTGTTGGCGTCGACAATCTGGATGGACAGGCCGTCCACGGTCATTTCCATCTTGATCTGATCGCGCAGTGCTTCCAGTGCCGGAATCTTCAGGATGGATTCTTCCAGCTTCTGCTTCAGCTCAAGAAGCTGCTTTTCCTCGCCGGCCTTGCGCTTCTTTTTCTTCTTGGCCTCGTCAGACTTGCTGTTCACCTGCCCGTCCTTCCGGGTAAGGTCCAGCCCGCCGCCAGGCACCACCGCAGTGGCGTCACCCACGCCGCTGCCGCCATTCAGCGACAATTTCACCGGCGCCTGAAAATATTCCGAAATGCCCTTCAGCCGGTCTTCACTCTGCGAGCTGAGCAGCCACATCAGCAGGAAGAAGGCCATCATGGCGGTCACGAAGTCGGCATAGGCAATCTTCCAGGCGCCGCCGTGGTGGCCGTGACCGCCCTTCTTGATGCGCTTGATGACGATGGGCTGGACTTTCTTGTTGCTGGCTGCGCCCGACATGATCAGGCCCTCTTCTGCTTGACGTGGCCTTCAAGTTCGGCAAAGCCCGGACGCTCGGTGGAGTACAGCACCTTGCGGCCAAACTCGACGCAAACGGCTGGTGCGTAGCCCTGCATGCTGGCCAGCAGCGTGACTTTCACGCACTGGAATTCCTTGGCGGCCTCATTCGATTTCTGCGTGAGCAGATCGGCGATGGGCGCCACAAAACCATAGGCCATCAGAATGCCCAGGAAGGTACCCACCAGGGCGTGTGCAATCATCTCGCCAAGCACGGCTGGCGGCGCACCCACCGAGCCCATCGTTTTCACCACGCCCATCACCGCGGCCACGATGCCGAATGCGGGCAGACCATCGGCCACCTTTTGAATGGAATGCGCCGGCACCATCGCTTCGTGATGGTGGGTTTCCATTTCATTGTCCATCAGGTTCTCGATTTCCAGCGCGTTCAGGTTACCGGAAATCATCATCCGCAGATAGTCGGTGACGAACTCGATCAGATGGTGGTCGGCCACCAGTTCGGGATAGCGCGAGAACAATGGGCTGCTTTCGGGCTGCTCCACATCGTTCTCGATGGCCATCAGCCCTTCCTTGCGCGCCTTGGAAAGCACGTCGTAAAGCATGGCCATCAGCGAAAGATAGCGTTCCTTCGTGTACTTCGAGCCCTTGAAGATGGTAGGCAGTGCGCCTGCCACCGCCTTCAGATCCTTGCCCGGATTGGCAACCAGGAACGCGCCAACGGCTGCACCGCCGATGATAAGCAGTTCCAGCGGCTGGAACAGCACGCCAAGATGCCCGCCCGCCAGCGCGTATCCGCCCAGCACCGAGCCAACGACGACGACATAGCCGATGATGACAAACATTTGAACTATCCCCTGACTGGTTTGCGCACCACAGGCGCTTCCCCTCTTTTCGGATGAATGCGGCATATCTTGAGGAGAACCGCACAGCTTCCGTTGCATCAGCAGCCAGACGGGCAGTGTTCAGGGGACAGGCGTGATGGTAGCGGCCCATGACGCCCAGCCATGTTTCTCAGCAACTCACGCGCCCTTCAGGAAATCGGCCTCGTTTCAGATGCAGGCAGGAACTCCAAAAAATCAGTTCATGCCTACTCAACAAGCCGCCAACAACAGACGGAACAGTCACTCCACTCACTGAGTGTTGACACGAGCACAACTCACCAGTCAACAGCCAACAGCCAACGGGCAAAAGGCAAAAGGATATTGACCAGCAAGCATCCCACCAACGAAACGCCGGTGAAGAACAATCAGAACGGAAGGATGATCTGCAAGAAGCCAGAAATATTCATTTCCTGGCATCATGAACATCGTGGATGTCGCCGACCCCCACCTTCCCCGGATTCCTGCAATCCAATCCGACGGGCGATCTCCAGGACATGAGATTCTTCTGAGTCCGGCGCCATGAAAAAAGGTGGCGGGCATCGGGAACTGCCTGCCCCGACACCCAACCACCTGAAAGGCATCCCCTTCCCTTTCGGGAAAGACATGCCGGAGGTTCTTTCAAGAAGCAAGCCCTTTCAGGAAGTTCATTCTTTCAGGAAGAAAGGTCTTCCAGGAAATGGGCTCATTCAAGAATGAAATTCTCTCAAGGAGAATATTGTTTCCGGGGAAAATATTCCCCCGGAAACAAGCCACCACCAGAGCCCGAAGGCTTCAGTGAATGACACCGGCCTTGCGTGCCTTGCCCGCACGCGCCGGAGGATCACACAATCCACAGACAAACTGGTCTTCCAGCTCGTAGGGATGATTGATGAACATGCCTTTGCACTGCGTGCATTGCAGTGCAGTGACAAGACCACTGTCGATGAAACGCACCAGACGCCAGGCGCGGGTGATGCTCAGCATCGGTTCCACGCCATAGCTTTTGACTTCGGCTGCATACAGTTCATACGCCTTCACGATCGCATCGCCATCGTCGATGGCCGAGCTTTTCATCAGGTAGGTGTGGATGTTGTAGAACAGCGAGGCATGGATGTTCGGCTGCCAGGTCATGAACCAGTCGGTCGAAAATGGCAGCTGCCCTTTCGGGGGCGATTTGCCCGCCACTTCCTTGTAGAGTTTCAGCAGACGTTCATAGGGCAGGTCGGTTTCCGATTGCAGCATCTGCAAGCGGGCACCCAGCTCGATCATGCGGATCGCCTTGACGATCTGCTTGCTGTCATCAACCAGACTACGCGCGCTCATCCATCGTCTCCTCGAACTTGCCCGAACGCAGGATGGATGCGTGCAGACGCGATGCGCTGCGTTCCTGGCCGCCCTCACCTGCTTCGGCACCGTGGTCTGCCAGCAGATTCCACAGCATCGAATCATCGAAACGGAAACGGCAGATCAGCATGTTGCCCTGCGCAATGCGCAGCAACTGCGCTGGCGAAAGCTGGTCGATCAGCGACGCCAGCTCGTCGGAAAGGCCGAGCCGGTAGAGCGCCTGGACGCGGTCCGTGCGAATCAAGGACTGGGCCAGAATCAGATAGGACAGGTTCGCCTCCCTGATCTCTGCCATGATTCGTTCTTCGTTCATGTGTCGACTTCCCCGATTGAATCTGTGCAGTGCCTGTGCACCGGAAACATGACGACACTATGCGGCGGGCCTTGCACTGGAGCCAATGTCTGCCGACCAGCGGCCCAGCGGCGTCCCGCCCTGCTGTGGTCAACCGCCCATCCGCTTTTTGCGATGGCAACAGCCCTTCATCGGCCACCGTTATCCGTCGGCACGCCAACCGGATCACGCCGGGTCGAGCGGCCCGCAAAGCTGCCGCGAAGGGCCGTCACGAACGGACAGCAGCTTTCGACCAGCGGCCGATGCCAGCCCGCAACAGCCGAATAAGCGCCGGGCTTCCGGTGTTGTTCCGGTTATACAGCCCGTTGCTGGGGCATGTTGCCCTGCAGTGCAGGTTCAAATGGGGATCTGTTTCCCGGGAAGGGAAGTCTGGATGGATCTGAATCACATGGCAGGCATATATGGAAGGCAGGTGCCTGCTCATGCCCGTTTGCACCCTGCACGAGGCCGCTCTGCCTGCGCAGGGGTACAACAAAAGGTTGAAGGCAAGTGAGTTTCTGGCGGTGAATCAGTCTGTGGGTGACAGGCGGCGGGTCGGGATGATCGAGCGGCGGTTTCTGGCTTAAAGCGCAACAGAAAGCCGGACGATATTCAAGGCAACGGGAACGTTTCCCGCCGTCCTGAACCGGATGACCGGAAACGGACCGAAACAAACCCTCCTCCTCACATTACGGAGAAAATCATGGCCCAGATCATCAACACCAACCTGATGTCCCTGAACGCTCAGCGCAACCTGACGACCACGCAGAGCGCGCTGGCCACGTCGGTTCAGCGTCTGTCGACCGGCCTGCGCGTGAACAGCGCCAAGGATGACGCCGCCGGCCTGGCGATTGCCGAGCGGATGAACACCCAGGTTCGCGGCATGAACGTTGCCATCCGCAACGCCAACGACGCGATCTCGCTCGCCCAGACGGCCGAAGGCGCCCTCGCCGAAATCGGCAACATGGGTCAGCGGATGCGTGAGCTGGCTGTGCAGTCGTCCAACGCCACCAACAGTGTGACTGATCGCGCAAGTCTCGATTCTGAGTTCCAAGC
>JAUNHU010000132.1 GCA_030523825.1 Lautropia sp. | reverse complement strand
ACCTTCTCCGCCTGGATGTCGATGATGTTGTCACGGACGGTGATATCGACCGCACGCCCCAGCTGGTTGCCCAGTGCGCGGATAGCGGCATCGTGCGAACGCGACCAGCCGCTGGCATCGACCTTGGTGGGCAGCACGAAAGCCACCTTCAAGGCGTCTGGAGCAGGGGCTGCATCGGTTTTCGTGCCGGGCTGGGACTTTGCCTTTGCATCGGCCGCCGCTTTGTCAGCAGCCGGTTTGGCGCCGGATGCCGCGGCGGCATCAGCCGAAGCAGCCCCCTGACCGGGCGCACCGGCGGCGGAGCTGGTGTCGGCCGGGGCCTGGGCGGCCCCTGACTGCCTGTTCTCGCCCTGAGCAGAAGCCGTCCCATCCGAACCCTGTGCAGCGAGCTGATCGTGAGCGGCAAAGGCCAGCATCATAGCCAGCAGCAGGGGCAGTTTTTTACATCGGCTGGTGAAACGCATGGGCATGGAATGACTCCGCAGGAAAGGCCCGAACCAGAAAGGTGAGGCATCCTCTGGTCGAGGATGGACTCTCTGATTTTAACAGCGGCAGCAAATCTGCTCCGAGACACCCTTCACCCGGATATGCTGATCCTGATGTCAGGAAATTCAACAAAAACAGTGCCGCACGCCACCCAGCCCCTCAGATTCGCACGATGGGCTGCAGACGAGCCAACAACGTGTCGACGAACCTTGACGATGACACAGGCTCCTCACAAAGCGTAGCCAGATCGACCGTCGAGGCAGCGAGTTCATCGGCAAGCTCAGGCGGCTGCCCCAGCGGCTCGGCCAGCTTTCGCCACGGGCAGGGGCTCATCAGCACGCCCACGGCCAGCAGCGCCCCGTGGCGGCTGCGGCGCTGTGCAAAGCCCACCAGCTTGCGGCTGAGTCCCGTATGGGGGTCGTCATGCACGATCTCCCACGGAGCAACCCCGGCAAAGCAGGCCCACTCCAATGATGCAGGCGCCCTGATCTGTTCTGCGGGCGGCACAGTGCGCACGGCCACACCCAGCTCCGCCAGGGTGGCGACCATCGCCTCACCCAGCCAGCGGTAACTGTCGGCAATCGACGCAGTGGCAATGCGGGGGTCGTCGAGTGGCATCAGGATGGAGGCACTGAGCAGCCACGGCCCCACCAGCACGGCACCGCCTCCCGCCCCACGCTTCACCAGCGGCAGCATGCCGGGCGATGCAGGCAGCGTGTCGGCCAGCCGATGTTGTGAACGTCCCAACACCACAGCCCCCTGTTCGTAGGTCCAGATCCTGATCTGGGCCTGCTGAACAGGCTCGTTCAATTGCAGGGCATTCCACCGCTGCTCACGTTCGGCATCGAGCAAGGTCACATCCTGCACGCCCTGATGGGCACTGCCGGCAGAAGCGCTCCCGGCGCCCTGCTCCAGCTCATTCGGATTCTGCATATGTATCTACCCCGGAAGCCGCCGATGATGCCTGAAAATGTTCCCATCCGGGTACAGGCTGCGGCCCGCTGCCCAGGGACGAAAGCGGCAGGGACTTGTGCGGGCGCATCTGCCGCGCCATGATGCATGGATGCCCTGATGCACCGACATGCATCGTCCCGCAGCGCTTTCCCAGTGGCGAACCTTCCCATCCGGGGACACGTCAGCGCCACATCCCGTACCATTGACGAACGCTCATTCCAAGGAGTTTCACTCGATGAAAGCCAACAACATCCTGGCCACGATTGGCAACACCCCCCATGTCCGCGTCAATCGTCTGTTTGGCGACAGCCATCAGGTGTGGATCAAGGCCGAGCAGTTCAACCCCGGCAGCTCGATCAAGGACCGGATCGCGCTGGCGATGATCGAGGACGCTGAGCGCAGCGGCAAACTGAAACCCGGTGGCACCATCATCGAGCCCACCTCCGGCAACACCGGCGTCGGTCTGGCGATGGTGGCTGCCGTCAAGGGCTACAAGCTGATCCTGGTCATGCCGGAATCCATGTCGCTGGAACGCCGCCGCCTGATGCTGGCCTACGGCGCCCGCTTTGAACTCACGCCCCGTGAACGCGGCATGCCCGGTGCCATCGAACGCGCCCGTGAGCTGCTGGCCGAAACGCCCGACGCCTGGATGCCACAGCAGTTCGAGAACCCGGCCAACCCGCAGGTTCACGCCGAAACCACCGCGAAGGAAATTCTGGCCGACTTCCCCGAAGGGCTGGACGTGCTGATTACCGGCGTGGGCACGGGCGGGCACATCAGTGGCGTGGCCCGCACGCTGAAAGAAGCATGGCCCAAGCTGAAGGTCTTCGCCGTGGAACCTGCCGCCTCGCCGGTCATCTCCGGCGGCAAGCCCGGCCCGCACCCGCTGCAGGGTCTGGGCGCCGGCTTCATCCCCCGCAACCTCGACACCGGCCTGCTCGACGGTGTCATCACGGTGGACGGCGAAGATGCCAAAGCCTTTGCCCGTGACGCTGCGGCCAAGGAAGGCATGCTGGTCGGCATCTCGTCCGGCGCAGCCCTGGCGGCCATTGCCAGCAAGCTGAAAGAGCTGCCCGCCGGCAGCCGCGTGCTGGGCTTCTCCTACGACACCGGCGAACGCTACCTGTCGATCGAAGGCTTCCTGCCGACCTGAGCGAAGCATGCACCCGGCGCGCTCCCGATGACGGAACAGGTCTGAGCCCCCCCTCGACAGGCAGGTCGAACCTTCCCGAGGAGCCAGCCAAGAGGCCTTGCCCGATCACGCGGGCAAGGCGTAGCAAAACAAAAAACGGCGCCACACGGCGCCGTTTTTTGTTTGCATGCAAATCTCCCGCACGGCCTGCTGCCCCCAGACCCTCCCCCGGCGCCCTGAACTCTTCTCCAGAATGCTGAATGCAGCATCAGAAATACAGAATCACATGCAAGCTTGGGGCGTTCACGGCAAGACGCTGATGAGGCACTGGCGATGAAGGATCAGCAACCTGCCTCAAACATCCCTCAGAACGCCCTGAATATCAGCATGTACCCCGCCAGGCAGAACAGCAGGCAGGCGAACAGACGCTTCAGCTTGGCCACCGGCAGGCGGTGAGCAGCCCTGGCGCCCAGCGGCGCAAACAGCATGCTCATCGGCACGATGGAAAACAGCACCACCAGGTCGATGTAGGCCAGGGCGCCTCCGGGCAGCCCATGCCACCAACCGATGAGCATGTACCCCAGTGTGCCCGACAGCGCGATGGGAAAGCCGCAGGCCGCACTGGTGGCAATGGCCTTGGCAAAGGCCAGCCCCCGGCCACTGAGATAAGGCACCGTGACGAAACCACCTCCGGCGCCAAAGAGCGCCGACAGGATGCCAATGCCCACACCGGCCCCCGCCAGCTCCAGACGACCAGGTTCCCGCTCCGCAGTCACCTCCGTCGACTTTTTGGCGCTGTTCAGCATCTTCCAGGCCGTCCAGCCCACAAAAAGCCCGAACATCCCGGCCAGCACCCGCCCCGGCAGGTAGGCCACCACCCGGGCGCCCAGCTGGCCACCGATGAGAATGCCCGGCACCAGCATCCAGACCAGATGCCACTGCACCGCACCCGCCTTGTGGTGGGCCCGCATGCTGGAAAGTGAAGTGAACATGATGGTGGCCAGCGCGGTCGCCAGCGCCATCTGCACGATCAGCGCATCACCCACGCCCATCGCCGAAAAAACCATCGTCAGGAGGGGCACCATCACCATGCCCCCGCCCACACCGAAAAGGCCGGCCAGAAACCCGGCCCCGGCACCCATTGCCAGAAGGCAAACAAAAAGAACCGTCGTCATCGTCGGAGAACGGCAGCCAGAGCCGGCGGCCAATCAAGAAAGAAAAGGAACCGGGTAGCCCCCGGAAGCACCCTCAAGCCGTCTGACCGACGCAGGGAACAGGACAACACAGCCTGAACACCAACCGGGCAGCCTGTCGAGTCTACACCCATCGGACGGCCTAGGCCTGATGGCCACCCCGCGCCCGCCGACACAGACCCACATGCGTACCTGGCGTAGCCTGACGCCATCGTTTCCTGGGTACACGATCATGCGCTACCTTGCCTCCCGCATCCGCCGCTCCCCCTGGCCTCTCCGGGTCGCCCTTCTGCTGCCCCTGCTGACGGCCTGCGCCACATCCACGCCCCCCATCCCCGAGCACATGACCCAGCCTCAGCCGCTGGAAGACGCCCGTCGAATCGACCCCGCCGGAGAACCCTACTACCTTGGCTATCAGATGGGCGACAGCGGCGTGGCTTCCGCGCTGGATGACGGTCAGTACACCTACGTGGAATTTCGGCAGCCACCGGGCACGGACCTGCGCTGCTTTGACGACAACGGCACGCCACTCGCCTGCGAGCGCGTGGACAAGGTGCTGGCCATTGCCGGCGTCCATCGCGGCATCCTGCTGCGGCAGGGAGACAAGGCCAGCTATCTGGCCCCCAACCCGCGTGCCCAGGCGCAACCGCCCCGCCAGCTGGCGCGCACAGCCGACTGGGCCAGTCACGCCCAGGCTCGCAACAACGTGATGCTGAAGGGGCCACTGATGCAGGCACTGGCACGCAGCGATGCCCTGGCCAGCAAGGCCAGGCAGGCAACGGGACAGAAAGACGGCCGGCCCGAGGTGGCGGCACAGCACTGGCGGCACGTGCCCTTTGCCACAGGCAGCGCCCAGCTCGATGGAAGAAAGCCCGCCGTGGCCCGACTGCTGACGCGGGCCCGGCAGGCTGACAGCATCCACATCGACGTACTGGCCGGAACGGGCAGGAAGGCACTGCTGGCCCAGGCCCGGGTGAAGGCGCTGCACCGCCTGCTGCGGGCGGCACGCATCGCCGAAGGGAAGATCAGGGTTCACACCCGCACGGTGGGCGAACATGGCAAGACCACATCGGCCATCAAGGAAGGCCGCAATGCGACGGATGCCGCAGAAATCTCGGTCTTGCTGTTGAAGGACGGCGCACCACTGGGTACGCCATCAGGGAAGGATCAGGAAGAACGAACGGCGACCTTGGCAGCCAGAACGTTCTCCACCTCATGACGCCGGCGGGTTTCGCTCTCGGCCCGGCCCTGCCCATTCGCAGCCGACTGCGTGCGCGTGTCACGCAGACCGAACATCGAGACCGGCGGCAGATTGCGTGCCACCGTGAACAGGCGCTCGCTCTCCACACCGTGATCCCTGCGCATGCCGTCGAAGAAACGGGCGCTCATCCGGTGCGGCAGATAGCGCATCTGCATCACATAGCCACCGTTGCGACACAGCTCGGTGAAGAAATCGGCAATGGCGTCGGAATAGAACAGCCCCGCCGTGGGGATGAACGACGCCAACAGCACCCGCTTGTCGCGCAGCTCGGGATAGTGGTCGTACAGCGTCTCGATTCCGCCGGTGATGACATTGGCAGACGGATGCTGCTGCTTGAAGCGGTGAGCGAACTCGGGCTCGATCTCGAACAGGATGGCCTCGGGGAACACCTGATGGATGCGCGACGCGCACACGCCACTGCCGATGCCGGCCACCACGACCACATCATAGGACGGCGCCAGCCGCTGCACTTCATGGGCAGCACGGCGACCGAAAAAGGGAGAGGAAGGACAGACACTGCCCGTGACAGAAAATCGCTTGAGGTAGCTCATGGAGAAAATCCGGCGCCCACAGCCCGAAGCCGGTGCACCTGCATCACTTTCAACAGCCACGAACCCGGGCGACATGCTCGTCCAGATCCGGGAACAGACTTGACTTCAGACCCTGCACAGATCGCAACGATCGCGCATTTCACGCGAACGAGCCTATCGTCAACCGACGAACACCGGCTTTTCACCGACCCATACCGGCAAGCGTGCCCTCCTGGAAACACCTGAACAGGAGCGCCAGCTTCACACGCAACACAAGACCCACTCGGCGTGAGCCCGGAGGCATCCGGGAGCGCTTCGCACGAACCCCGCCGCCTGCAACCCCGCCCCCACAGGAGCAAGGCTGAATTTTGCGATGGTATCCGAAACCATGCTGTCGATGGGAAAAGCCCGGCCCCGTCATTGGGGAAAGACCCACGGAACCGCCTGGCTCCCAGGAGCCGCCTCCCCGGCCCACCCGCATCTGCCGCACTTTGCCGCCTCCCGCGCCCTAGGGCTTTCCCTTCCCTGCATGGCCCCCAGCCCCAAGAGGCGCAAAAATACGCCATGTCTCGATGTGTCAACCGCAGGAGCGCCTGAGGGGTTTAAGCATGGAACGACACGCCCCCTTGCCGCACACTGTTTCGGCGGTACCGGGAACAGGCGCCATATTATGCGTACACTATGACATAGACACGGGTTTGCCGAAGCCCCCGCGCACCCTGCGCGGCGTCCTCGACAGACCCAAGGGGCAATCCTGCGAGCCGATGGACCTCATGGACACACAGCAAAACCAAGATG
>JAUNHU010000131.1 GCA_030523825.1 Lautropia sp. | reverse complement strand
CCTTCATGCCCTGGCTGGTGGGCACGGCGCTGATGCACTCGCTGATCGTGACCGAGCTGCGCGGCAGCTTCCGCAACTGGACGCTGCTGCTGGCCATATCTGCCTTCAGCCTCAGCCTGGTCGGCACCTTCCTGGTGCGCTCGGGCGTGCTCACCTCGGTGCATGCCTTTGCCACCGACCCCACGCGCGGCGTGTTCATCCTGGGCTTTCTGGTGGTCATCATCGGCGGCTCGCTGCTGCTCTACGCCTGGAAGGCGCCGCAACTGGAATCGGCCAGTGCGCCGGCGGTGTTTTCGGCCAGCTCGCGTGAAAGCATGATGCTGGCCAACAACGTGCTGCTGGTGGTGGCCTGCGCGGCCATATTCCTCGGCACGATGTATCCGCTGGTGCTCGACACGCTGGAGATGGGCAAGATCTCGGTCGGCCCGCCCTACTTCGAGGCGGTGTTCGTGCCACTGATGGCTCCGGCCGTGTTCCTGATGGGCATTGGCCCGGTAGCCCGCTGGCGCAAGGCGCCAGTGCCCGAGCTGGCACGACAGCTGAAATGGGCTTTCGCCGTCAGCCTCGTCGTTACCGGGGCCACCGCCGTGTTCACCGACCGCTTCAGCGCGGCCCGGCTGGCGCCGCCTGCCGAGGGCGGGCACGGCGTGGGCGGGGCCCTGCTGTTTGCGCTGGGCGTGTTCATTGGTGCCTGGGCCATTGCCTCGTCGCTGGCGCTGCTACTGGAGCGCCTGCGCGGACGGGAGCGCTCCGCTGCACCGGGCGACGCCGCGGCGCAGGCAGGCACGGCCACACCGCAGGCGGATGGCGCCGCCGGCGTGGCATCGGGTGCAATTCGCCCGGCCAGCGATGATGCGGCTTCGGCAGTGGCCGCTGCCGGCCGGGATGCGGCCAGCCGCACGGCCTGGCAACGCTTCCGCGCGCTGCCCGCGTCCTTCCACGGCATGCTGCTGGCCCACATCGGCGTGGGCGTCTTCGTCATCGGCGTGGCCGGCGTGATGACGCTGGAACGCGAAGCCGACGAGGCGCTGGCGCCCGGCAACCAGATGGAGCTGGGTGGCTATGCGTTCACCCTGAAAGGGGTTGGCGACCACAAAGGCCCCAACTACCAGGCCGTCCGGGCCGCCATCGAGGTACGGCGTGAGGGGCAGCTCATTGAAGTGCTCCACCCCGAGAAGCGCGTTTACGCCAGCACTGGCACCACCCAGACCGAGGCCGCCATCGACAGCGGGCTGCTGGGCGATGTCTACGTGTCGATGGGCGAACTGTTGCCTGACGGCCGCTGGACGGTGCAGGTCTGGATCAAGCCCTTCGTCGACTGGATCTGGGGGGGCTGCGTGCTGATGGCGCTGGGGGGCTTCGTTGCGATGGCCGACAAACGTTATCGCCGTGCGCGGCGGCGGAAAGACTGAAGCGTCACATCGATGTGCCACCCGGTCGTCATGCGATCCAGACTTCGACCGGACGCAGGACAGATTACTGCGCACGCTGCGATGGTCTGGAATGCCGCACCGTGCGCGTGACGGCATTGCCGCTGCCAGCGCTAAACCGCAGGTACGTTGCGGTGGACAGGTTCTGCCGGCGCCAGTGGATGGGCAGGCTCCCCTTCGCTGGTCAAAACACCGCCAAACCTGCGCACAGGTAGACTTCTGCTGACGCGAGACGCCCGCCCCCTGGCGAGCCCCGTCCGTTCCGGGCTTTTTTCCATCATTTCTGCCATGCCGAAACCCGCCTCCCGCCCCGCCCTGCGTTTCCTGATTCCGGCCCTGCTGTTCATCGGGCTGGCTGTTTTCCTGCTGCGCGGACTGGATCGCAACCCGCAGGAGATTCCCTCGCCGCTGATCGGCAAGCCGGCACCGGCCTGGCGCATGATGCGGCTGACGGATGTACCGCCAACCCTTGGACAGAAGGCGCCGACCCTGCCGCCAGCAGGGGCCGATGGCGGCAACACCGTGTCTTCCACCGGCCAGGCTCCGGCCAATGCTGCGGCAGGCGCACCAACCCCCTCCCCGGCGCACACCGTGGCAACAGCACAGGGTGCCCCCGCTCAGCTCGACGCCAGCCAGCTCAAGGGCGAGCCCTACATCCTCAATATCTGGGCATCCTGGTGCATGCCCTGTCTCGAAGAACACCCGCAATTCCTGAAGCTCGCCGAGCAGCACCCGATTCGCGTGGTTGGCCTGAATTACAAGGACAAGCCCGACGATGCGCGCAGATGGCTGCGGCGCAATGGCAATCCCTTCGACGACATCGTGCAGGACGAGCGCGGCCGCACCGCCATCGACTTCGGGGTGTATGGGGTGCCGGAAACCTTCCTGATCGACGGAGCGGGCAACATCCGCTTCAAGCATGTGGGTGCCGTCACGCGGGATGTGCTCACCAAGCGCCTGCTGCCGGCCATCGAATCGCTGAAAACCAGCCGCTGACATCATGAAAACCCCGCTGAGATCCCTGACATCGGCTTTGCCCCGCCGGGCCGCCCCGCTGCTGCTGGCCTTGCTGTTGGGCGCAGCCAGTCTGATGACAACGCCAGCCACGATGGCGGCCTCCCCCGCCGGCACGAGCGCATCTCCCGCAGCCGCCGAAGCCCTCGCGGGCAACGACCTGCCCCCCAACGCCGATGCCATGATGCGCACCTCGCGTTTTCGGGGGCTGGCGGCCGAGCTTCGCTGCCTCGTCTGCCAGAACCAGAACCTGCTCGACTCGCATGCGCCGCTGGCGGCCGACCTGCGACACGAAGTGGTTCGCCTGATGGCGCAGGGCCTGGACGACCGGCAGGTGAAACAGCATCTGGTCGATCGCTATGGCGAATTCGTGCTGTACCGGCCCACCTGGTCGTGGCGCAACGCCCTGCTGTGGCTGGGGCCGGCACTGATGCTGCTGGTTGGGGGCTTCGTGCTGTGGCGAGTTTTTTCCCGCCGGCAGGCAGCGCCTGCCGCCACTGGCCCTGATGGCGACACGACCCTGTCCGCATCCGGGGATGAAGCACTGGCGCGTGTCGATGCCCTGCTGGCCGGGCACGACGACAAGCGTGCCTGATAACGGGGAAAACTCCCGAAAAAATGCCACCACGCCTTCGTAGTCGAAGGCGGGCAACACATGCGCTTCGCCGATGAGCCGCCATGCCGGGGCCAACGCAAAGATAACCCGGTGCACGACATGCACCATGCCCGGCAATGCCCCCTGCTCCGGGAACGCTCTGGCAACACCATCGTCAGGCAGGACGACGGCGCGTTAGGATACGAGGAATTCTTGATGCGTGCCGGCCCGACGGCACGCCGCCTCACGGGAGACTGCCATGCCAGAGCCGGTTCACCCTGCCAGCACGACCGCACGGAACACGACAGCCGACGCCAATGACGGCCTGCTGCCCATTGCCGCCCGGCAGCCGGAACACGCCGAGCGCCCCTTTGCCCGCCTCGATCCCCACGTGGTGCTGACCGCACTGGAAGACATCGGCCTGCCCTGCGACGGCCACCTGCAGGCGCTCAACAGTTTCGAGAACCGGGTGTTTCTGGTGGGGCTGGACAACGGCGAAAGCCGCATCGCCAAGTTCTATCGCCCCGGTCGCTGGCAGCGCGAACAGCTGCTGGAGGAACATGCCTTTGCCACCGAGCTGATGATGGCGGAGATTCCGCTGGCAGCGCCACTGCCCCGCCAGATGCTGACGGCCTCCGCAGAGGAACTCCAGGACTGGCGCGACGTGCTGGAGGGCGTGATTATTGATGCAGAGGACGATGAGAGCACACCAGATTGTTGTAATTCAGCATTCTGCATTCAGAATTCAGTAAAAGACACGCTTTACGAGAGTCACGGTTACTTCATCGCCATCTATCAACGTCAAGGCGGCCGGGTTCCCGAAATGGACAACATCCGGCATGGCCCCGCCATGCGTCAACGGATTGGTCAGTTCATCGCCCGCATCCATCAGGTGGGTGCCCGACACGCCTTCAGCGCCCGGCCGGCCATCGAGGGGCAGGCCAACTGTTCGCAATCCATCGGAATCGTGCTGGACAGCGGCTGGCTGCCGGAGGATCTGCGTGCCGGCTGGGAAAGCGTGGCGCGACAATGCACAGACCTGATCGAGCAGCACCTGCACCCCGCCGGCATCGACTTCAGCTGGATTCGGCTGCACGGCGATTGCCACCTGGGCAACCTGCTGTGGACCGAAGCGCACGGCCCGCACTTCGTCGATCTGGATGACTGTCTCGGCGGCCCGGCCGTGCAGGACCTGTGGATGATCGCCGACGCAGCGGGCCTGCAATCGGGGAGTGCCGACGATGCACTACCGGGCACGATCCCGGTTGCCATGCAGGAACTGCTCGACGGTTATGAGCAGATACGCCCCTTCGACCGGCGCGAGCTGGGGCTGATCGAAAGCCTGCGCACGCTGCGAATGATCCGCCACAGCGCCTGGCTGGCAGCGCGCTGGAACGACCCCGCCTTTCCGGCGGCCTTCCCCTGGTTTGGCACCCCGCAATACTGGCAGGGCCAGATCCTGCACCTGCGCGATCAGCTCGACCGGCTGCAACAGCAGCCGCTGCCGCAGTAGGGCAAAACAGGTAAAAGCGCAGCACACCAAAACAAAACCCATCCGGTCAACCCCTGTTGGCGGGATGACGGGATGGGTTCGATACTGCCGGCGCCTGCCGGAGCTGCATCAGCGCGATCGCACTGACTGCACCCCGATCCGGCACGGGGAAGGCATCACTTGCCCTCGTTGACGGCTTCCTTGAAGGCTGCGCCCGGCGTGAACTTCGGCACGTTGGCTGCCGCGATGCTGATCCGCTCGCCCGTGCGCGGGTTCAGGCCCGAACGCTCGCCGCGCTTGCTGGCGTGGAAGGTGCCAAAGCCCACCAGCGTCACGCGGTCGCCCTTGGCAACAGCCTGCATAATGGCGCCAATGGCGGAGGTCAGTGCGCGCTCTGCAGCGGCCTTGCTGATATCGGCTTCGCTGGAGATCGTATCGATCAGTTCACTTTTATTCATTCAATCCTCTGTTTTCTTGAGCTGAGCCGGGTCATCCGTATCGTCATGCCACGCATCATGGAGAAGGGATCAATCCGCTGGTTCAAAATGCCCTGCCCGCCAGGCAAACCCGAAGCGAAGCGGCACGGCGGCTGGCGACACACCCTTGTTGATCAAACTTGCTGCATCCGGCCATGATGCGGGCCGGATTCTCCTGACAACAGGCCCAAAAGGCGCACGGCCAGCCCGGGAAGCGGGGCCGGCGAGCGCCTGAAACGCCTGATTGCGGCAGGAGGGTCGACCGGCATGAGCAACGAAGCGCTCATGCGGCCTGATTTCTGTCGGGCGCAAGCCCGGATCGGCTGTCGGCAAAACCGCTGCCGACATCGCTGTTTTCCGCGCAAGACGCGGAAAACTTTCCTTGAAATGCGGAAATAAGGGCGGATTCTAACCCGATTCAGCCGCCGGCTGTGCCAACACCCGAGCCCGTCGAGGGCCGGATGCTGTCAAATCAGGCAAACTCCGCCCCCGCCTCAGCTGGCGGCGTATTCCAGCAGCAGATCATGCGCCGCCACCGTTTCACCAGACGCAACGCACACCCGGGAAATCAGGCCATCACGCTCGGCGCGGATCTGCGATTCCATCTTCATGGCCTCGATGGAGAGCAGCGGCTCGCCGGCCTTCACCTTCTGACCGGACTTCACCAGCACGGTGGCCACCATGCCCGGCATCGGCGCGCCCACATGCAGCGGGTTGGCACTGTCGGCACGCTCGCGCACCTGCGCCAGCGCCATCGAGTCGGCATGACGCACCCGCACGGTGCGCGGCTGGCCGTTCATCTCGAAGAAGACCTGGACATAGCCCTCGGCATCCGGTGCCGTGGTGCCCTGCAGACTGATGAGCAGCGCCTTGCCGGGGTCGAGTTCGACCGAGATTTCCTCCTGCTCTCGCAGGCCATAGAAGTAGGCCGGCGTGGGCAACAGGCTCACGTCACCGTAACGGCGCTCGTGATCCCAGTAGGCAGCCATCACCTTCGGATACATCAGCCACGAGGCGATGTCGCGCTCCTGCAGTGGCCGGCAGGCGGCAGCCTCGGCCTGCTTTCTCACCTCGCCGAAGTCCACCGGTGCAATCTGGTCACCCGGCCGGTACATCGACGGCGGCTCGGCCTTCAGCACCTTGCGGCCCAGCTCGGCCGGGAAGCCATCGGGCGGGAAGCCCAGCTCGCCCTTGAACAGCGACACCACGCTTTCGGGGAAAGCCACCTCGCGCGCCGGGTCGGCCACGTCTTCCGGGGTCAGGTCGTTGGCCACCATCATGATCGCCATGTCGCCCACCACCTTCGAGGTCGGCGTCACCTTCACGATGTCGCCGAACAGCTTGTTGACCTCGGCATAGGCTTGCGACACCTCGGGCCAGCGATGCTCCAG
>JAUNHU010000016.1:29613-38192 GCA_030523825.1 Lautropia sp. | reverse complement strand
GCGTTCACCGACCAGGCACGATACAGTTGCTCGGCCAGCAGCACGCGCACCAGCGCGTGCGGCAGCGTCAGGCTCGACAGGCGGATGCGTTCCGCCGCTTCCCTTTTCAGGCTGGTGTTCAGCCCGTCCGGGCCACCAATCAGTATTGCCACCGGGTCTGATGCCTGTTGCCAGCGTTGCAGCCGTTCGGCCAGCGCCGTGGTGCGCAGGTCGTCGCCGTGTTCATCCAGTACCACCACCCGCGCCCGTGCGGGAATCTTCTCCCGCAGGCGCTGCGCCTCGCGCGCCATCAGCGTCGCCGTGGCGGCCTCGGTGCGCCGCGTGGGGTCGCCGGTGCGGGTTTCGGTTTTCACCGCCACCAGCTCGACCTGGATTTCCTTCGGAAAACGCTTCAGGTAGTCGCCCACGGCCTCGTCCACCCATTTCGGGCTGCGCTGGCCTACTGCGATGATCCGTATCAGCATGATGTGACTGTGGTCGGTGGCATGATGATGTTCATGTTCCCCCGGGGGAATTCATCCGGTGCGGGAATGCCTCTCCGGGCGTGCATGGTCGTGTCGTCCATCCCTTGAAAGCGTCCGGAATCCTTGCGGTGCGGGCGTTTTGCCCCGCACGTACAAGGAGCTTTCGTTCAGTCTTCCTGTGCTGCCGCCGGCTTCAGCCCCAGACTGCGCGCAGGCGTCTTGCCGGCCGTGGTCGGACGCAGCTTCGTCAGCTCCACCGGCTTTTCGCCCCAGAGTTCTTCCAGGTTGTAGTAGGCGCGGATCGTGGGCTGCATGATGTGGACGATCATGTCGCCCAGATCGACCAGCACCCATTCGCCGGTTTCCTCGCCCTCGGTGGACACCACCGGGTAGCCGGCCGCCTTCACCTTGTCGTGGACGTTGGCTGCCAGTGCACGTGTCTGGCGGTTGGAGGTGGCGGTGGCCACCACCACGCTGTCGAACAGGTCGGACAGCTTGCTGGTGTCAAACACGCGGATGTCCTGGGCCTTCACGTCGTCGAGCGCGTCGACGACCAGGGTCTGCAATTCCTGGATGCTCATGGTGTGGAAAAGGGATGAAAAGGGGTCAGTGATCGGAGGAGGGGGTGTCGGGCACGTCACCATCATCCGTGGCGGATGACGAAGCGCCCGGTGGCGTGTCATCGGCCCCGTAGAGGCGGTGCCGGCGCAGGTAGGCTTCCACGCCCATCGGCAACAGGCCGTTCACGGGCTGGCCGGCGGCCAGCTGCTTGCGCAACTGCGTGGCAGACACCGGCACGGCTGGCATGCGGAAGAACAGCACATTGCCCGAGGGTGTGGCGGGCAGGGTACCAGTGCCGCGCTTCGTCAGCAGCTCCTCGATGGCAGGCGGCAGATCGGTCAGCGGCACCCGTTCCCGCTGGGTGACGGCGATGTGGGCGTAATCGAACAATTGCGTCCAGCAATACCAGCTGTCGAGATTGCGGAACTGGTCGCTGCCGATGATCAGGATCAGCACGGCCTTGGGGCCATATTGCTCGCGCAGGGTCTTCAGCGTCTCGATGGTGTAGCTGGGGCCGTTGCGGATCATCTCCTGCTCGTCGATCTGCCAGTGGGTGCCCTGGGTGGCACTGGCCGGCAGCGAGGCCATTGCCAGGCGCAGCATGGCCAGACGGTGGCGCGCCGAGGCGTGGTGGCCCTTTTTCTGCCAGGCATAGCCGCTGGGCACCAGCACCAGCTCGTCGAGTTTCATGGCGCTGATGGCTGCCTGCCCCAGCGCCAGATGACCCACGTGGATGGGGTCGAAGCTGCCGCCGAGGATGCCGATGCGCTTGACGGGGCGATTGCTCATAGCCAGTTCCGTGCGGGCAGGAAATCGGTGTAGAGACGCGCTTCCGGCGTGCCGGCTTCGGGCTGATACTGATAGCGCCAGTCGGCCCGCGGGGGCATCGAGCACAGGATGGATTCGGTGCGTCCGCCCGAGGCCAGACCGAACAGCGTGCCGCGGTCCAGCACCAGGTTGAACTCCACATAGCGCCCGCGCCGCAGCGCCTGAAAATTGCGCTCGCGCTCACCATAAGGGGTGTTCACCCGGCGCTCGACGATGGGCAGATAGGCTTTCAGGAAATGCTCGCCCACGCTCTGCGTGAGCGCCCAGGCGGTGTCGAAATCGGGCTGGTTCAGGTCATCGAAGAAGATGCCGCCGATGCCGCGTGCCTCGTTGCGGTGCTTCAGGAAGAAATAGCGGTCGCACCAGGCTTTCATTGCCGGGTAATGCTGCGGGCCGAAGGGGGCCAGCGCGTCGGCGCAGGTCTGGTGGAAATGCCGGCAGTCTTCTTCCTCGCCGTAATAGGGGGTGAGATCCATGCCCCCGCCAAACCACCAGACGGTTTCTTCACCGGGTTTCGTGGCCGGGGCCACGAAGCTGCGCACGTTCATGTGCACGGTGGGCACGTAGGGGTTGCGCGGGTGCAGCACCAGCGATACCCCGGTGGCGCGTGCCGGCCGCCCGGCCAGTTGCGGGCGGTGGGCCGAGGCCGTGGCAGGCAGGGCATTCATCCGCACATCGGAAAACAGCACGCCGCCGCGCTCGAAGACCTTGCTGTCCTCGATGACGCAGCTGATGCCACCGCCACCCAGCGAGCCGGTGGGCTGGCTGACGGTGGGTGAGCCCTGTGCGGCGGCAGGTGAAGCGGCCGCCACACCGGCCGTTCCTGCTGGAGAGGCCGTGGCTTGCTGCGTTGCGCCGGCTGCGCCCGGTGCGCCACTGCCGGCCGGGGCCGATGGCGTGCGCTGCCAGGCATCGCGCAGGAAACGGCCGCCGTCCACGCCTTCCAGACCGCGAACGATGCGATCCTGCAGACCGGCAAACCAGGTGGCGATGGCATCGTGGTCGATGGGCGTGGCGGAGTCTGTCATGTCAGGGAGTGGCAAGGCGGTTGGATGAACTGGCCCGTACCGGCTGCAGCCGGCCGACAGGCCACGGTACGGCGGTTACCCGGCACGCAGCCCGGCAGCGCCGGGCTTTCGTCCCGGCCTCAGTTGCCTCGGTTGGCGGGCAGGGCGCGGTGGCCGATGTCGTTACGGTACTGCATGCCGTTGAAATGAATGCTGCGAACCCCTTCATAGGCGCGGGCCTGCGCCTGCTTCAGCGAATCGCCCAGCCCGGTCACGCCCAGCACGCGGCCGCCGCTGGTGACGATGTCGTCTCCCTGGCGTGCCGTGCCGGCGTGATAGACGAACAGGTCGGTATTGTCGGCATGCCCGTTGGCCGGATGGCCGGTGATGACGGCGCCTTTCTCGGGCGTGCCCGGATAGCCGGCTGCGGCCAGCACCACGCAGAGCGCGCTGCGGCGGTCCCAGTCGGCTTCCACCTGATCCAGCCTGCCGTCGATGCCGGCCTGGATCAGCTTGCCCAGCGGGGTGCGCAGGCGGCTGAGGATCGCCTGAGTTTCCGGGTCGCCCAGCCGGCAGTTGAATTCCAGCGTGTTCAGGCTGCCGTCCTCGCCGATCATCAGGCCGGCATACAGGAAGCCGGTGAAGGGCGTGCCCTCGGCCGCCATGCCGCGGATGACCGGGTGGATGATCTCGCGCAGTGCGCGGGCATGCAGGTCGGGCGTGATGACCGGCGCGGGCGAATAGGCGCCCATGCCGCCGGTGTTGGGGCCCTGGTCACCATCCAGCAGACGCTTGTGGTCCTGACTGGTGGCCAGCGCCAGCACGTTCGTGCCGTCTGCCATCACGATGAAGCTGGCTTCCTCGCCACTGAGGAAGGCTTCGATCACCACCCGGGCACCGGCCTCCGGTTTCGGCCCGAGGAACTGGTCGACTGCCGCGTGGGCTTCTTCCTCCGTCTGCGCAACCACCACGCCCTTGCCGGCAGCCAGGCCGTCGGCCTTCACGACGATGGGGGCCCCCTGACGGCTGATGTAGCCCTTTGCGGCAGCCGGGTCGGTGAAGGTCTCGTAAGCCGCCGTGGGGATGCCGTGCCGTTTCATGAAGCTCTTGGCGAAATCCTTCGACGATTCGAGCCGGGCAGCGGCCTGGGTGGGGCCGAACACCGGCAGACCCCGCTCACGGAACCTGTCGACCAGACCTTCGGCCAGTGGCGCCTCGGGGCCCACCACGGTGAACTGCAGGTTCTCGCGTTCGGCAAACAGTGCCAGCGTGTCGATGTTGCTCACGGGCAGGTTGCGGATGCCGGGTTCCAGTGCCGTGCCGGCATTGCCGGGGGCGACGAAAACGGTTTCAAAGGCGTGGGAGCGGGCGAGTGTCAGTGCGATCGCGTGTTCGCGTCCGCCGCTGCCAATGACCAGGCATCGTTTGGTGGCTGCCATGAAAATATCCAGAAATCAGGTTGGGTGGGGCCTGTCTGCCGGGTGTGCGAGGTACATGGGGCAGGCAGGGTCTCCGGTTCGTCAGTATCGGCCATTCGGCCAGGGGCAGGGGGGCGGCTGACAGCGGTGGCGTGCGGATTCACGCAGGCCGGCTGTCGGTGCGGGAAACGGGGCGCCGATGCGGTGGAGGACTGCATCGGCGTGCCCGTTGCCCGCCGCATCAGGCTCAGCCTTCGGCAAAGACGGCGTTGGTATATACCTGTTGCACGTCGTCCACGTTGTCGAGTGCATCGAGAATCTTCTGCATCTTCACGGCGTCGTCGCCGGTGAGTTCCATCTCGTTCTGCGGCTTCATCGTGATCTCGGCCACTTCGGCCTTCAGGCCGGCGCCTTCCAGTGCGGTCTTCACGGCCATGAAATCGGCCGGCTCGGTAATCACTTCGACCGAACCGTCATCGTTGCTCACGATGTCCTGCGCACCGGCTTCGAGCGCCACTTCCATCAGCTTGTCCTCATCGGTGCCGGGGGCAAAGATGAACTGGCCGCAATGCAGGAACTGGAAGGCCACCGAGCCATCGGTGCCCAGGTTGCCGCCATGCTTGGAGAGCGCATGACGCACATCGGCCACCGTGCGGGTGCGATTGTCGGTCATGCAGTCGACGATGACGGCAGCGCCGGCAATGCCATAACCCTCGTAGCGGATTTCCTCGTAGTTCACGCCTTCGAGACCGCCCGCACCGCGCTGGATGGCGCGCTGCACCGTGTCCTTGGGCATGTTGCCGTCGGCTGCCTTTTCCATCGCCAGCCGCAGACGCGGGTTCATGGCGGGATCGCCGCCACCCATCTTGGCGGCAACGGTGATTTCCTTGATGAGTCGCGTGAACAGGGCGCCGCGCTTGGCATCCTGTCGTCCCTTGCGATGCTGGATATTGGCCCACTTGGAATGGCCGGCCATAGGTAAGTCCTTTGGTGTGCGGGTGGTGGGGCGGTCGTCTGGCAGGCAGCCATTGCGGACTTCACGCGGGCACGAATGCCCATCGGCCAGGCCACCCGCCGCCCCATCTTTCGGGCAGGGGAAGGCTCGTGGCATCGGCTGCCCGCCGGGTCGGTTCGTGGCGCGCCGTTGCGCTCACGCCGCTTTCGGGGCGGGTGCCAGGGCCAGGCCGGCCTCGTTCGTGGAGAACCGTTTCAGAAACGCCGCTGGAGAACATTCCGGGCTAAGATAGCCGGATCAGGCGCCACGGATTGCCGCCCGCCGGTCAGAAAAACCGGAGATTCCTGCCACGTGGGCAGGAGGCATCCCGTAAAGCCATCTGGATTTTAGCATCGCCACTTTCACTCATTGGAGCTCCGACCTGATGTCTGATGCACTGCCTCCCCTGCTGATCGGCAAGAACGACAGCGTCGAAACCGGCCTGCTGCCCGCGCTTGGCAACCGCCACGGCCTCATCACCGGCGCAACCGGCACCGGCAAGACCGTCACCCTGCAGCAGCTGGCCGAGCGCTTCTCGTCCATCGGCGTGCCGGTCTTCATGGCCGACGTGAAGGGCGATCTCACCGGCATCTCGCAGGCCGGGCAGATGTCGCCCAAGCTGCAGGAGCGGCTCGACAAGTACAAGCTGCCGGCTCCGGTCTTCGGCGGCTTCCCGGTCACGCTGTGGGACGTGTTCGGCAAGGCCGGCCATCCGGTGCGCGCCACCGTGTCCGACATGGGGCCGCTGCTGCTTGCGCGCATGCTGGGCCTCAACGAAACCCAGGAAGGCGTGCTCAATCTCGTCTTCAAGGTGGCCGACGACAACGGCCTGCTCATCCTCGACAGCAAGGACCTGCGTGCCATGCTGCAGTTCGTCGGTGAAAACGCCAAGCAGTTCACCACCGAATACGGCAACGTCTCGTCCGCATCCATCGGCGCCATCCAGCGCGGCCTGCTCACGCTGGAACAGCAGGGCGCCGACAGCTTCTTCGGCGAGCCGATGCTGAATCTGGCTGACATGATGCGCACCGACGCCCAGGGCAAGGGCATGGTCAACATTCTGGTGGCCGACCAGCTGATGAATTCGCCCAAGCTCTACGGCACCTTCCTGCTGTGGCTGCTGGCCGAGCTGTTCGAGAACCTGCCCGAAGTGGGCGATGCCGCCAAGCCGAAGATGGTGTTCTTCTTCGACGAGGCCCATCTGCTGTTCGACGACGCGCCCAAGGCCCTGCTCGACAAGATCGAACAGGTGGTGCGCCTGATCCGCTCGAAAGGCGTTGGCGTCTACTTCATCACCCAGAATCCGCTGGACGTGCCCGAAACCGTGCTGGGCCAGTTGGGCAACCGCGTGCAGCATGCGCTGCGCGCCTTCACCCCGCGCGACCAGAAAGCCGTCAAGTCGGCTGCCGAAACCATGCGTGCCAACCCGGCCTTCAATGCCGAACAGGCCATTTCCGAACTGGGTGTGGGCGAGGCACTGGTGTCTTTCCTCGATCCCAAGGGCAGCCCGACGATGGTCGAGCGGGTCTGGATCGTGCCGCCGGGTTCGCGCATCGGCCCGGCCACGGCCGAAGAACGCCAGGCCCTGCTGCAGGGTTCCGGCATGGCCGGAAAATACGATCAGCAGGTGGACCGCGAGTCGGCCTACGAGGTGCTGCGTAACCGTGCCGCTGCTGCCCAGGCCGGCGAGGCAAGTGAACAGCCCGGCGGCGGTGTTCAGGGCGGAGCCCAGGGGCAACAGCCGGCACAGCAGTCGCAGGGTGGCGGTTTCTTCGAGGAAGCGCTCGGCAGCCTGCTGGGCGGTGCCGCCAGTGGTGCCGGTGGCCGCAGCAGCGGCACGCGCGCACGCTCCACCAGCAGCCGCAACGATTCCGTGCTGGAAACCGCTGCCAAGAGCATGATGCGCACGATGGGCTCGCAGGTGGGCCGTGCGCTGGTGCGCGGCATTCTGGGCTCGCTCACCGGACGCAAGTGACTTCCTCCGACGAGCGTACCGGCCTCCTGTACGGCGTACTGGGGGCCATGCTGTTTGCCGGCAAGGGCATTCTCATCAAGCTGGCCTACGGCCACGGCGTCGATACCGAAACCTTTCTCGGCCTGCGCATGCTGTGGGCCGCACCCTTCTTTGCCTGGGTGGCATGGCGTGCCGACGGGGCGGCCTTGTGCCGGTGGGCAGCAGGGACTTTTTCCCGGAATCGGGTTGCGCCTGTTGCAACCAGTCACCCGGTGCCTGACGTGGGCGCGAAGCCCGAAGACAGGAACGGGGGATTGCAGTCTGTGCGCGCATCCACACCGGCAAATGGTGTCAGTTCGAGCGGGGCAGAAGATGCCGTGTTCGAGCAGCGTCGGGAAGGGATGCGCAGCCCAACATCATTCCTGTCCGCTCCATCCGTCTGGCAGCAACACGACTGGCTGCGTGTGATCGGCCTGGGCTTTTCCGGCTATTACCTCGCCAGCTATCTGGATTTTCTCGGGCTGCAATACCTGTCGGTGGGCCTGGAGCGCGTGCTGCTCTACCTCGGCCCCACCTTCGTGCTGCTGCTCTCCATCTTCTGGCTGGGGAAATCCGTCAGCGCCCGGCAATGGCTGGCGCTGGCCGTCAGTTATCTTGGTGTCGTGATGGTCTACCTGCACGACATCGACGTGGGCGCCAACGACAACATCGGGCTGGGCAGCGTGCTGGTGCTGGCCAGTTGCCTCAGCTATGCCTTCTATCTGGTCAACGCCGGCGAGATGATCAAGCGCTTGGGCTCCATGCGCCTCACCGCCTGGGCAACCCTGGTGGCCTGCGTATTCTGCGTGGCGCAGGCACTGCTGCTGCGCGGCAGTCTGCTGTTCCGGCAACCGTGGGAAGTGCAGGGCATCGCGCTTGCCACCGCCATCTTCTGCACCGTGATGCCGCTGTTTCTCATCAACGCATCGGTGGCCCGCCTGGGCGCCGGCAGGAGCGCGCAGGTCGGCATGATCGGCCCGGTCTGGACCATCTTCCTTGGCGCGATGGTTCTCGGCGAACCCGTCGGCTGGCTGCAGCTCGTCGGCACCGCCGTCGTCATTGCCGGCGTGATGATTCTGGCTGGAGCGGGGAAGGCGGGTGCGCGATGAGCAGAAGTCCGCGGTGTTGGGGGGCGAATCAGGCCAGATGGTCATCGCGGCACCTTGGCTATCCGAGGGGACTGAGCCTGGAGCCCGGTGATATGGCGCCGGCAAGTTCATTCTCCGGTGCCGATTGGCATTCGGTCGTGTGACCGCTGATGTGGCAATGTCGTGTGTGCTGGCATGATCGTGCCTATGCCTATGCCTATGCCTA
>JAUNHU010000016.1:0-29603 GCA_030523825.1 Lautropia sp. | reverse complement strand
CGACCCCGACCCCGACCCCGACTTCGACTTCGACCCGGCACCCTGGTACGGTGTCAGGGTATCTTTTCGACAAGGAATTTGCACAGGTTCCCCATGAGTGAAAACATCTCCGGGTCGCGTCGTTTTTCTTCCGTATCGCGTGTCTATGGCGACGAGGGTGTGCAGCGTTTGTGGCAATCGCACGTCGTCGTCATCGGCATTGGCGGTGTGGGCTCGTGGGCGGCCGAGGCGCTCGCGCGCAGCGGCGTCGGCACGCTCACGCTCATCGACCTCGATCACGTGGCTGAATCCAACATCAACCGGCAGGTGCATGCGCTGAGCAGCACGGTGGGCGCTGCCAAGGTCGATGTCATGGCGGCACGCATCCGCGAGATTTCGCCCGACATCACGGTACACACCGTCGATGCCTTTATTGAGCCGGGCGAGGAAGATGCACTCATCCCCGCCGATGCTGATGCCGTCATCGACGCCATCGACGCCGTGTCCGCCAAGGCCTCCCTCATCGCCTGGTGCGTGGCCCGCAAGCTGCCCGTCGTCGTCTGTGGCGCGGCAGGTGGTCGCACCGACCCCCTGCAATTGCAGGTGGATGACCTGGCCCGCACACAGGGCGACGCACTGCTGTCATCGGTGCGCGCACGCCTGCGCAAGCATCATGGTTTTGCGCGAGGCGATGGTTTGCCGGCCGTGACAAAGACGGCTGCGGAAGGGCGGGCTGTCCCCGCTGCAAGCGGCGGCAGTCTTGCATCAGAGGCAAGCGTGAATGGCGCTCAGGCTGTTGCGCGCTCAGCCGGTGCCAAAAAACGTGCCGGCAGCAAGGGTCTGGCGCCTCGCTTCGGCGTGGAAGCCATCTTCTCCCGAGAACAGAGTGTCGGTACCCGCGTTACCGTCGGTGGCGGCATGCCGCTCGCCTGCGCTGGCTATGGCTCGCTTGTCACCGTTACCGCGGCGATGGGCTTGGCGGCGGCAAGTCGGGTGCTTGAATACTTGACATCGCGGAAGGTGAGTCCTGTCAGAGAAGGCTCTGTTCAGAATCAACGCGATCTTTAAAGGAGTATCTGAAGGATCTCCGGCAGGCGTTATCGGTATTGCTTTGAGAGTTTCCTGGGGGCTTAAATGAACAGCATGGTTCCGGCATCTTTTGCAGCTTTCTGGAGATCTTCATCCAGTGTGGCAAGCGGTGTGTGCGTGCGGATGCTGAGGTCCAGGTAGGCTGCGTCGTAGGCGGAGAGAGCGTGTTTTCTGGCGAGTATCTCCTGGTTTGTGTCAACGCTGGTCTGCCCGACGCAGTTCGTCGAATTCGGCTGCGCTCATGGCGGGTATGGTGTTCTTCTGGCGCCGCATGAACGCCTGCATGTCGGCAACGGCCTGAGCGGTGTCGGCTGCATCGGCCGCGACAGGAATCAGCCGTGCAACGGGACGCTCCTGCACCTTGATGGTGAAGCTCTGGCCCGCATCGACCTGACGCAGCAACTCGGACATGCGGTTTTGCGCTTCATGGGCACCGATTACCTGATCATGCTGTGACGTGGAGGCGAGGGGTTTCATGAACTTTGCTCCGAGGGAAGGGCTGGGGGCTGAAGGCTCTTGGCAGCCAGTCCGGGGTCATGGTTTCTGCCGCTTGTCATCATAGGCAAAATTGAAATGGCAGGTCAATGGTCAAAAGGGGGGCCTCGACTGGCACTTGGGCGCAATAGCGCGCTCCGCGGCCTTGATGGAGGCAGAAGCGGATGGCCCTGGGGTGTCGGGAAAACTGGCAGATACGGGTGGTTTTTGCGTTTTTCCTAGGAAAAATGTGCTGATGGCACGTTTTTTCCCAGGAAAAGGTGCCCGGCAGGCTTCAGTGCCCGGCAGACTTCGGCGTGGCGCAGGGGGCGGCCGCCTGCCGGGGGCTTTCCGTGCGGGCTGCTCCAAAAACCGCGCGTGGGACTGCGTTGCCATGCCTGGCAAGGCAGCCAGCCTTGATGACGGCGTATGGCGCCCTGCCAGCACACGGTTTTGGGGCCAGCGCGGGGACGAATCAGTTCATGGCATGCTCTGGCGCCGAGGCGGCTGGGTGGGGCAACAATCCCGCATGTGGCCACCACGACCTTTCTGGTCTTGATGAACTTCCCCTTACATCGCACATGACCTTTTCCGGATGGCGGGAAGCGGACATGCTTATAGTTTTTACATGCCCCCGCAAGGAGGGTGACGACTGCGGTGATACGGGGTGGGGCGGCGCAGCCGACATGTCCGGTGGCCGGAGCGGACTCGCGCAAGCCTTGAAGGGGCCATGACGAGAGGAGACAGACATGAAAGCAGCCCGCTGGTATGGACAGAAGGACATTCGCGTGGAAGATGTGCCGGTTCCGGACGTTGAAGCGCATCAGGTGAAGATTGCGGTGAAGTTCACTGGCATTTGCGGCAGTGACCTGCATGAATATCTGGGAGGCCCCATCTTCATCCCGGTAAATGCTGAGCACCCTTATTCGCATCGCAAGGCGCCTCTGACGATGGGGCATGAATTCTCGGGTGAAATCGTTGAGGTTGGCGCTGATGTGAGCCGGCTGAAGAAGGGTGATCGGGTCACGGTGGAGCCCATCCTGGCCGCCAATGGCCTGAAAGGCAAATACAACCTCGATCCGAATCTCGGTTTCGTGGGGCTTGCCAGTGATGGCGGTTTTGCCGAGTTTTGCGTGGTGGATGCGGAGCTGGCCCACAAGCTGCCCGACAGCATCGACTATGAGCAGGGCGCACTGACCGAACCGGCAGCCGTGGCCCTCTATGCGGTGAGAAGCAGCAAGCTGAAGGCGGGCGACTCCGCCGCGGTATTCGGATGCGGCCCCATCGGATTGCTGGTGATTGAGGCATTGCGCGCGGCTGGTGCGTCGGACATCTATGCGGTGGAAATCTCGCCCGAGCGTCAGGAAAAGGCACGTTCGCTGGGAGCAATCGTCATCGACCCGGTCAGCACCGATGCCGTGGCTGCCATCCGGCAGGCTACCGGCCTGGGGGCAGATGTGTCCTTTGAAGTGACCGGGGTTGCGCCTGTGCTGAAGCAGGCCATCGAATCGGTGCACAACGATGGCGAATGCGTGATCGTCAGCATCTGGGAAGGCGAAGCCTCGATTCACCCCAACGAGATCGTCATCAAGGAAAAGACCGTCAGGGGTATCATCGCCTACCGCGACATGTTCCCGTCGGTGTTGAAGCTGATGGAAATGGGCTATTTTTCCAGGGAAAAGCTCGTCACCAAACGGATCCGCCTCGACGAGATCGTCGAGGAAGGCTTCGAGGCACTGGTGAAGGAAAAAAGTCAGGTGAAGATTCTGGTGTCACCGGCCTGAAGCCGGAACCTGACGAACCGATGCAGGAGCGAGGCATGTTCATCGCTTCTGCAGCAGCCGGCGGGCGTTGACGGCCATGCCGGGGTTCACATCCTTTTCCAGTACATCGAAGACGCGGCCCAGGTCGGCGGTTCTGACGCCGAGGTGTTGCGTGTTCTTCAGGTGCGACGTGAGCTGCGGTTCGACATTGCCCAGTGCCGCGAGCGTGGATACGGTGACGAGCTGTCGATCGACGAAGGCCAGATTGTCGCGGTGAAACAGGTAGCCAAACAGGTGGGCCTTCAGCGCATGATCGATGCCCGGAAAGTCGAACAGCACGCTGTTGGCAGCCTTGTCGTTGCCCATCGTCAGCAGGGTTTCTCGACCCAGCCGGTAATAGTCGGGATTGGTCAGCGGTGCGGCGTCCTGGCCGGCTTCATCCCGAACGCCTGCGGCTGCGCGTTCCTTCAATACCGTCTGCAGGGTGATGATGCCGTTGAGTGCCCGCGGAAAGCCGGCATAGGCATGTTGGTGGGCGAATATTTCCCGCACTTCGCTCACCGTCAGACCCTTGTCGAGCCCCTGTGCAATCGCCGGTTTCAGTCGTTCCAGGTCGCCGGTGGCCGAAAGTCCTGCAATCGGAACGATGGCAAGCTGTCGTTCCGTGAGCGGCGTGGTCTGAACGTGTTTCTGTTTTTCCGCTTCGCTGAGGTGGATGGGAGGCAAGCTGCCCGCTCTGCCCGCAGCAGGTGCAGCGGGCTTGGCGGTTGCGGCGGCAGGAAGATCGACCCGTTCCAGCCAGGTCGTCTTGTTCTGTTCGCCCCTGGGCGCGATGGCAATGTGGCTCATGGTGCTGTCTTCGGCGGCACCATGCCAGTGCTTCACGTCCGGTGGAAACCAGACCACATCACCCTTCCTCACGGTCCGGATCGGCTGGCCCCAGACCTGCACGCGGCCCACGCCTTCGGTGATGATGAGATACTGGCCGTGCGTATGGGTGTGCCAGTTGTTGATGACACCGAGGCTGAACTCGACGATGGCGCTGCGGTCTGTGCTGCCGGGAATGGCCGGGTAGGGCGCAAATCGTGCCTTGCCGGTGAAGTGGGCTTGTGGCGCGTCGACGTATTTCAGGGTCTCGGCGCGGTTGATCGTCATCTCGTCGGCCAGGGCTGGCGCCGTGGACGCCACGCCGAGCGCTGCAGCGGTCAGAAGGCTTCTGTTCATGGTTTCACCGCACACTCAATCCAGTTTTTCCTGTTTCAGCCAGGCGGCCATGTGTCGTGCCACCTCGGCGCTGTTCAGGTCGGACATCGGGAAATGCGTGTTGCCCCTGATGCCCTCATCGGGCAGACGGACCACCTTCACGTTGCCGCCATGACGGTTCACCACCTCGGCCCATTGGCGGGCTATCGTCAGGCGCGCATGCCACTGGTCTGCGCCCTGTTCCCCGGTGGGCTGTTCGGGAATGAAGTCACCAAAATAGATGAGGATGGGCACGCGGGTGATGGCCTTGAACCGTGCAGCCGGAACGGTGATGGGGGCCACATCACCAAAACGGTTCCGGATGGTGGAAGGGGCTTCGCCTTCGGGGAAGGGGAACGCGCCCGGTTCGAAAGCGACGATGCCTTTCACCTTCGGGCTGGCCAGCGCCGTCAGCCAGCCGATGACGCCGCCGGCGGAGTGGGTCACGAAGATGGCATCGCCCGTGCGCTCGAAGAGCTTCACCATGCTGTCGGTGATCACGCCGGCATCGAAGGGACCGGTATCGGGCGTCATCTGGCGGAAGAACTGTTCCTGCGCGGCCCTGTCTTCAGGAAAGGCCACGCCCCTGAAGCGTTCGGGCCAGACACCGATGCGGAACTGCGCATACCAGAACTGGTCATCCGGCGTGTCGAGCGGCATGGCTGGTGCGACCGTGGTGCGTCCGGCCTGGCCGCGACGCGGCTGGTCCACCAGATAGACGGGGAAGCCCTGGCGCAGGAAGATGTTCTGGAAGCCTTCGCGGCCGTCGGGTGTGGTTTGCCAGGTCCGTGCCGACTGACCCGCGCCATGCAGGAAGACCAGCGGGTATTTCTTCGGATTGGCCGGAATCTGATAGAAGATGCTGGCGTGATCGCCGTGCAGTGTCTGGCCACCGGCCTTCACCGAATCCTTGTACACATCCCAGAAGGCATTGCTGTCCTTTTTCGTGACCTCGGGATATTGGGTGTACTTGCCGGGGCTGGTAACGACCTTGCCGCCCACGGCAAAGCTGCCTTGCTCCGTGAGGGTGATGGGCTGGCTGGCAGATGCAAGCATTTTCCCGGGTGTTGTGGACATTGCGTCGGGAGTGGTGGGTGAGGTGCTGCAGGCCCCAAGGCCGGAGGCCGTGATGAGCGCCAGGGCCACCACGCGCGCGAGCCTGCCGCCCGCCAGCGCGCCACGAGGGAGCATGTCGTCACGATTAGGTGTGTGTTTCCTGCTTGTCATGGTTCTGGCTCTGTTCTGAAGAATCTGATTTTCCGCCCTGGACGGAGCGCGTGTGAAACGGCGTGCGTTCAGAGAAGCGTGTGCGCATCCTGATGGATCAAGGCTTCCGCTTGGGTACGTGTGCTTCCCGGCGGATGAAGGCTCCCGCTTTTCTGTGCTCTGCGTGAGGGAACAGGTTAGGGCTTTCAGCGATTGATCATCGCCTGTGCGGCAGGTGAATAGCGGTCGCCAACGACTGTGATGGCCTGCAGGGCGGCGTCGAGGCGTTGCAGTTCGTCGGGGCTCAGGGTCACGTTGCTGGCGCCCAGGTTTTCTGCAAGACGATGCGCCTTGGTGGTGCCGGGAATGGGCACGATCCAGGGTTTCTGCGCCAGCACCCAGGCAAGCGCAATCTGCGCCTTGGTGGCCTGCTTCGCCTGTGCGGTTTTTTCGATGACATCCAGCAGTGCCAGATTTGTCTTGAGCGCTTCCTGTTGCAGACGGGGCACGGTGGCGCGGAAATCTCCTGCGGCGAATGTCGTGTCGGCATTGAAGGCGCCGGTGAGGAAACCCTTGCCGAGCGGCGAGAAGGGCACGAAGCCGATGCCGAGTTCTTCGAGGAGCGGCAGGATTTCCGCTTCGGGCTCACGCCACCACATCGAGTATTCGCTTTGCAGTGCGGACACGGGTTGCACGGCGTGTGCGCGACGGATGATGTCGGTGCCGGCCTCGGACAGGCCGAAGTACTTCACCTTGCCTTCGGCGATCAGATCCTTCACCGTACCGGCCACGTCCTCGATGGGCACGTTCGGGTCCACACGATGCTGGTAGAACAGGTCGATGCGGTCGGTTTGCAGCCGCCGGAGCGATTCATCGGCCACCTTGCGGATGTTTGTTGGGCTGCTGTCCAGCCCTTCGGTGGCGTTGCCGTTGCGAAAGCCGAATTTGGTGGCAAGGATGATGTCTTCGCGGAACGGTGCCACTCCCTTGCCAACCACTTCCTCGTTGGTGAAGGGGCCGTACACCTCCGCGGTATCGAAGAAGGTGACGCCGCCGTCGAATGCCTGCCGGATTAAAGCGCCGGCCTCGGATTCGGAGATGGTGGTGCCATAGCCGAAGCTCATGCCCATGCAGCCCAGGCCGATTTCCGAGACTTCCAGTCCCTGTGTGCCAAGTTTTCGGGTTTTCATCCTGCTCCTCCTGATTGATGATCCGATCATAGGCGCGTTATCGTTCCTGTACAATGAACGAATCAGGAATGCACCGTTCCTTTGAGTGGAATGTCTGGTGTGACTGGCTCGATGTATTCGTGGTTTTCGCGTGTCGTTATCCCTCTTTGTGGCCGAGTGCGGCTGTCATCGGCATTTTTCCGGGGAAGGATGAAGGTGATTCCGTTCAGGGTGCTCATGCGGCAAGGGCGTCTGTTGCAAGCATTGATCCTCGTCCTTTGGGCTCTGTTCCAGGCCACGTCTGCATGAAGGAGAATCTGCGTCCGTGTTCAACCGGCTCGAAGCGCTTCGTTATTTCGTGACGGCAGCCGAGCTGCTGCATTTTCGGGAGACAGCCGTGCGCATGTCGGTGTCTCCGCAGGTGGTGACGCGCGTGATTGCCGAGCTGGAGACGGAGCTGGGCGACAGCCTGTTCAAGCGGAATTCGCGCAGCATCCGGCTGACCGAATTTGGTCAGCAACTACTGCCGCGTGCGCAGCAATTGCTGGCTGACAGCGAGGCGTTGTTTTCCGGGAGCAAGGTCCCGCAGAGCGGCATGAGCGGACTGGTGCGCGTTGCGTTGCCACGCTTGCCGGATTATCCCGTCATTCTGGGAGAACTGTTCGGGAGGCTTGCTGGCTACCCGGACATCACGCTGGACTGGCGGGTGGATTCCGTGCGCATGAACATCACCGAAGACCAGATTGATCTGGGCGTGCGTGTGGGGCCAGCGCATGATGGGAACCTGATCGTGCGTGACATTGCCACCATGCGTGACTGCATCATCGCGTCGCCTGTGCTCGTCAGGCGTCTGGGCAAGCCGACCAGTCTCGACGACCTGCAACAGCGTTACCCGCTTGCCAGCCTGCTCAATATCCAGACCGGGCGACCCTGGGGCTGGTATTTCAATGAACGGCAGGGCTTCGTGCCGCGCAACCCCCGGTTTCTGGCCACAGACAGCTACAGTGCCCTGCAGGCGGTACTGTCGGGCCGCGCCTGTGCCTGCCTTCTGGATGGCTACTGCATGCCGGAGATACGCGCGGGCAAGGTCGTGGAACTGTTGCCCGAGATCGAGCGGGATCACTGGATCATGTATGTCTACCGCCCGCACCGCAGCCTCACGCCTGCGCGGGTGCTGCTGGTGTTCGACATGCTGACGGAGATATTGCGGGCGCGGTTCGGGTGAGAGGCCGGCGTGTGATCGTGTGTCGTTACCCTGATTTCACGCGGCTGCATCTTGCGGCATTGGCCGCCACTCACCATTCGACGACGATCTTGCCGAAGTGCGAGCCACTTTCCTGGAAGCGGAAAGCGGCTTCCAGTTGTTCGAGCGGGAAACTGCGGTCGATCACGGGGCGGATGCCGGTCTGCTCCAGCGCCGCAACATAATCCTGCTGGTCCCGGCGGCTGCCGACGATCAGGCCCTGCAGGCGAACCTGTTTTGCCATCAATAATGTGCTGGGAATTTCGCCCTGATGGCCGGTGAGTACGCCAATCAGGGCGATGTGGCCGCCCACGCGCACGGCCCTGATTGATTGCGCCAGTGTGCCCGGACCTCCGACCTCGACCACGTGGTCCACACCCCGGCCCCCGGTCAGCTCCAAAACGCGCTTGCCCCATTCGGGTACTTGCCGGTAGTTGATCACGTCGTCGGCACCCAGCGCCTGTGCCCGTTCCAGCTTGTCGTCGGAGGACGAGGTGACGATGACCCGCGCGCCCATTGCCTTCGCCAATTGCAACGCGGTGATTGACACACCACCCGTGCCTAGCACCAGCACGGTGGCGCCCGCCTTGAGCTGGCCATCGACGACCAGCGCGCGCCAGGCGGTCAGCCCGGCGGTGGTGATGGTGGCGGCCTCGGCATGGTTCCATCCGCGTGGGGCAAGCGTGAAGTCGGTGGCCGTCCGCAAGGCGAATTCGGTGGCATAGCCGTCGATGCCGTCACCCGGTGTGCCGCGGAAATTGCCGACGGCGTCAAAGGGCAATCCGGCAGGCCACTGCGGAAAGAAGGTGGAGACCACATGATCACCGGGTTTGAACCCCCTCACGCCTGCGCCCACGGCCTCGACCACACCGGCGCCGTCGGCCATCAGAATCCGGCCGTCTTCTGCGGGCATTCCGCTGTTGGCGACCAGCAGGTCGTGGAAATTCAGGGATGTGGCGCGCAGGGCAACACGAATCTGCCCTGGTCCCGGCTGGCCGGGATCGGGAATTTCACGGATTTCGAGGCGATCAAGTCCGCCCGGTGCGCGAACAACAACGGCTTTCATCGTTTTGTCTCCCTGTGGCAGTGGTTGAATCATCTGGTCGTCAAGCCAGTTCCGAGGGCATTTGATCCGGGCTTTTGTTACGCCCGGTGCCGAATTCAGTGGCTCACCATCTTCTGCGTGAAATGCTCTGGATTGTCGAAAAAGGTGACACTGCCGTCAAATGCGTGGCGGATGAGGGCGGCAGTGTCGAATCGGGAAATCTTGGCGCCTTGGCCAAAGAGTTCATGCCCCTGCAGCCGAGGCCGGGTCCGGATACTTCCAGTCCCTGCGTGCGGGTTTTCATCGTCTTCCGCTTTCTGATCTGATGGGCGTAGGATTTTGACGGAGTGACATGCCGATCCGGCGAACGTACAGGCTACCGCATGTTTGATGTGTGCGCAGAAAATGTAAGTGAGCGTGGCAGAGTGCGTTTTCTGCGTGCCTGCGCCGAACGAGCGCATGCGTGTGCCGGGGCATTGCATCGTGGGGTGCCGGTGCGCCCAAAACGCATGGGTGGCCAGACAGGAACTGGCGCGGACCTGATGTACGGTCAGACAAGAAAACGTCTCGCGCGAGGCGGAACCTATCAGGAGACAAGTCATGACACTTCAGCGTTCTCTGCTTTTCCTTGCGCTGACCTTGGGTATGGGTGCAGCATCCCAGGCGGCCGAGCCCGTGAAAACCCTGCCGGGCGATCTCACACTCAAACAGGCACAGCAGGTGCTGGTGGCGGCCATTGAGCGTGCCGAAGCCATCAAGGTGCCGGTGAACATCGCAGTGGTGGATGCCGGCGGGCACCTGAAAGCCTTTGCACGCATGGACGACGCCTTCCTGGGCAGCGTTGACATTGCCACGCGCAAGGCAAAAACCGCACGCTATTTCAACATGTCGACGCGCGCGCTGGGCAAGGCGGCGCAGCCCGGGCAACCGCTTTATGGAATCGAGGAAACCAATGACGGGTTGGTGATTTTTGCGGGCGGCGTGCTGCTGGTGGACCAGAACGAACACATCATTGGCGGCATCGGGGTCAGCGGTGGCACTGTTGATCAGGATGAGGACATTGCCAACGTCGGGGCCGGAACCCTCAGTCCTTGAGTCGATGACGCCGGGCGCTTTTTGCCTCAGGCGTTCAGTTCTTGTCCTGCTGCGACATGGCTTCCATGACACGCGCCGAGTAAACGAGTGCGGCTCCCGCGTTGAGCGAGACCGCGACGCCCAGCGCCTCGGCAATTTCCTCCCGGCTGGCACCTTGCTTGACGGCGCGTTCGGCATGCACCGAAATGCAGCCATCGCATCGGGTGGTCACGGCTACCGCCAGCGCAATCAACTCACATCCTGCGCGGTCACTCCTGTTCCCGGTGTCCATCCCGCACCCAGCGTTCGGTGCCCAGGCCGATGAACCCCCAGAGAATCCAGATCCACGGGGAGGCGCCGTTGGCGTGGGCGAGCAGGCCGATGGGGGCGATGAGGCCGATGGTGGCGACCGGGGGCACCCACTTGCCGCCCTTGCCGAGGCGCAACAGCGCCAGCAGGGCGAGTGCGCCGCCGATGCCGATGCCGATCTGCAGCGGGCCGCGGTTGGGGTCGAGGAAGGCGATGGCCAGCCACAGGAACGCGGCCATGCCCAGCAGGATCTGGGCGGCGAGGCGGGCGAGGGCGGTGGAGAAATTCATGGGGTTTCCTGGTGGTAGCGGGTGACGGTCTCGACTTCTTCGCGGGCGCCCATGAAGAAGGGTACGCGCTGGTGCAGGGCGGTTGGCTTGATGTCGAGAATGCGCTGATGGCCGTCGGTGGCCGCGCCGCCTGCCTGCTCGATGATCATCGCCATCGGGTTGCATTCATAGAGCAGGCGCAGGTGGCCGGGGCGGTCGGGGTTGCGTTTGTCGGCGGGGTACATGAAGACGCCGCCGCGGTTGAGGATGCGGTGCACGTCGCCGACGAGTGCTGCGATCCAGCGCATGTTGTAGTTCTTGCCGCGTGGCCCGGTTTCGCCGGCCAGCAGTTCGTCGATGTAGCGGCGCACGGGCGGATGCCAGTGTCTCATGTTCGAGGCATTGATGGCGAACTCCTGCGTGCTGTCGGGAATGCGGTACTGCGGCTGGGTGAGTACCCAGCCACCGGTTTCGCGGTCGAGCGAGAAGCCGACCACGCCATCGCCGACGGTGAGCACGAGCATGGTCTGCGGGCCGTAGATGGCATAGCCGGCAGCAACCTGCCAGGCGCCTTTCTGCAGGAAGTCCTTTTCTGAAGGCTCCCGGATGTCGTCATCGGGCAGGCGCAGCACCGAGAAGATGGTGCCGACGACGCCGTTGATGTCGATGTTGGAGGAGCCGTCGAGCGGGTCGAACAGCAGCAGGAATTCGCCCTTGGGATAGCGGTCGGGAATGGTGTAGGGCTTGTCCATTTCCTCGGAGGCAATGGCGGCCAGATGCCCGCCCCAGAGGTTGGCTTCCAGCAGCGTGTCGTTGGCGATCACGTCGAGTTTCTTCTGGTCTTCGCCCTGCACGTTCTGCGCGCTGGCGCTGCCCAGTGAATTGGAAATGGCGCCCTTGTTGACGGCCAGGCTGATGCGGGTGCAGGCACGCGCAACCACTTCGAGCAGCATGCGCAGTTCGGCGGGAATCAGGCCGCGCTTGCGTTGTTCCTCGACCAGATATTGCGTGAGGCTGATGTGTTTTCTGGTGACCATGTTCATTCCTGTCCGAGTTCCTTGGCAACCACTTCGCGCACGTCGGGTGATTGCGCCTGAGCTGCAACCTGTTGCAGCACGTCGTGCATCTGGCCGGCAAGCGGTTCGACGTATTTCTGATGGCGGCTGAGGGTGCGGGCCATGCGGGCGGCCAGTTGCGGGTTGTGGCGGTCGATGCGCAGCACTTCGTCCATCCACAGCTGGTAGCCGGCACCGTCGGCGCGGTGAAATTCGGCGGGGTTGGCCGAGAAGAAACTCCAGAGCAGGGCGCGCACCTTGTTGGGGTTCAGCTTGTTCCAGGCGGGGTGCTTCATGAGCTGGCGGACGCGGTCGAGCGTGGGCTGGCTGGCGCTGCCGTGCATGCGGGCCTGGGCGGCAAACCATTTGTCGAGTACGTTGCTTTCATTGCGGTAGCGTTGCTCGAAGCGTGCCAGCGCCCAGTCGGCATCTTCACCGGCGGCATGGACGAGGGCATGCAGGGCGCCGATGCGGTCGGTCATGTTGTTGGCGCCCTCGAACTGTGCGCGGGCAAGCTGCGATGCGCCGTCGATGCCGTCGAGGGTGAGCATCTGCAGGGCGGTGTTGGCCAGTGCGCGGCTGCCGGTGGCCGAGACGGCCAGCGACCACGGTTGCTGCCAGTGTTTGCGGCCCGTTACTTCCTGCAGCCAGGGGCTGAGGGCGGTGATGATTTGGCGGACGGCAGCAAGGCGGCCACTGCGCAGGGCAGCGGGGTCGATGCGGTCGAGTTTCTCGGCAAGCTGGTTTTCATCGGGCAGGCTCAGCATCTGCTGACGCAGGCCGTCGTCCAGGCGCGCATCCTGCAGCGTGCGTGTCAGTGCGTCGATGAGTGCGCGCAGCGAATGGTTGTTGCTTTCCGGGTGCTGCACGGCTGCGAGCAGTGCACGTTCGGCCAGTTTCTGACCTGCCTCCCAGCGGTTGAACAGGTTGGTGTCGTGCGCCAGCAGGAAAGCCAGTTCGTCGTCATCCTGATGGTGGTCGATGATGACGGGGGCCGAAAAATCGCGCAGCAGCGACAGGATGGGGCCGCGTGCATCGTCGGACGCGATTCCCTCGAACGTGAAGGTCTGGGTCGACTCCTTGAGTTCGAGGAGTCTGGCCGCCTGCTCGCTGCCGTCCTTGCGCGAGAGCAGCGCCGTGTCGACAGGAATGTGCAGTGCCCTGTCACCGGCGGGGTGCAGTGCGTTGTCGGCATCGGGAAGCAATTGCGTGAGGGTGAGGTGCAGCTTTTTCCCAGTCGCGTCGTATCGGCTGTCGACCTTGATGTGTGGTGTGCCGGCGGTGGAATACCAGCGCATGAACTGGCTGAAGTCGCGCTGGTTGGCATCGGCCATTGCCTGCACGAATTCCTCGCAGCGCACGGCCTGGCCGTCGTGGCGCTGGAAATAGAGATCCATGCCACGGCGGAAACCGTCGATGCCGACCAGTGTCTGCTGCATGCGCACGACTTCGGCGCCTTTCTCGTAGACGGTGGCGGTGTAGAAATTGTCGATGGCCTGGTAGCTGTCGGGGCGCACCGGGTGACGCATGGCACCGGCATCTTCGGAGAACTGGATCTGCCGCAGTTGCCGCACGTTGCTCATGCGTTGCAGTGCACGCACGCTGTGGGCGGCCTGCGGGCCGGCATCGTCGGCCTGCACGTCGGCGGTGAATTCCTGATCCCGGAAAACGGTGAGACCTTCCTTCAGCGTCAGCTGGAACCAGTCGCGGCAGGTGATGCGATTGCCGGTCCAGTTGTGGAAATACTCGTGCGCGATGATGGATTCGATCCACTCGAAATCGGTGTCGGTGGCAATTTCCGGGTCGGCAAAGAGATATTTTGCGTTGAAGATGTTGAGGCCCTTGTTTTCCATCGCCCCCATGTTGAAGTCGGCGGCGGCCACGATCATGAAGCGGTCGAGATCGAGGGAGAGGCCGTAGCGGTTTTCGTCCCAGGCGATGGATTTCTTCAGGCTGGCAAGCGCGAAGTCGGTGCGGTGGATCTGCTCCGGGTCGGCCCAGACCTGCAGCAGCACCTCGCGTCCGCTGGCAAGCCGGTAGGTGCATTCATTCACGGCCAGTTTGCCGGCAACCAGTGCAAACAGGTAGCTGGGTTTGGGGAAGGGGTCTTCCCAGACGGCTTCGTGCCAGTCGCTGGCATCGGGGTGCTGGCCTTTCTGGCCGGTGCGTGAGGGCGATGCCGCGGTGACGGACGCAACCGGCGAAGATGCTGCAGAGGACCCGGATGATGCCGACCTGATGGTGAAAGCGGGAGCTGCATCTGCACATGCCTGCTGCATCGGTGGCTCGAAGCCGGGCAGGGAGGCGATGGGCGCCAGCGCGTTGCGTGCCTCGATGGCGGCGGGGGCGTCGGCAGCCAGCAGGTTGCCGTTGGCCAGCAGCACCGGAAATTCGTCGCGGCGGGCGCGCAGGATGACGCGATAGGTGGTCATCACGTCGGGGCGATCCTGGAACCAGGTGATGCGGCGAAAGCCCTGCGCCTCGCATTGGGTGAGGAGCATGTCGCCTGAGGCATAGAGGCCGGAGAGTTCGAGGTTGGCGGCGGGGCCGATGGCAACCTGAGTGTGGAGCGTGAAGGAGTCGGGCAGGCCGGTGAGCACCAGTTGTGCGCCGTCGATGGCCCAGAGATCGCGTGGCAGGGGGCTGTCGTCGATGGCTATGCCCAGGGTGTCGAGATTCTCGCCATCGAGACGAAGTGGCGCGTCGGCTGCGGCACCGGGGGCACGGCGCCAGCGGCAGGTGGCCGTGACGATGGTGCGGTCACGGTCGAGCTGGAAATGCAGCACCAGTCCTTCGGCCAGCCAGTCCGGGGCTCGGTAGTCTTCGCGGCGGATGACCGGGGGAAAGGCGGGAGCGCCGGATGTGGCAGGGGAGGAAGGGGTGGCTGTGTTCATCGCGTCGGGTGACGGGGGTTGCAAGGGAGGGCGGGCCGATCTTCTGCCGATCCTGCTGAAACAGGCGCAGGGAGATGTCCGATTGCGGTAACAGGCAAGTATGCAGCGAACGCGAATGGCTGCAAAACCGGACGGCCTGCAGGACTGGCATGGGCGCGACGCGCCGGCAGCAAAGGGTTGCGTGGTGCTGGTGCGCGGCGCGGGTGGGCCATGCGCCTGTATGGCGGGCGAGGCTGTCGGGAAGGGGGAAACGGAGGCGGGGCGACGGAGGTTTTTGGGGCCGGAGGGGCACCAGCGTGGCGTGGTGGATGCGTGGCTGCGGGGCCGGAAAACCGCGGAGAAGCAGGGGCGGGAGGCAGGGAGCCGGGCTATCAGGCAGGCCGGGGGAATGTGCGGGAAGCAGGGGCAGGAAACAGAGATACGAGGGGGCGGGCGAGGGGGCTGCCGGAGATATCGGGTGTTGTGTTTCTGCATCACAGGCCGACGGGCGGCTTGCAGCGAAGCGTCGACTTATGAGATCATTTCTAGGTTAATTCAATAACTATATGATTAATCGAAGAAAATAACTGCTCTTTTAGGGTGGTTGTTTTTGTGAGAGTTTCTCGGCAGACCCGTATCCTCCGACCATCGGGCGGCGGGCAAGCAGTACAGGACGCTCGGTGTCAACGGGTCTGGCCGACTCTTTTTTCCTCATTGTCCCCCGATTGGGGCGCATCTGCCAGCAAGGCCACCTGCCCTGACAGGGTTCAGGCCCGCCCGGCGCTGATATCACGCCACAACACCGCACGAACTCGCAGATCGAGGCTGCGGAAACAGCTCTCGTCCGTACAACCCCACGTCGCTGCAACTGCACGGGCCGCTTCCGACGTGCCGTGCGAAGCGAACGCAGATCCGTGCGGCACCATCTGCACGATGCAGGATCAGGCTTTCCTCGCCAACCAGCCTTGCAGGAGCACGCCGTGCCCTGTTCCCGCTTTCGCACGTCGATGACATCGCAGCGGGGCGCGCATCTTACCAAGTTCTGCACCGGGAATGCCAGCCGTGTGGCAAAGCAGCGATTGAAGACGGTGGCCGGCGGATGCGGAGAGGGGCAGACCGTGGTTTGTTGACCCGAGACAGTTGAACACGCGCCACGTGCGGGAAGCGGGAGGCCGAAGCTGCGCGCGAAGGCGCCCGCAGGGGGCGCCTTCAGCGGGGATCAGCGGCCGTAGATTGTCAATTCCCAGCTGTCGAGGGCGGTCCGGGCGCCGGGACGGCGGTCGGCCAGGTGCAGCGTCCATTCGTTGCTGAGGGTGCTGATGGCGGGCTCTTCCAGGTGGCGGGTGATGCCGAAGCGGAAGTTTTCCAGGCCGGTGCAGGCGGTCTCGGCACGGCCCGAGCTTTGGGTGGCCCAGCATTTGTGCGGCGTGGCGAGCGTGCTGGTCTGGCCGCTGGGGCTGGTGAGGCTGATCTGCAGGTCGCCGTAGCCGTTGAAGCCCGCTTTGCTCAGTTGGGTGGCGCGCACGCGCACATCGACGTGTTCGATGTTGCGGATGTCGCAGTTGGCCGGAATGTTGATCTTGCTGGCGAGGCTTCCGGGAACCGGAAGGTTCAGCTCGATGTGGCCGAAGGGGGCGGCGAAGGCTTCGTCGCTCAGCGGCGCCACTTCGGGGATGGTGCGGGCATCGACAGGCGGGCTGATGATGTAGGGACCGCAGCTGCGCAGGCTCTCGCTGCCGCCGATGCTTCTCCAGGTCTGGGCCATTTTCACGGCGGCGTGAGCGTCGATCAGGCCGAAGCCGTAGTCATGATGGAAGTTCAGCCCGGCGTTGCTGCGCCAGCCGGGGGACTGCTCGTCGATCTTGCGGGCGCTCTTTGCCAGGATGAGGCGCACGTCGCGCCAGCTGAGATCGTGTCGTGCCTGCAGCATCAGCGCGATCACGCCGGAGGCCATCGGCGCGGCGGCCGAGGTGCCGTTGAAGGTGTTGTTGTAATTGTTGCCGATGGTGGTGGTGCTGATCTTCGGCAGCCTGGGGGTGATGCGGGTTTCGCCCGAGGGGGCGCAGACCAGCAGGCTGGGGCCGGGTTCGCTGTAGGTGGCACGCTGGCCGGCAGCGTTCACGGCGCAGATGGAGAGGGTGCCCAGCGTGCTCATGTAGCCATCGTAGACGGCGTAGTCGCCCCGGTTGGCGCCGTTGCCGCCTGCAAAGACGAAGATCGAGCCGCGTCCCTGGCGACCGGTATCCACCTGTCTGCGGATCAGGGTGCGGAAGGTTTCTTCGGAGGGGTTGGGGGCATAGAAATGGCCATTGTCGGGAGCGCCCCAGCTGTTGTTGTAGATGTGGGTGTCGGCGGACATGTGGGTGAGTGCCTTCAGCGTGGCGCCTTCCCGGCTGAAGCTGAGGGCATTGAGGCCGATGAGGCCCGCGCGCGAGGCCACGCCGGAAATGCCGGTGCCGTTGCCGTCACGGGCAGCGATGATGCCGGCGACCTGGGTGCCGTGGCGCTGCTGCACGCGGCAGGGCAGTGGCCAGGCACTGCCGTTGGCAGCGGGCATGTAGTTCAGGCTGGCGCCGGGCACCATGTTGGGCAGCAGGTCGTCATGGGTCAGTTCGACGGCATCGTCGATGACGGCCACGCGGATGCCCTGACCGCGCAGGTGCATGTCGTGCCACACCGGTTTCACGTTCAGGTCGATGCCGGCCCTGGTGTTGTCCTGCCAGCCGTCGTTGGCGATATACCACTGGTTGGCACTCTGCGAATCGACACCAGCGGTGGTCACGGGCATCTTCTCGCGGTATTCCAGCTCGCATTCGGCGACGGAGAGCAGGGCGCCCGGGGTGCTGCCGGCAGGCGCTGCTGCGGCACCGGCGTCGTGGGCCGTCGGCTCGGGTGTCGTCGGGCTCGCCGTGCCGGAGGAGCTGGCAGATGAAGGCTGGCTGGCGGCGGCCACGTTCGCTGACGATGTGGCAGCCTGATTCAGCAGGGGCGGGGGCACCAGACTGCCCAGCGAACTGAGGATCTGCACTGCGCTGGGGGCGGACGCTTCCTCGATGTCGGGTTCATCCCAGATGTCCGGGTCTTCGTCGAATGTGCCGGCTTCGGCGTCGGCTGCCGTGCCGGCAGGGGGTGTGCTGCTGGTGCCATCGGGATGTGCGGCCTGTGCGGCAGCCACTTGCTGACTATCGGGCGCCTGGCCGGATGCACTGTCGCCTCCGCCACCACCGCCACCGCAGGCTGCCAGCAGGGCGAGCAGCACGGGGGTGAGGATTCCCGGAAATGCCCGGCTGCGCTGTGCGCGGGCATGGTGAACCGTTTCCTGCGTGACTGTCGTCATGGGAGCATCGGGGTGGGCAGATTGGGCATTTGCCGGGCACGATTCGGCCATCATCGGCAGGTGATCGGGGCGCGTGACCATGCGGGTTTCGGGTGGTTGGTGCCGTTTCGGGCCGAGACGATGCTGCACGGTGCCGGCTGGCAGCATCGCGTCGGGGGGCCGTTGGGCTCTGGTTGGAGGAGGGTTATTTATCTTTGATGCAAGAAGTTAGCGACCGTGCAGCGTGATCTTCCAGGTCTTCAGCGTGCTGGTCTTGCCAGCCACCCGGTCGGCTGCGGTCAGCGTCCAGTGGCGATTGCCGTTGTGGATGGGCGGTTCTTCCAGGTGGCGGCTGAGGCCGAAGCGGAAGTTGTTCAGCTCACCGCAGACCGCCGGGGTGTAGGTGGTTTTGTTGCTGCCCTTGTCGTAATCGGCATTGACGCACTGGTGCGCCAGCGTCAGCGTGCTGGTCTGGCCGCTGGGGCTGGTGAGGCTGAGGTGCAGGTTGCCCAGACCATTGTTGTCATCACCGCCCTGGTCGGGGGTGGCAGTCAGATGCACGTCCACGTGCTCGATGTGCCGGATGTCGCAATTGGCGTCGACGGGAATGCGGGTTTGCGTGCCATTGGGGGCCGGCAGGTTGAAATTCAGGCCCTTCCAGGGTTTGACGACCAGTTCTTCCTCGACTTCAATCTGGTCGGGGCTGAGCAGGGACACTTCGGGAATGGCGCGGTTCTGCTGGTCTGCGCTGAGTTCATAGGGGCCGCACTGCTTCAGGCTGCTGCTGCCACCGACGCTTTTCCAGGTCTTTGCCAGTTCCACGGCCTTTTTGGCGTCGGCCAGACCGAAACCGAATTCGTGGTTGAAGTTCAGCCCGCTGTAGGTGGTCCAGTTGGGGGATTCGGGCTGGACCTTGCGGGCACTGCGGGCGAGGATCAGGCGGACATCGCGCCAGGTGAGTTGCGGGTTGGCCTGCAGCATCAGCGCGATGACGCCCGACACCATCGGTGCAGCGGCCGAGGTGCCGCTGAATTTTTCCGCATGCTTGTCTGCTGCCGGGCTGGTGATGATGTCGGTGGTGACGATGCCGGGTTTGAAGAATTCGTCCGTCCAGCCAGAATCGCCGGAGGGGCCGCAGACCAGCAGGTTGGGGCCGGGTTCGCTGAAACCGGAGCGCTTGCCGACGGCATTGACGCCACAGACCGCAATGGCGCCGAGCTGGCTCACCCGCGCTTCATAGGGGGAGTAGTCGGCGACAACACCACCATTGCCTGCTGCAAAGACGAAGATGGAGCCCAGGCCGTTGCGCCCCTTGTCCAGCTGCTCGTGGATTAGGTTGCTGATCTCCTTCTCCAACGGGTCGAGATGAAACTTGCCGTTGTCGAGCGCGCCCCAGCTGATGTTGTAGATGGCGGTGGTGTCCGACTGCCAGGAGAAAGCCTTCAGGATGTTCGTACCGTAACTGGATTGCAGCACGTTGAGGCCGATGAGGCTGGCGCGGGGCGCCACGCCGCTGCCACCCACTGCATTGTTGCTGCGGGCGGCAATCACGCCGGCCACGTTGGTGCCGTGGTTGTCATCCGCTGTGCAGGGCATGGGCCAGGCACTGCCGTAGCCGGGCTTGTGCTGCTTTTTGCCAGACGGGTCAAAGCCGATGAAATTGAAGCTGGCACCGGGCAGCACGTTCTCGATCAGGTCGTCGTGAGTCAGTTCCAGCCCGTCATCGAGGACGGCCACACGAATGCCTTCACCCCGGTAGCCGGCCTTCCACACGGACTCAAGATTCAGGTCGATGCCGGTGGTGGTGGTGAAGTGATGCCCGTCATTGAACACGTGGCCGGTGTTTTTCAGGAACCACTGATCCTTGAGACGCGGGTCGGGGCCGAGGCGGGGGTTCAGGAATCTGGGCTGATAGGTGATCGGGCATCCCGTGGCGTGAACCACCTTGCTGAAGAATGCGTTTGCATCGACCGTGTTGTTGAGCGAATGCTGCTCACCGGTACTGCTGGTGTTTGCAGAGAGATGGGCATTTCCCTGTTGCGGGCCTGCGCCGATGCCATCCGTGCTGTTTCCCGTCAGTTGAGCGCCTGTGCCTTGCGACACGGATTGCTCGCCCGGCTGATTGCTGGAAACCCTGCCGGCTGACATGCCTGCATCATTGCCGGGCGCTTCCGAAGCGCCACCGCCGCCACCGCCGCAGGCAGCAAGCAGGGCAAGCAGCAAGGGGGCAGCCTGGAAATGAAGTCTGGTGGAGCGCATGGAAGACCCTGACCTGGTTGGATGTGATCGCCTGAAAAAAGCGATGTTGTGGCAGGTTAACCACGCGCGGGAGGGGCGCCAAGCCTGTGAGCCGGGGCGCTGGATGCACGGATACCGACAGGCGATGACAGGTCGGGGATCTGCTGCGTTGTTTGGGGGAACCGTGTGGTTTTCCCTTGTGGTGATGCCTTGGCCCGATGCGGCATTTTTCAGCAACACGTGCGTTGGCGGGGCCTGTGCTGGTGGGCCACCGGGGGCGAGGTTGCTGCCGGGCGAATGGGCGGAAAAAAGGCCCGCATCGGGGGAGGAGATGCGGGCCTGCGGGAGCACTTTGGTGCGGGCAGAAAAGCCTTTTTTACTCGGACTTTCATCCTCTGGGCCTGTCTTGCCGGGGCAGGACAGGACGCAGTGGCACTACAGCCTGTTTTACCTGCTCCCTTTGGCCTTGTCCTGCCGGGAGCAGGGCAGGACGTGGTGCGCAGAGCGTGATGGAGGCATCGTCGCTCGTGCGGGGGTGGTGAGGGGCCGCACAACCCTGCAACCGGGGTTTCAGCGCCCTGGCCCCTGCGTCCTCATTTCAGGGTTTTCTTGCTCCAGAAATTGGGGCTGACATCGGCAAAGATGCCTTGCGCGTTGAGGCGGTTGGCAATCTCGATGCTTTCGAGGCCGGCCGGGCTCTCCACCGTCCAGATGCTGGGGATGATGGCTTCCTGCGGCTTGAGGCCGGCAGCCACGAGGCGGGCGCGGGCATCGGATTCGCTGAGATCTTCGCGGAAGGTGACGATGAGCCCGCCGGGCAGGCCGACGGCCTGGCCGGTGGCATCACGCAGCACGGGCATCACCGAACTGCCGTCCTGGCTCTTGATGACGCCCTTGGTCTGCAGGCCCTTGAGTGCGCGCTTTTCGGCGGCGCTGGCCTTGCGCACGAAGCTGACCGGGCTGCTGGCGCTGGCCGGTTGCAGGACGTGTTCGCTGTCGACGGTGAAGGTGCGCACCGATTTGTCGGCACGGATGAGCTGGATGCTTTCCTTGCTGGTGGCCAGGGCAGGTGCATTCAGGCTGAGGGCGAGCAGGCCAAGGGCGGCGGTGCGGGCGAGGTTGCGGGTTTTCATGATGGTCGTTTCCCTGGGGGGAGGAGAATGGCGGGTTTGGTTGTCAGGCTTCTGGCAAGCGGCTTCTTTCCGCGAAACGTGCCTGCCGGTTGGGGTTGATCGGATGCTGTTGCGGTGACTTGCGTGATGTGTCTGTGCTTCGGTGTCTGTCGGGTTCTGACCGGAAGTGCCGTGCTGGTGCAGCAGGCATTTCCGGTGACAGGAATTGCTTGTTTTCGTGAAATCAGCGACCGTAGAGTTTCAGTTCCCAGCCTTGCAGATAAACACTTGCGCCACTCACGCGGTCGGCCACGGTGAGGGTCCAGTTGCGGTTGTTGCCGCTGGCGGCAGGTTCATCCATGTGGCGGCTGATGCCGAAGGTGAATCCGTCGAGGCCGTTACAACCGGTATCAGCGAGGACAATGTTGCCGATGCTGTTGATGCAATGGCGCGGGGTGGCCAGCGTGCTGGTCTGGCCGCTGGGGCTGGTGAGGCTGATCTGCAGATCGCCATAACCGCGCGTGGCACTGACTGTTCCGGGGCGATCCACATCGAGTTTCACTTCGACATGCTCGATGTGGCTGATCTGGCAGTCGCCGGTGTCGGGAATGCTGATCTGGCTGGTGAGGCCACCGGCAACCGGCTTGTTGAAGTCCACATGGCTGAAGGCAGACTGAACCTGCGATTTGTAGAGTGTCTGGACTTCGGGAACGGTGGCGGCCACGGTTTTCGAGCCGGCGCTGCATTCCTTCAGGCTGCTGCTGCCACCGATGCTCTGCCAGGTGCGGGCCTGTTTCACGGCAGCATCGGCGTCGACGAGGCCGAAACCGTATTCGTGGTTGTAGTTGAGACCGCCGAAGCTGGTCCAACCGGCATGATTCGGGTCGTTCTTGCGGGCGCTGCGGATGAGCACCTGCTTCACGTCGCGCCAGGTCAGGTCGGGGTTGGCTTCCAGCATCAGCGCAATGACGCCGGTGGCCATCGGCGTGGCGGCCGAGGTGCCGTTGAAGCCCGCGGTGTACTTGTTGTCGAGTGCGGTGGTGGCGATGCCCGGGCGAGCCACGGCCTCGTCGTTGTCGCCCGAGGGGGCGCAGACGGTAAGGTTCGGGCCGGGTTCGCTGTACTTCGCGCGGGTACCCTGCGCATTCACGGCGCAGATGGCGTTGGTACCCAGCATGGTGACGTTGCCGTCGTAGGCGGAGTAATCGTTATTGTGACCGCCATTGCCGGCAGCGAAGGTGTAGACGGTGCCCAGCCCCTTGCGGCCAGTGGCCAGCTGGCTGTGGATGAGCCGGGCGATGGCGTCGGCATTGTCGACACTGTGGAAGTGGCCGTCGTCCTTTGCGCCCCAGCTGTTGTTGTAGACGTGGGTCTGATCGGCCTGATGGGAGAGTGCGGACAGGTAGTCGTCTGCCTTGCCCGTTTTCATCGGGTTGAGGCCGAAGATGCCGGCACGCGGTGCGATGCCCGACAGGCCGATGCCGTTGTCATTCCGGGCCGCGATGATGCCAGCCACGTTGGTTCCGTGGTCATCCTCATCGGCGCAGGGCAGGGGCAGGGTGTTGAGGTTGGCGGTCAGGAAGTTGCGGCTGGCGCCGTCCAGCATGTTCGGGAACAGGTCGTCGTGGGTGAGTTCCACGCCGTCATCGACGATGGCCACCCGGATGCCCTGACCCTTGAGGCCACCCTGCCAGACCGGAAGGACGTTCAGGTCGATGCCGGCGGTGGTGTTGCGATACTGGCTGCCGGTGTTCTGCAGATGCCACTGGGTCTTGAACAGCGGGTCTTCGCCGCTGCCGCTGCGTGGGCTGGGTGCGGCATAGTAGCGGCAGCCAAGCAGATTGATGCCGGCGCCGCTGTCGTTGCGAGAGCCGCCCTGGGAAGCGTTGTCGAACAGCGCGCTGAAGTTGTTGGGGTCGTTGGCGCCGGGGCCCGTGCGGCCGCCGCTGTTACCGCCATTGCTGCCGCCCGTGCCGAGGCTCGGGTTCTCGAACAGCGAGCCATAGGGGTTGGGCGAATCTCCGCCACCACCGCCACCGCCACCGCAGGCGGCAAGCAGTGCAATGAGCAGGGGGCTGAGTGCAAACAAGGAGTGGCGACGGGGGGCACGCATGGCTGGTGGTGTTGCAAAAGTTGAACACGATGGCGTTGCAGCTTAGCGACAGTGTTGTCGGCGTGCAGCGCTGCAATGGACAGTCGGTCGCGCGATGGGGATGGCCGGACAGGAGGGCTTGCGCGTGCCGGGGCGGGGTTGTAGGCGGCCTGGAATGAAAAACGCCACGCAGGCTGTGAGCCTTGCGTGGCGTTCCGGGGGGCTGCGGGTGAAGGATGCGCTTGCGGCTTTCCGGATCAGCTTCCGGCATGGGCCGGGGTTTCCGGGGTGCGTGCCGTGTGCGGCGGACGAGGGCCGGATGGGCAGCGGGTCAGGGGAACGGCTGCATCTTCGTCTGTTTCAGTTGCGTTGATTCACTTCAGGGCCTTCTGGCTCCAGAAGTTGGGGCTGACATCGGCGAAGCGGCCGGTGGCGCTGAGCCGGTTGGCGAGTTCGATGCTGTCGAGGCCGGCGGGGCTCTGCACCTGCCAGATGCCGGGGGCGATCTGTTGGCCGGGGGTGAGGCCGGCGGCTTCGAGCTGGGCACGGGCGTCGGCTTCGGTGGGGCTGCCCCTGAAGGTGATGATGAGGCCGCCGGGCAGGCCGATGGCCTTGCCGGTGGTGTCACGCAGCACGGGCCACAGTTCGGCGCCCTGGCTGTCCTTCAGGTCCTTGAGGGTGCCGCCGGAGGTGCCGAAGCCCTTCAGGGTCTGCTGCTCGGCCGGGGTGGCCTTGCGCACCTGGGCAACGGGCGAGGTGGCGCCGGCGGGCTGCAGCACGTTGTCGGTATCGAGGGTGAAGCGCCGGACACGGTTGTCGGCCCCGCGCAGTTCGATGGTGGTGTCGTCCTTGCCGGGGGCGCTGGTCTCGCCGTCCTTGGCCCATGCGGGCTGGGCTGCCAGCATCAGGGCTGCGAGGCCGAGAGTGGTGGACTGGGCAATGGCTTTCTTGAGCATGATGGTGCAATCAATCGGGAAATGGGGCCTGGCCTGCGGGCGGAATCAGCGACCGTAGAGGGTGAGTGACCAGCTCTGCAGGGCGCTGTGGTCGTCTGCCACCCGGTCGAGCACGTTCAGTGTCCAGTTGCGGCTGGCAGCGGTGGCGGCGGGTTCCTCGATGTGGCGGGTGACACCGAAGGTGTATTCGGACAGGCCGGTGCAGTTGGTGCGGGCACCCGACGATCCGAAGCAGCGGTGGGGGAGCGCGAGGGTGCTGGTCTGGTTGCTGGGGCTGGTGAGGGTGATGTGCAGCTCGCCGGGGCGGGAGGTGGTGCCGTTGGCATCGCCAGTGGCCACTTTCACGTCGACGTGCTCGATGTGCTGGATGTCGCAGTCGGCGGGAATGGCGACGGTGGAGCGCACGCCACCGGTGACGGGCTGCTTCAGGTCGAGCGTGCTGTACATGGTGGACAGGAAGCCCGTGTCGAAATCGACCAGGCTGCCTTCGGGAATGGGGGCGCCGACATTGACCTGATAGGGGCCGCACTGCTTGACGGTGCTGCTGTTGCCCACGCTCTGCCAGGTGCGGGCGAGCGCGACGGCCTTGTCCACATCGACGGCGCCGAAGCCGTAGAGATGGCTGAAGTTGTAGCCGCCGAAGCTGGACCAGTTTTTGTCGGTCGGGTCGATCTGGCGGGCGCTCTTGGCCAGTACCAGTCGCAGGTCACGCCAGCTGAGGCTGGGGTTGGCCTGGAGCACGAGGGCGGCGGCACCCGAGACCATCGGCGTGGCGGCCGAGGTGCCGTTGAAGTCGCTGCGGTAGCTGTTCTGCGGTGCGGTGGTGGTGATGCTGGGCAGCGGGTCGGCGCCTTCGGGGGCTTCGCCCGAGGGGGCACAGACCAGCAGGTTGGGGCCGGGTTCGCTGTAGTTGGCGCGCTTGCCGGCCGCATTCACGGCGCAGGTGGCGATGGTGCCGAAGCGGGTGACGTTGCCGTCGTAGGCGGAATAGTCACCTTCCATGCCTCCGTTGCCGGCGGCAAAGACGTAGATGGAGCCGAGGCCGTTGCGACCGTTCTTCAGGCCGTTGCCGAGGGCGGCATCGAAGGCTGCCAGTGAGGGTTCGGGCGCATGGAAGTGGCCGTCGTCGGTGGCGCCCCAGCTGTTGTTGTAGATGTGGGTGTGGGCGGCGTCGCGCACGATGGCGTCGAGCGCGTCGCTGTTGGTTTTGCTGGCCAGCGCGTTGTAACCGACGATGCCGGCCCGCGAGGCGATGCCCGAGATGCCCTTGCCGTTGCTGTCACGCCCGGCGATGATGCCGCCCACGGCAGTGCCGTGGGTGTCGTTGCGCGAGCAGGGCAGGGGCCAGGCACTGCCACGCGCACCGGGGCCGTCGCCGCTGGTGCCGAGGTAGTTGTAGCTGGCGCCGGCGATCACGTTGGGCAGCAGGTCTTCGTGAACCACGTCGAGTCCGTCATCGACGACGGCGATACGGATGCCCTGGCCCCGGCCATTGGCGGCGTGGGTGTTGCCGAGGTGCAGGTCTTCACCCGTGACGGCGCCGGTGTACTGGCCGGTGTTCGACAGGTGCCACTGGTTGCGCAGCCGGGGGTCGCCGCCGCTGCCCAGGCTGAAGGCAGGGGCGGTGTAGTTCAGGCTGCAGTTGCCGTTGAGTGGCGTGCCGGCGGCCGGCAGGCTGGCGGAGGCGCCCGAGCTGGGGTCGGCAAAGGTGCCGGCGGTGTTGTTGCTGGTGGTGGTGCCGGGGGCCGGGCCGCTGCCCCCCGTGCTGCCACTGCCGTCGCTGGTGCCGGGGTTATCACCGCCTCCGCCACCACAGGAGGCGGCGGTGAGGGCGATGAGCAGCGGCATGGACCAGCGGGTGATGTGGGTACGGGTTGGGGACATGGGCGTGCAGGAATGGGGATTGGCTCTGGCTCAACGTGCGAGCGCAGCGGGGGTTGACCGGCCGGGGACTGCCGATGGATGGCAGGCAGCAAAACTGCGCGCCGGACTGCGTTGCCACCCCTGACAAGGCAGTCGGATGGCGCGTGGTGCCTTGCCGGCACCCGCTTTGGGGGCCAGCGCAGGGACAAACAGGTTCATGACACGCTCCGAAGCATGCCATGCCGGAGAAAAGAACGGAAATGATGCCCTCCCTGCGGGACAGGGGTTTTCCGGGGGAAGCCGGTGAGGGTAGGCCTGCCGTCATGGGGGCTGGAGTGGTCGGCCGGGGGCTGGCTGCCGGGGCTTTTGAGCTGGGGGAGCCGGCTCTGGCCGGGGGCAAGGATGAATGCTGCATTCGTCCATTTCCCCGTGCGGGAAGCCTGGCAGGGCATAATCGCGGCTGTAGGTAGAACCGGGGGTGATCGGTTGGGGGGCGCATCGGGTGTCCCCGGCTGGTGTGGCTCACGTCCGGCCCTTCTGTTTTCGACAGTGTCAGGGGAGGTTTCTGTCGATGGATCAAAAAGTCAGGCACTTGAAATCGGTGCTGGTGGCCAATCGTTCGGAGATTGCCATTCGCGTGATGCGGGCAGCGTCCGAGCTGGGGATGCGCACGATCGGCATCTATTCTCACGAAGACCGGCTGGCGCTGCATCGGACCAAGGCCGATGAAAGCTATCTGGTGGGCAAGGGCCAGAAGCCGCTGCAAGCCTATCTGAACATCGACGAGATCATTCGTGTGGCCAAGGAGTCGGGGGCGGATGCCATTCACCCCGGTTATGGCTTTCTGTCGGAGAACCCCGATCTGCCGCGTGCCTGCGAGGCTGCCGGCATCGCCTTCATCGGCCCTACCGCCGAGGTAATGACGAAGCTGGGCAACAAGGTGGCGGCGCGTGAGGCGGCCGTGGCGGCTGGCGTGCCGGTGATGCCGGCCACCGATCCGCTGCCGGCGGATGTGGATGCGTGCCTGAAGCAGGCCGAGGCCATTGGCTACCCGCTGATGCTGAAGGCGAGCTGGGGCGGCGGTGGCCGTGGGATGCGCGCCATCGAGAATGCTGACGATCTGCGCACGCAGCTGCCGGTGGCACGCCGTGAGGCGAAGGCGGCCTTCGGCAACGACGAGGTCTATCTGGAGAAGCTGGTGCGGCGTGCGCACCACGTGGAGGTGCAGATCCTCGGTGACACGCACGGCAATGTCGTGCACCTGTACGAGCGCGACTGCTCGGTGCAGCGGCGCAATCAGAAGGTGGTGGAGCGCGCACCTGCGCCCTATCTGGACGATGCGCAGCGTGCCGAGCTGTGCGAGTCGGCGCTGCGGCTGGCACGGGCGGTGAACTACACCCACGCCGGTACGGTCGAGTTCCTGATGGATGCCGATACCGGCAAGTTCTACTTCATCGAGGTGAACCCGCGCATCCAGGTGGAGCACACCGTGACCGAGGCCGTGACCGGCGTCGATATCGTGAAGGCGCAGATCCGCATCACGGAAGGGGCGCGCATCGGTCAGCAGGAAGACGAGCTGGATGCGAACGGCCAGCTGGTGGCAATCGGTTCGGGCGTGCCGAAGCAGGAAGACATCCGGCTGTTCGGCCATGCGCTGCAGTGCCGCGTGACCACCGAAGACCCGGAAAACGGTTTCCGGCCCGACTATGGCCGGGTGACGGCCTATCGCAGTGCGGCGGGCTTCGGCGTGCGTCTGGACGGCGGCACGGCCTACAGTGGCGCCGTCATCACGCCTTACTATGATTCGCTGCTGGTGAAGGTGACGACCTGGGGCGCCAGCAAGACCGAGGCCATCCGCCGCATGGACCGTTCGCTGCGCGAGTTCCGCATCCGTGGTCTGGCCACCAACCTGCAGTTCGTCGAGAACGTCATCAACCACCCCGACTTTGTGGCCGGGCGGGTGACGACGCGCTTCATCGACACGACGCCGGAACTCTTTGATTTCTCGACCCGCCGCGACCGTGCCACCCGCCTGCTGCAGTATCTGGGGGATGTGATCGTGAATGGCCAGCCGGACGTGAAAGGCCGCTCGGCGCCCGATCTGCGCCACGTGAAGATCCAGGTGCCGGTGGTGCCCGATCGCCAGGCCGAGGTGCCGAAGGGGCATCGTCAGCGCCTGCAGGAGCTGGGCGCCGACGGCTTTGCGCGCTGGATGCGCGAGCAGCCGCAGCTGCTGCTGACCGACACCACGATGCGCGATGCGCACCAGTCGCTGTTTGCCACCCGCATGCGCACGGCCGACATGCTGCCGGCCGCGCCGTTCTATGCGTATCAGCTGTCGCAGCTGCTGTCGCTGGAATGCTGGGGCGGCGCCACCTTCGACGTGGCCTTCCGCTTCCTGAACGAAGACCCGTGGGAGCGACTGCAGAAGCTGCGCACGGCGATGCCGAACATGCTGCTGCAGATGCTGCTGCGTGCCTCCAACGCGGTGGGCTACACCAACTATGCCGACAACGTCGTGAAGCACTTCGTGCAGCAGGCGGCGGCCAATGGCATCGACGTGTTCCGGGTGTTCGATTCGCTGAACTGGGTGGACAACATGCGGGTGGCGATCGACGCGGTGCGCGAGACCGGCGCCATCTGCGAAGGCACGCTCTGCTACACGGCCGACATCTTCGATGCCTCGCGGCCCAAGTACGACCTGAAGTACTACGTGAATCTGGCCAAACAGCTGGAGAAGGCCGGCTGCAACGTGCTGGGCATCAAGGACATGTCGGGGGTCTGCCGTCCGCGCGCGGCCGGTGCGCTGGTGAAGGCACTGCGCGAGGAGGTGGGCCTGCCCATCCATTTCCACACGCACGATACCAGCGGCGCGTCGGTGGCCTCGGTGATGGCTGCCGTGGCGGCCGGTGTGGATGCCGTCGATGCCGCGCTGGATTCGATGAGCGGGCTTACGTCCCAGCCCAGCCTGAACACCATCGTGGCCATGTTGCAGGGCGATCCGCGTGATCCGAAGATCGACCAGAAGGCGTTGCGCGAGGTTGCCGACTATTTCGAGGGGGTTCGTCGTTTTTACGCGCCGTTCGAGTCGGATATTCGCAACGGCACGGCCGATGTCTACCACCACGAGATGCCGGGCGGGCAATACACCAACCTGCGCGAGCAGGCCCGAGCCCTGGGGCTGGAGCATCGCTGGCCCGAGGTGTCGCAAGCCTATGCCGAGGTCAACAAGCTGT
>JAUNHU010000130.1 GCA_030523825.1 Lautropia sp. | reverse complement strand
AGAGGACAAGGGAGGAGAGTGGAAGCAGAAGCGAGATCCGGGGCAGGGGACCTGGGGAAGGAGCAAGCTGATGACCGGACACAGGCCCTGAACAACGGGGTACAGGGATTGGGCAGGGAACGGGAGGTGGGGGACAGGGTTGGAAACTGCGTTGGGGGGAGGGAGGTTGAGGCGGCAAGCAGACCGAGACGGACGCCCGGGCATCGAAAAGGGCAGACGGAGACGGGGACAGCACTGCTGTCTACGTCCATGCAATCAGGTTGAGAGCGCGTTGCGCAGAAGACGGGAGATGAACAGCCGAGGCATGTTCAACAGAAGCCGGGCCGTTGAACAGAAGAAGGGATGTTCAACGGAAGCAGGGTGTTGAACCAAAGACAGGAGTCATTCAACAGAAGGGGGCGTTTGACGGAGGCGGGCCGTCGATGCTGCATCGCTCAGGTCTTTTTTCCTGATTTCGTCAGCCTTTGTGCTGTGTATCCGGTACGCGAAACGAGGGTCAGCGCGGATTTGACGTTTGGGAGGCTGTGATGGGGGAGATGCTTCGGCCAGCTGTTTGAATGCCCCTGTTTTGTTTACAGATGTGATGTTCCACACAGAAACGGTGGACAACTTTGTGAAAGCCCGTAGGGTAAGCGCCTGTAATCCAGTGTTGGCGCGGGTTTTGGGTGTTTTGCCTAATTTTTGACCAGACGGTAGAAATGCGGGAATGAACGGTGGCTGGCGCCCGTTTGGCCTGTCATTTGTAACGGCCAGTTCTGGCTGAAATTTCTGCCGAAAGCCCTGAATCTGTTCACAAAATCGGTGGATAACCTTGTGGCAAGCAGGAAAAGAAGTGGCGCTCAGCGCTTAATTACAGGGGGTTTCGTGCTTGGGCGGGTGTGTGCCTATTTTTTGGTCTTGCCTTTCTTCTGGTGCAATCCGATGCCCGACCAGTGGTCGATTCCGGCTGCCAGCGGGCAACGTTGACGCGCCCGGTGTGTGATTCTTCACAGAAACGGTGGATAACCGTGTGGGAAGTGAGGTGGCAACCCCGGGAATGCCAGTGCTGGTGCGGACTCTGCCGTTTGTGCCTTATTTTTAGGCAGTGGATTCCGCCTGTCTTCGCGACCCCTGCGCGATGAAGATATCCCCAGTTTCCCCGACAAGTGCGTCAGTTTGGGTGGATTTCTGTGGATAACTTTGTGAGAACAACTGCGCTGCCGCTTGTCAAATGAGAGCTACTGGCATCTTTTACAGGGATGGTCTCTCCTGGTTTTCTTGATTTTTTCAATAAAAACAATGGTTTGGAATGGTCACTCCAAGGCTGTTTTGAGGCGGTGCGCGCTAACTGCGGCGTTGTATTTCTGTGTATAACTTTAGGGATAAATCTGTAGATCCATGACGAGTGATGTCCTGCGCAGGTGCGCCGATCTGCTTCAGGAAAAGTAGATCCGCATCAGTTGACGAGCGACGAGATCCGGATCGTGCCGGATGAGGCTGCGGCTGTCGGCGATGGGGTCGCTGCTGGTGCTGGGCTTGGTCAGGTGCCGGGAGAGGATGGGGGCACCGATGAATTCGCAGGACTGGTGCCGGGCAAGCTCGGCTTCATCGTAGCTGACGAGCCGGGCGTTTTCCTGGGCATAGCGTTCCATCAGCTCGGCCGGCGGGATGCCGTTGTTGTAGACCACGTAGTCGAGGAACTCCCCGCCTGCCAGGCGTTCGATTTCCCGGGCGAAGTCGAGCACGCCGAGGTGATGCACGGCACTGAGCTTGCTGACGAGATTGCAGACGAAGACGCATTTTGCGCGGGTGTTGTGCAGGGCCGTGCGTATCTCGTCGATGACGAGCACGGGCGCAAGGCTGCTGTAGAGGTCGCCCGGTGCGATCACGACCATGTCGGCTCTTTCGATGGCGGTGATGGCGGCGGGGTTGGCCTTGGCTTCGGGTTCCAGCCAGATGCGTGGCCTGCTGGCCAGATCGGCCTGTCCGATGATGTATTCGCCCTTGATGGTGCAGCCATCCGGCCCTTCGGCGCAGAGGGTGACGTTGCTGAGGGTAGCCGGGTAGACGTGGCCGTTGATGTTCAGGACCTCGCTGGCCAGTTCGACCGCTTCGGCAAAGCTGCCGGTCATTTTCTCAAGCGCCGTCAGGAAGAGGTTGCCGAAGGCGTGGCCCTTCAGCCCGCCCTTGTCGAAACGGTAGTTGAACAGTTCACGTACCTTGGGGCTCTCGCTGAGCGCCACCAGGCATTGGCGGACATCGCCGGGAGGCAGTACGCCCAGTTCATCGCGCAGGGTGCCGGTGGAGCCGCCGTCGTCCGCCATGTTGACCAGCGCCGTGATGTCGCGCACGTACTGTTTCAAGCCGGTCAGCAGCGTGAAGCTGCCTGTGCCTCCCCCGATGACCACGATTCGCGTGCGGGTGATTTCGTCCTGTGCCATGACTGCCGTGTCCGGAAAATCCGGTGAGTGAATGAGCCGAGGCGGATTCTTCCGCGTGAAGCAACCCGCTGTCCAGCGCGTGACACGACTTGAAGAAGCGCACGCCATGCTCAAGTGTGCGCCTGATTGGTGCAATTTGCCATGAAGCCCGGCTGAGATGGACGTGATAGGCGATCGGTGGAAGGGGGCAAGGGATCGGAGAAGGGAGAAGGCTTGGCGCCACGCGGGAGGGCAGGAAGCCCGGGGACTTGCGCGCTGGAAGCGTGAGGAAGGGAAAAGGGCTGGCGGGCCGGATTTGGCGGTCGGTTTCTGGGCTCTGGGCGAGGGCCGGTGTACATGGCGGATGCAGGGGCCTAAGAGCACAAAAAAGGGGCTCCACAAGGAGCCCCCTGAGTTGTCTCTTTCACCCCGGCGGTTTGGCGCCAGGGGAGGCGTCCGCCGGTGGATGAGGACGTATCGTCCTCAGTCGTCCGCCTTGTGGCCCGAGAGGCCAAAGTAGATGATGTAGACATAGCAGACGGCGCTGATGACGAAGGAGGGCATCAGGCCGTAGGCATCGGCCGCCCAGCCCTGGAAGACGGGCACGATGGCGCCGCCGACGATGGCGGTGGCCAGGATGCCGGCACCGGCGCTGGTGAACTTGCCCAGACCACGTGCGCCCAGCGAGAAGATCGTCGGGAACATGATCGAGTTGAAGAACCCGATGGCGAGCAGGGCGTACATCGCCGCATGGCCGCCGACCAGGATCGCAATGGCAATCAGACCGACGTTGACGGTGGCGTTCACAGCCAGGCATTTGCCTGCATCGAACTTGTTGAGCACGGCGCTGCCGATGAAGCGGCCGACCATGGCGCCACCCCAGTACCAGGTGAGGTATTCGGCGGCCTTGTGTTCCGGCAGGCCGGCCACTTCGGGCAGGGCCAGCACGTTGACGATCAGGCTGCCGATGGCCACTTCGGCCCCCACGTAGCAGAACAGCCCCACGGCGGCCAGCAGCAGGTGGCGGTATTGCCAGACGCTGGTCTTGTGGTCATGCGCGTGTGCCGACACGTCTTCGGCGATGTCTTCAGCCCTCGGCAGCCGGATCACGAAGAAGAGGAGTGCCAGCGTCAGCAGGATGCCGGCAAGCACCAGATACGGACCCTGAACCGATGCGGCCTGGGCGGCCTGATAGGCTTCCCGTTCGGCCGGGTTCATGGCGGCGATCTGGTCGGCGGCGAGCACGGTGCCGCCCAGAATGAAGAGTGCGCCAATGTAGGGGGCGACCGTCGTGCCCAGGGAGTTGAAACCCTGCACCAGCGTGAGCGTGCGTGCTTCCTTGCCGGCGGGGCTGAGCAGTGTCACGTAGGGGTTGGCAGACACCTGAAGCAGCGTGATGCCGGAGGCCAGCACGAAGAGTGCGCCCAGGAAGAGCGGATAGGAGTGAGCACCCGCTGCAGGATAGAACAGCAGGCAGCCGACGGCGGCGATCACCAGACCCGTGACAACCCCCTGCTTGTAGCCAAGCTTGCCGACCAGTTTGCCGAAGGGAATCGACATGACCGCGTAGGCGGTGAAGAAGCAGAACTGGATGAGCATCGCCTGAAAGTAGTTCAGCTCGAACACGGCTTTCAGGTGAGGAACCAGGATGTCGTTCAGGCAGGTGATGAACCCCCACATGAAGAACAGGCTGGTGAGGACGGACAGCGCGCCGTTGTGATTTTGCGGGGTCGATCCCGGTTGGGCAGATGACATGGGTGTTTCCTCCCTGGTCGGGCGCGGGTGGGGTCCGCGCGGTGAAGCAATGGGTCAGGCGTCGATCTCGTTCGAAAGCGCGACGGCAGCGCCCAGCAGCCCGGGGTGCTTGCTGAGCACGATGTAGACGGGAATGGCCGCCAGATAGCCCTCGAAGCGACCCTTGCTCTCGAAGCGGGTGCGGAAGGGCGAGTTCTTGAAGTAGTCGATGAAGCGCGGAATGATGCCACCGCAGAGGTAGACGCCACCCCGGGCACCGAGCGTGAGAGCCAGGTTGGACGACACCGTGCCGAGCATGGCGCAGAAGATGTCGAGGCTGAGGCGGGCCAGCGGAGAGGTGCCGCTGAGAGCTGCCGTGCTGATCTCGGCGGGGGTCAGGGGCTGGGGTTCGATGTCCTGGCGGTCGGCCAGCGCCTTGTAGATGAGGGTGAGACCTGCGCCCGACAGGAAGCGCTCTGCCGAGACATGGCCGTACTTGGTGTTGGCGTATTGCCAGATCTGGATTTCGGTATGGTCGAAAGGGCTGAAGCTGACGTGACCACCTTCACCGGCCAGCGCGGTGTACTTGCCGTTGGCGTCGGGGATCAGGCCCGAGACGCCCAGCCCGGTGCCCGGGCCGATGACGGCGATGGGGGCGTCCTTGACGGGCTTGGCACCGCCGACCTGCAGCAATTCATTGGCCGGGATATGTGGAATCGACAGCGCCTGTGCGGTGAAGTCGTTGATGACGATGAGGGTTTCCAGATTCAGCGCCTGGCGGGTCGTCTCAATGGAAAAGGCCCAGTGATGGTTCGTCATCTGCACCCAGTCACCCACCACCGGATTGGCGATGGCGATGGCAGCGTGCCGCACTTCGGGGTTGCCGGCCTTGTCTAGATAGGCCCGGATGGCGTCCGGGAGCGTGTCGTAATCCTTGGTGGGCAGCGAGTCGATGTGCTCCAGCTGCTTGGGCGCAACTTCGAGCGCAAAACGGGCGTTGGTTCCACCGACATCGGCGACGAGTCGGGGCCAGGGGCCTTCCTTCTTGCTTGGCGAACGAGGGGCGGCGACCATGACGGGTGGCTCCTTTTTCTTCTGGGGTGACGTAAGCGTGATGCCGGGAGGCCATCGCGCATGACGATGACGGCACCGGCGGCAAATGGAAAAGGATGTTGGGGCAAATGCCCCGGATGGCGTGCGTGGCGCAAAAAGGGATGATTGCTGCTACTTGGGATTATGCGCTCTTGTGCGCTGTGGCAAAGGCGTAATTCCGCACTTGAAGCAATGGGGATTTCGACGCATGTCCTCGGCTACAGGGGCATGTCAGCCGGATGTTTCCGCGTGGCCTGGAATTTCGCCCACGCCGTTGCGAAGGAGGCGGCTGTGAGTGTGTTGCTTGTCTTGTGGGGAATGCGGCGGCCTTGTTCAGGTTCCGGCCAGGGACGGTGCTGTCGAGGCAGGCCGGGGTGGGGAGAAGCCTGGCAGGGCGCAAGGCTTCTTGCGAGCCGCAGTGCGGAATGCCAGGTGCACGGAAGGAGGGGCGGCAAAGGCCTGGCGAAACCGGCGGTGGTTGGGGGGCTGCCGGTGTGGGCACCTGCAGGCAAGGGGCGTGCCCAAAAGAGGGTGGGCATGGCGCAGACCACCCATGCCGGCCGTCTGAGCGCGCCCGTGTGCGCTCGTGCCCACCGGGGGGTGGGCTCGGCGCAGACCTGATTCAGGCAAAGGGCTGCTTGCGCAGCTTGCGGCTGTAGTCGTGCACGGTTTCCACCAGCACCGCGACGTTGTCGGGCGGTGTGAACTGCGAGATGCCGTGGCCGAGATTGAAGATGTGGCCCCGGCCAGTGTTGGCCGCACCGTAGCTGTCGAGGGTGTGCATGACCTGCTCGCGCACCTGTTTCGGGTCTGCCAGCAGGGCTTGCGGATCGAGGTTGCCCTGCAGCACACAGCCCGGGCCGACACGTTCGCGTGCCGTGCGCAGGTTCATCGTCCAGTCGAGACCGATGGCCGACGCACCTGTGCCAGCCAGCGCTTCGAGCCAGGGAGCCCCCCCTTTCGTGAAAATGATAGTGGGCACTGACTCTTTTGTTTTCTGGCCATCCGCGGCGGTTTCTTCCCGCTCGCGTGTGAGGGCAGCGAGGATGCGACGCATGTAGGCCAGCGAAAACTGCTGAAAGAGCCCGTCGGGCAACACGCCACCCCAGGTGTCGAAGATCATGGCTGCTTGGGCGCCGGCTTCGATCTGAGCATTCAGATAGTGGAAAACGGCGCGCGCGTTGATTTCCAGCAGCCGGTGCAACAGCTCGGGCCGCTTGTACATCATGGTCTTGATGTTCTGGAAATCGG
>JAUNHU010000129.1 GCA_030523825.1 Lautropia sp. | reverse complement strand
CCCAGCCCTCGCAACCGATGATGCGGTAGGCCGCCTCGGCAAGCTCGGCAATTTCGAGTGCCTGCTCGCCATGCAGCGGTGCCGGGCACAGGTAGCGCGTGTCGTCCGAGAAATACTTGTTCTGGTAGTCGTAATTGCCACCGGGCGCACGAATCTCGATGACGGGCAGCGCACGGGCTGTGGCACCACTGCCCAGCACGGCCACCGTGAGTTCGCGCCCCTGAATGAAGCGCTCGGCCAGCACCGGCGAGTCGATGGCTGCTGCACGCTCGTATGCTGCCTGCAGCTTGTCGAGCGAATCGACGCGCGTGAGCCCCAGCGTGGAGCCTTCATGCGGCGGCTTGATGATGAACGGCAACCCCAGACGCTCACCCAGCCCCACCAGCTGATCCGGTGCATGCAGCACTTCCCAGCCCGGTGTGGGCAGGCGGCCGGCATGCCACATCTGCTTGGTGTCGATCTTGTCGATGGCCAGCGCCGATGCCTTCACGCCCGAGCCCGTGTAGGGCAGACCGATCAGTTCCAGAAAGCCCTGGATGGTGCCATCTTCTCCATAGCGGCCGTGCAATGAAATGAAGGCGCGGTCATGGCCGCCCTGTTCGAGTGCAGACAGCGACGACTCGGCCGGATCGAAGGCTTCGGCCTGCACGCCACGATCACGCAGGGCCTTCAGCACGCCCTGCCCCGACATGAGCGACACCTTGCGCTCTGACGAACGCCCGCCCATGAGCACCACGACCTTGCCCAGCGAGGCAGGATCGACGTTCATCGGCAACGGCAGATTCTGGTTGGTCTGAGTCATGCTTTGTTTCCCGACAGAGAAGCCCTGGCTTCTTCCTGCAGTGCCACGATGCGGGCACAGGTGGCGCCAATGCTGCCGGCACCCATGGTGATGACGACATCGCCTGCCTGCACGATGCCCAGCAAGGCAGCCGGCAGATCGTCGATGGCCGGCACGAACAACGGTTCTGCACGACTGGCCAGCCGGACGGCGCGCATCAGTGCCCGTCCGTCCGCAGCCACGATGGGAGCCTCACCCGCTGCGTATACTTCCGTCAGTACCAACTGATCGGCAAGGCCGACGACACGAACGAAATCCTCGAACAGGTCACGAGTGCGGGAATAGCGATGCGGCTGAAAGGCCAGCACCAGGCGGCGCCCCGGGAATGCGCCCCGCACGGCAGAGAGTGTTGCCTCGATTTCGGCAGGATGGTGGCCGTAATCGTCGATGAGGGTAAAGGTACCTGATGCGGATGCAGGCTGACCAGCATCGGCGGCGTCAGGATTTTCACGTACAGGAACGGGCAGATCGCCATAGCGCTCGAAGCGCCGGCCCACGCCGCGGAATTCCGCCAGTGCGTCGATGATGGCCTGATCTTCCACGCCCAGTTCGGTGGCAATGGCAATGGCGGCCAGCGCATTGCGCACATTGTGTTCACCACTCAGCGCCAGCGACACTTCCAGCGGCTGCTCATCGGCGCGCAGCACCCGGAACTTCATCCGGTCGCCTTCGGCACGAACATCCACCGCACGCACCTGCGCATCATCGCCCAGGCCATAGCTGATGACCGGCTTCGACACGAAGGGCACGATCTCGCGCACGTGCTGATCGTCGATGCACAGCACGGCTGCGCCATAGAAGGGCAGACGATTCAGGAAATCGACGAAAGCCTGCTTGAGCCGGGCCATGTCGTGCCCATAGGTGTCCATGTGATCGGCGTCGATGTTGGTGACGGCCGCGATCATGGGCAGCAGGTTCAGGAAGGACGCATCGGATTCATCGGCTTCGACGACGATGTAGTCACCGCTGCCCAGACGCGCATTGACACCGGCACTGTTCAGGCGGCCGCCAATGACGAAGGTGGGATCGAGCCCGGCCTTGGCAAGGATGCTGGCAACCAGACTGGTGGTGGTGGTCTTGCCGTGCGTGCCGGCCAGCGCCACGCCCTGCTTCAGCTTCATCAGCTCGGCCAGCATCAGCGCACGAGGCACCACCGGAATGCGGCGCTCGCGGGCGCGACGCACTTCGGGATTGTCGGCACGCACCGCCGTGGAGACCACCACGCAATCGGCCTGCTCGACGTTTTCTGCCTGATGGCCGGTGAAAACCGTGGCCCCCAGCTTTTCCAGACGGTCGAGCACCGCCGAGCGGTTCAGGTCCGAACCACTGATGGCATAGCCCAGGTTGAGCAGCACCTCGGCGATGCCGCTCATGCCGGAGCCGCCAATGCCCACGAAATGGATTTGCCGAACCTTGTGCTTCATTTGCTGGCCACCGCCTCACAGGCATCTGCCACGATATGCGCAGCATCGGGTTTTGCCAGCGCCCGGGCCTTCACGGCCATCGCCATCAGCGCTGAACGGGAGAAATGCGAAATGAGCGAGGACAGGCCGGACGGCGTCAGCTCGCTTTGCGGCACGAGGATGGCACCACCGGCATCGGCAAGGAATTTCGCGTTGCCGGTCTGGTGGTCATCCACGGCATGCGGATAGGGCACCAGAATGGAAGCCACACCGGCCACGGCCAGCTCGCTCACCGTGGTGGCACCTGCGCGGGCAATGACCAGATCGGCTTCGGCATAGGCTTCATCCATGTTGTCGATGAAAGCCACGGCACGCGCATCGACCGCAGCGTTCTGGTAGTTGGCACGCAGCTCGTCGATGTGCGCACGACCGCTCTGATGCACGATGTCGGGGCGCTTTTCGGGCAGGATCAGGCCAAAGGCATTGGGCACGATCTGGTTGAACGCCTGCGCGCCCAGACTGCCGCCCACCACCAGCACGCGCAGCGGGCCGGTGCGGTTGCGATAGCGATATTCCGGCTCGGGAATGGCGGTGATGGCCTCGCTGACCGGATTGCCGACCCAGCGCGCATTGGACATGGTGCCGGGGAAGGCCAGCAGCACGCGCGTGGCAAAGCGCGCCAGAAAGCGGTTGGCCATGCCAGCCACGGAATTCTGCTCGTGCAGCACCATCGGCACGCGCTGCGACGCAGCCACCAGGCCGCCGGGTACGGTGACATAGCCGCCCATGCCCAGCACCACATCGGGCTGAACCTCCTGGAATGCCTTGCGGGCTTCACTCATGGCGCGCGCCAGCCGGAAGGGCATCGCCAGGCGCGTCATCAGTCCCTTGCCACGAAAACCCTTGAAGCGCACGGGCTTCAGCGGGATGTCGTGCGCACCCACCAGCAAGCCTTCCATCGCATCGGGATTACCCAGCCAGCTGACTTCCCAGCCGCGGCTGCGCAGCACGTGCGCCACCGCCAGGCCCGGAAAGATGTGCCCGCCGGTACCACCAGCCATGATGAGGGCTCGTTTGCTGCTCACTGAATTCTCCCGTTCTGATGCGTGTAGACGACATCCTTGCGCATTTTCTTGCGGTTCTCGACATCGATCCGCACCACGATGGCCAGCGCCACACAATTCATCAGGATGGCAGTGCCGCCAAAACTCATGAAAGGCAGCGTCAGCCCCTTGGTGGGCAAGAGGCCCAGATTCACGCCCAGATTGATGAATGCCTGCAGGCCGATCCACAGGCCGATGCCCTGGGTCACCAGGCCATTGAAGGGCAATTGAAAATCAATGGCACGACGACCGATCTCGAAGCAGCGGCGTACCAGCCAGAAGAACAGCAGGATGACGGCCAGCATGCCCACCATGCCCAGTTCCTCGCCAATGGTGGCAAAGAGGAAATCGGTGTGCGGCTCGGGCAGGAACTTGAGCTTGGCAACACCAGCGCCCAGACCACTGCCCAGCCATTCGCCCTTGCCGATGGCCATCAGCGAATGCACGAGCTGATAGGCGCTGCCTTCGGCATTGCCTCGCTCGAACGGATCGAGATAGGAAAAGAAGCGCGCACGGCGGAAAGGCACCAGCAGGATGAAGCTGGCAAACACCACGCCGAGGAAGGCGGCCATGCCAAAGAAAAGCCGGGGATTCATGCCACCGAGGAACAGCACGCCCATTGCCACCAGCAGGATGACGATCAGCGCGCCCAGATCGGGCTGGCGCATGATGAGCATGCCGATGATGGACAGCGCGATGGCCATCGGCACGAAGGCACGCCACAGATGCGGCATGAGCGCCTGCTTGCGCACGGAATAATCGGCCACGTACAGCACCACGAACAGCTTCATCAGTTCGCTGGGCTGGATGGAGGTGAACCCGAGGGTGATCCAGCGGTAGGCACCGCCCGCACGCTTGCCGATGCCCGGCACGAACACCAGCACCAGCATCGCCACACCAATGAAAAAGAGCGGCATGGCGATCTGCTGCCAGCGACGCGGCGGCACCGCGTAGGCCAGCAGCGACGCGACCAGCGCAATGCCCAGTGCCACACTCTGACGGATGAGGTAATGGGTGGAAGCCTCGCCGTTGGGAAACTTGCCTTCCAGCACCGCGATGGATGCGGAATAGACCATGACCAGCCCGAAACCCAGCAACAGCGCCACGGCCCACAGCAGGGCGGCATCGAAGGGTGCGACGCTGGCCGATTCGGTGACACGCACCGTGCGCTTGCGGCCGATGAACTTCGCGCCACGCGCATTGGCACCGGCTGCACCGGAGAACATCGGAATGAAGGCGGCAAGACGGTTCAGCATGGTTGTCCCACCTCATTGCCCAGTGCCTGCACGGCATCGACAAACACCTGACCGCGATGCGCATAGCCGGTGAACATGTCGAAACTGGCACATGCCGGCGACAGCAGCACCACATCACCCGACCGGGCAAGCTCGGCTGCCTTTGCAACGGCAGCCGTCATGTCGGAGCCGGCATCGTGCAGCGGCACACCCGTGTCCTGCAATGCGGCGCGCAGTTGCGGCGCATCACGGCCGATGAGCACAACGGCACGCGCATGGGCAGCCACGGAGGGTGCCAGCAGCGAAAAATCCTGATCCTTGCCCACGCCGCCGGCAATGAGCACGGCGCGACGGCCGAGACCATCGAGCGCAGCCACCGTGGCACCCACATTGGTGCCCTTGCTGTCGTCGATGTATTCGACATCACGGATGATGGCAACCGGCTGACAACGATGCGGGTCGGGCACGAAACGGCGCAGCGCATGCAGCATGGCCGCCATCGGCAGACCGGCACTGCGCAAGAGCGCCAGCGCTGCCAGCACGTTGGCATGGTTGTGTGCGCCCTGCACGCGCAGCGCATCGGCCGGCATCAGGCGATTGACGATGATGTTGACGGGCTCGGCCTTGCGACGACGCGACGAGATGCCACCATCGTCCTCGGGCAGGGCTTCGGTAAGCCAGGAAAGCCCGCCCTCGCGCAACAGGCCGTAGGCCGGTGCCGTGGTAGGCGCTCGCAGCGAAAAATCGGTACGTGGCAGGGGCTGCACTTCTTCCACCTTGCGGCGGGCGCGGCCCTTGCCCTTCGTGACGGGTGCGACTTCCTCGACGACCGGGGTGTCCCACGGGGCCGGCAGATCGGGATCGGCCAGCGGATCGTCGAGATTGATGATGCGGCGCCCGGCAGCACCATAGATGCGGAACTTGGCATCACGGTAGTGCTGCATGCTGCCATGCCAGTCGAGATGGTCGGGCGTGAGGTTGAGCACCACCGATGCCGTGCAGGCAGGCGGCTGTGCGACGGCCAGCTGGAAGCTGGAAAGTTCGAGCACCCAGAGGCCGGGCATGGAAGGTGTCTCGGCATCGAGACGCTCCATCAGTGCGTCGAGCATCGACGGGCTGATGTTGCCACAGGCCACGGCTTCGACGCCTGCCTCGTTGGCGAGAAATGCCGTCATGCGGGTGACGGTGGTCTTGCCGTTGGTGCCGGTGATGGCCAGCACCCGGGTTTTCTGGCCCAGCGCCTGCTGACGACGGATTTCTTCGGAGAAGAAATCCAGTTCACCACGCACGGGAATGCCGCGTGCCAGCGCTGCCTGATACAGCTCGCCCGTTGTGCCGGTGACGATGGAAAGACCAGGACTCCAGGCAAGCTGCAGATCGGGCTGCTCGACGACGAGAACCTCGACGGTGCGTTCTACAGCGGCTGCTGCGGCAGCGGCCGCAGCAGCCGCTGCCAGCATGTCCGGCTCGGGAGAGGCGGCCTCATCCGACGGTGCATCACCGGCACCGTCCGCGTCCTGCTGCGAAAGTTCCTGCGCTACACCGGAAGGCGCATCTGCATCGGGCGCCGCTTCGGTGGCATCCAATGCGGAAGATGCTTCCGCTGTGTCAGACACTTCCGGTGCGGAAGATTCAGCATTCTGCGGGGCGATGGCATCGTCGGCAGCAGGCACGGCGGCATGAGACACGACGGCATCGTTGGCGACGGGAGCAGCGACCTGCCCTGCATCTGCGGGCTGTTCGTCAGACGGTTCGGAGGTCGCGCGAGATGTGATGGCAGGCAGCAGGTCGAGCAGCGCAGCGTCGAGCGGGCGGCTGACGAATTCCGCCTGCGGCACCTGCGCGCGCAACGCCGCCAGCGCGGGGGGCTCGGCGCGGTCGTCGAAGACCTGCACCCGGCAACCCTGCCGCG
>JAUNHU010000128.1 GCA_030523825.1 Lautropia sp. | reverse complement strand
GCCACTCGATGCCCAGCACCGGGTCGGACCACAGCAGCGAGCGCTCGTGCGCCGGCGCCCAGAAATCGCTGGCCTTGTAGGCCACCGTGGTGCCATCTTCCAGCGAAAGGAAGCCGTGGGCAAAGCCCGGCGGAATCCAGGCCATGCGCTTGTTCTCGGCCGACAGGATGAAACCAGCCGACTTGCCAAAGGTGGGCGACCCCTTGCGGATGTCGACGGCCACATCGAAGATGGCGCCTTCCAGCACGCGGATGAGCTTGCCCTGCGCCTGCTGGATCTGATAGTGCAGCCCGCGCAGCACGCCCTTGGCGGAACGCGACTGGTTGTCCTGCACGAAATTCACGTGCCCGCCGGCCATCTCGTCGAACACGCGCTGGTTGAAGCTCTCGAAGAAATAGCCGCGGCTGTCACCGAACACCTTGGGTTCGATCAGGAACACGTCCGGCAGGGCCGTATCAATTCGTTGCATCAGAGAATCCGTTCGTTCAGGATGGTTTGCAGATACTGGCCATAACCGCTCTTCTTCAGCGGTTCTGCCAGCGCGGCCAGTTGCTCGGCCGTGATGTAGCGCTTGCGGAAGGCCACTTCCTCGGGGCAGCAGATCTTCAGGCCCTGGCGCTTCTCGATGGTGCGCACGAACATCGACGCCTCGATCAGCGATTCCTGCGTGCCGGTATCCAGCCACGCATAGCCACGGCCCATCGTCTTCACCTTCAGCTGGCCGGCTTCGAGATAACGCTGGTTCACGTCGGTGATTTCCAGCTCGCCCCGTGCCGACGGCTTCAGGTTGCGGGCGATGTCCACCACCTGGTTGTCGTAGAAATAGAGGCCGGTGACGGCATAGCGGCTCTTGGGCTTGGCCGGCTTTTCTTCGAGGCTCACGGCCTTGCCATTGGCATCGAATTCCACCACGCCATAGCGCTCGGGGTCGTGCACGCGGTAGGCGAACACCGTGGCGCCTTCCTTCTGGGCGCCCGCCTGCGCCAGGTCTTCACCCAGTGCGTGACCATAGAAGATGTTGTCACCCAGCACCAGCGCGCAGCTGTCGTTGCCGATGAACGATTCGCCGATGACGAAAGCCTGCGCCAGACCGTCGGGAGAGGGCTGCACCGCGTAGGACAGCTCGATGCCCCACTGGTGACCATTCCCCAGCAGCTGCTCGAAGCGCGGCGTGTCCTGCGGGGTGGAGATGATCAGGATCTCGCGGATGCCCGCCAGCATCAGGCACGACAGCGGGTAGTAGATCATCGGCTTGTCGTAGATGGGCAGCAGCTGCTTGGAAACAGCCTGCGTGACCGGATACAGCCGTGTGCCGGAGCCCCCGGCCAGAATGATGCCTTTCATGCCGTTGTGCTCCTCAGGCCCTGGCCGCGCCGGTGTCGCCCGTGCGATCCTTGTAGTTGTGATCGATCCAGTCGCGGTAGGCGCCCGACTTCACGGCCTCCACCCATTCCTGGTTCTCCAGATACCACTTCACCGTCTTGCGGATGCCGGTCTCGAAGGTTTCGGCCGGACGCCAGCCCAGCTCGGCCTCGATCTTGTCGGCGTCGATCGCATAGCGGCGGTCGTGGCCGGGGCGATCCTTCACGAAGGTGATGAGCCGCTCGTAGGAGCCGGCCGCATCGGGCTTCATCTCGTCCAGCAGCTTGCAGATCTGGCGGACGATGTCGATGTTGGTCTTCTCGTTGTGACCGCCCACGTTGTAGGTCTCGCCCGGCTTGCCGGCTTCGAGCACGCGGCGGATGGCACTGCAGTGATCCTTCACGAACAGCCAGTCACGCACGTTCTTGCCATCGCCATAGATGGGCAGGTTCTTGCCGGCCAGCGCGTTGGTAATCACCAGCGGAATCAGCTTCTCGGGGAAGTGATAGGGGCCGTAGTTGTTGGAGCAGTTGGTGGTGAGCACCGGCATGCCGTAGGTGTGGAAATAGGCACGCACGAGGTGATCGGAGCCCGCCTTGCTGGCCGAATAGGGGCTGTTCGGCTGATAGGGCGTGGTCTCGGTGAAGGCCGGATCAGACGGCCCCAGCGAACCATAGACCTCGTCGGTGGACACATGCAGGAAGCGGAAGTTCTCGTGCTCGGCGCCCTCCAGACCATTCCAGTACTGGCGCGCAGCTTCCAGCAGCGTGAAGGTGCCCACCATGTTGGTCTGCACGAAGGCGTCGGGGCCGTGGATGGAGCGATCCACATGGCTCTCGGCCGCGAAGTGCACCACGGCACGCGGCTTGTACTTCGCCAGCAGCGCGTCGATGGCGGCACGGTCGCAGATGTCGACCTGCTCGAAATGATGATTCGGGTTGCTGGCCACCGAGGCGAGGTTCTGCAGGTTGCCCGCGTAGGTCAGCTTGTCGACGTTGACGACCGGCTCGTCACTGCCTGCCAGCCAGTCCAGCACGAAGTTGGAACCGATGAAGCCGGCACCGCCTGTCACTAGAATCATGTATTCGTATCCTTGCAGTTGAAGCCCCATCCTCCGGCAGGAAATCCCGCCACTCAGACATCTGAAACGGATTGCCAGGACGAATCGGGCGCATAATCGCAGAAGTATAAGGGGAGTCTGGCCGAGCCTCGCTCCTATTACCCCCCTGAATGGAAGGCTTCGATCTTGTTCGTCATACTTTTACTATTGTTGCCTTTTGTCACCTGGCTGTCGTGGAGGGCTACAAGCCTCATCATCCACAACGCCAGCCAGTGGGGTCTGCAGGACATTCCCAACCACCGCTCCTCCCACACCCTGCCCACCCCGCGTGGCGGTGGCGCGGCCGTCGTCGTCGCCAGCCTGGCGGGCTTTCTCATGGCCATGTTCGGCCCATGGAGCCCTCACGCCATGAACGGCCAGGGGGCAGGACACGGTCTCACCCCGCCCCAGCTCTTTCAGAACGCCTTCAGCGGCGGCACGCCCGGCCTGCTCGCCAGCCTTGGCCTCCCGCTGTTCGCCGGCGCCTTCGTGCTTGCCATCACCGGCCTCTGGGACGACATCAAGCCCCTGCGCGTGCGCGATCGCCTCGTGGCCCAGGCATTCGCCGTGGGCCTGCTGTTCATGACCATCGGTTTCCTCACGGGCAAGCCGCTCGACATGGCATTGCGCATCCTCTGGGATGCGGCCGGCATCGGAGGCACCTGGGAACAGTTTCTCGCTGCCGGCAACGACGGCCTCGTGCTGGTCCTCAAGGCCTCCCTCGTGGCAATCCTGCTGGCAGGCTGCATCTGGTGGGTCAACCTGTTCAATTTCATGGACGGCATCGACGGCATCGCTGCCAGCCAGGCCCTGTTCATGCTGCTGGCCGGGGTGCTGATACGCTTCACCGACTTCCATCTCGTCGAGTACCGGCTGTTCATCCCGCACATCCCCCCGCATCTCTACACATCCCAGACCATCACGCTCCTCAGCCTCGTCGTGGCGGCGGCCCTCATCGGCTTTCTCATCCACAACTGGCCGCCAGCCCGCATCTTCATGGGCGATGCCGGCAGCCTGTTCCTCGGCTACATCATCCTCGTCGTCGCCGCCTTCGACGTGGCCTCCGGCACGCTCGGCTTCCTCTACCCGAACGGGGTGCTCCGCATGCGTCCGCCGCCCGAGCCGCTTGCCGGCATGCTCCAGCCCCTCTGCGTCTGGCTCATCCTCGGCGCCACTTTCATCACCGATGCAACGCTCACCCTGCTCCGGCGTCTGTTGCGTGGCGAAAACCCCGGCACTCCGCACCGCAGCCATGCCTACCAGCGGCTGAGCAGGTATTACGGCAGCCATCGCCGGGCCACACTTGTATACTGCCTCATCAATCTGTGCTGGTTGCTTCCGCTGGCCATCGTCGCCACCGTGCACCCCGATCATGCAGCCGAGACAATGATCATTGCCTATCTTCCTCTCGTGCTGCTTGCCTGGCACTTCGGTGCCGGACGCGAGGAAACTCCTTCCCGACCATGAGATTGTTCAACGTCAACCCCCGGACCTTCATTGCCATCGGCCACGACATCGTCGTGGCGGCCCTGGTCTGGAGCTTCACCTTCTCGCTTCGCTGGAACTTCAATCTCGATCAGCAGACGCAGATCCTGTTGTTCCAGACGCTGCCCGCCGTCCTGGCCGTCCAGGTCGGCTGCTTCGTCTATTTCGGCCTCTACCGTGGCATCTGGCGCTACGCCTCCATCCACGACATGCGGCTCATCGCCAAGTCGGTGCTCGTCTCAGCGCTCATCATCCCGATCCTGCTGCTGCTCTGGCGCAACGGCCTCGGCGTGCCGCGCTCGCTCTACTTCCTCAACCCCCTGCTGCTCATCCTGTTCATGTGCACCGGCCGGCTCTTTTACCGCTGGTGGAAGGAAAAGGCGATGGGCCAGAAAGGGGTCGAGCCCCAGCCCGTCGTGCTGCTGGGTGCCGGCACCGCCGCGCTCTCGCTCATCGACGAACTGAACCGCAACCCCTACTGGTACGTCATCGGCGTGCTCGATGACAACCCCAACAAGGTCGGCCGCCAGCTCGGCGGCGTGCGCATCCTCGGCAACTGGGAAGACCTCGACGAAATCGCCCGCGATAGCAACTGCAAGCACGCCGTGCTGGCCGTGGGCGCCACCAACCACGCCACCCGCCGGCGCGTCTTCGAACTGTGCGAACGTGCCCACGTCAAGCTGCTCGTCATCCCCGACGTGCAGGAGTTGATGAGCGAACAGGTCAAGGTCTCGCAGATCCGCTACGTGGACGTGGACGACCTGCTCGGCCGCGATCCGGTCAGCCTCGACACCGGCGGCCTGCGCCACATGCTGCAGGGCAAGACCGTGCTCGTCACCGGCGGCGGCGGCTCCATCGGCTCCGAACTCTGCCGCCAGATCGCCCGCTTCGAGCCCGCCCAGATCATCATCTTCGAGCTGAGCGAGTTCTCCCTCTATCGCACCTGCGAGAACCTGCAACGCGCCTTCCCCAAGCAGCACCTCGTGCCGGTGCTCGGCGACATCAAGGACGCCGTCCGCCTGCAGGAAACCTTCGAGCAGTACCGGCCCACCATCATCTACCACGCGGCGGCCTACAAGCACGTGCCCATCCTCGAAGAGGGCAATGCCTGGCAATCCGTGCGCAACAACGCCTTCGGCACCCGCGTGCTGGCCGATGTGGCCTCGCGTTTCGAGATCGAGCGATTCGTCTACATCTCCAGCGACAAGGCCGTGAACCCCACCAACGTGATGGGTGCCACCAAGCGGCTGGCCGAGATGATCCTGCACTACCTGCACAGCATGTCCAACCTGCCGGTCGTCACCGTGCGCTTCGGCAACGTGCTCGGTTCCAGCGGCAGCGTCATCCCCAAGTTCCGCGAACAGATCGCCAACGGCGGCCCCATCACCGTCACCCACCCCGACATCACCCGCTACTTCATGTCCATCCCCGAGGCCACCCAGCTCGTGCTGCAGGCGGGCCTCATGGGCCGGGGCGGCGAAACCTTCGTGCTCGACATGGGCCAGCCCATCCGCATCGTCGACCTGGCGCGCACCATGATCAAGCTCTCGGGCTACACCGAAGCCGAGATCCCCATCGCCTTCACCGGCCTGCGCCCCGGCGAGAAGCTGTTCGAGGAACTGCTGGCCGACAACGAGAAGACCCTGCCCACCCCGCACGCCAAGCTGCGGGTCTCGCGCCCCATCGACCCCCCCGGCGCCAGCTGGGATGCGTCCGTCCAGCGCTGGCTCGAATCCTCCGGCTCGGTCGGCGACGCCGAAGTGCGGCAGATGCTCACCCTGTGGGTGCCCGAATACAAGCCGGCACGGCACTTTCCCGGCCCGCAGCCCGCCAGCAGCACACCGGCTCGCCCGGCAGCACTGCCTGCCGGCGTGACAACCCCGGCCGGCGCAACGCCCGGCCAGCCCGTCACCGTCCCGGCCCACCCGGCAACCGCCCGCATCGGCACCATCCCGCACGCAGCCGCCACCCCGCCCGACGCCCCGGCCATGCCGGCAGGCACCGCAGCGGCCACGGGCCTCACCGCCGGCTCCCGCCCCCCCGCTGCCATCCCCGGCGCAGCCCCGACTGGCGCCCCGCCTGCCCCCCGGGGTCCATCAGGCAACGGCAAGTCTGCCGGCTGACATTCAGCCACACCCGCCTGCGCAATCGCCGCGCAGGCCCCATCTGCAGCCTCCGGACAGCCCCCGGAGGCTTTTCACAACCGGATCTACCTGGCAAGGAGACCAGATGACGCTCGCCATCGGAGACCTGCACGGCTGCCGTGTCCCCCTCGAAAAACTGCTGACCCAAACCCGCAAGCACGACGCCGAACCCATCTGGTTCTGTGGCGACCTCATCAACCGGGGCCCCGACTCGCTGGGCACACTCCGCCGCGTTCATCAGTTCGGCCGACGTGCCCGCACCGTGCTCGGCAACCACGACCTGCACCTGCTGGCCGCAGCCGCCGGCGTGCGCACCCCACGCCCCGGCGATACCCTCGACGCCATCCTCAAGGCCCCCGACCGCGACGACCTCATCCACTGGCTGCGCACCCGCCCGCTGGCCGTGCGCGAAGGTGACTA
>JAUNHU010000015.1 GCA_030523825.1 Lautropia sp. | reverse complement strand
ACGGCGCGCTCGAAGGGCACGACCGGATCGACCTTGCCGTGCGCCATGAAGATGGGCGTGTTCTGGTTGGCCGGGTTGCGTTCGGCGGCCGTCTTGTCGGCAACGGGCAGGTAGCCTGACAGGCCGATGAGCGCTGCCAGCCGGTTGGGGTGGCGCAGCCCGGTCATCAGCGTCATCGCGCAGCCTTGCGAGAAGCCCATCAGCACGATCTTGTCTGCCGGAATGCCGCGCTCCATCTCGCGGGTGATCAGCCCGTCGATGGCCGCCATCGAGCTGCGCAGTCCGCCCTCGTCCTCTCGCTGTGTCAGGTCGCCGGTGCGGATGTCATACCAGGCGCGCATCTCGTAGCCGTTGTTGATCGTGACGGGCATGACGGGAGCGCTGGGGAACACATAGCGCACAGCCACGCCGGCATCCATCATTTTTGCCACTGGCACGAAATCGTTGCCGTCGGCACCCAGCCCGTGCAGCACGATCACGCTGGCGGTGGGGTTGGGGGCGGTTTCAAATTCGATGACTTCGAGATTCATGTCGGATGCAGAAGAAAGGTTGCGGGATGCTGTGCCGGACTCGGCGCTGCCGGCCGATGTTTGCGGGGCGCCAAGGGCCGTGTCGTGCCCGTCCGGGTGGTCGGGCGCCTGCGCAGAAGGTTGCCCTGCGCCGGCACGAGACGCATCCGGTGAAGACTGCCCCGATGCGGTTTCAGCCGGATCGTTCCTGTTCGCCAGGGGCCGGCATGCCGTAATACAGCTCGCCAATGCGAATGCGATCACGGCCCTGCGACCGGCGATGTTCGTTGGTGTCGCGCAGCGAATAGACACAGCCACAATACTCCTGCTGATAGAAATGCTCAGCCTTGGCGATCTCGATCATGCGGGCAGAACCCCCGCCCTTGCGCCAGTTGTAATCCCAGTAAACCATGCCGGGATAGCGTGCGGCGGCCCGGTGCCCGCAGCCGTTGATCTGGTTCATGTCCTTCCAGCGGGAAATGCCCAGTGAACTGGAAATGGCGGTAAAGCCGTGCTCGAAGGCATAGAGCGCGGTGCGCTCGAAACGCATGTCGAAACACACCGTGCAGCGTTCGCCCCGTTCCGGTTCGTATTCCAGCCCCTTCACCCGCTCGAACCAGTTGTCCTTGTCGTAGTCGGCGTCGATGAACGGGATGTTGTGCTTCTCGGCGAAACGGATGTTTTCTTCCTTGCGGATTTCGTATTCGCGCAGCGGATGGATGTTGGGGTTGTAGAAGAAGATCGAATACTCGATGCCCGCTTCCATCAGCTTTTCCATCGGCTCGCCCGAACAGGGGGCGCAGCAGGAATGCAGCAGCAGCTTCTCATGGCCTGCCGGCAGTGCCAGCGGCGCATGCTTGCCCTTGGCTTTCTGGGGCTTATGCGTTTGACCGTGGGGACGTGGGTCAGACGAGGCTACCTGGGCTGCGGGTGCTGTCGAAACGGACGACGGCGCGTCCTGCCCCCGAGCATCGCTGCCGTCAATGGGGGCGTCATGGCGCGCACGCCGGATCTCGGTGGCCGGGATGGACTGTACCCCGGTGGCCTGGGGCTGAGGGGGGCGGCTGGATTGTCCGTCTGACATGGGCGTTCGATGGGTAATGGCGACGGCCTGGCCTGCAAGTGGTCAGGTGTCGGCACGAGACAGGTGCAACTGGTCGGCATTCTATCGTTCGCCCCTTTGGCAGGCTATCCCGGCCTGAGTCGGGGGTCTCGATGGCTTGTCAGGCGGCTTGGAGACCGTTCTGACGCAGCTATGGGACAGGCGCTCAAGAATCAGCTCTCGGAGCCTGCTCTGCAGGTGTTTCTCCGCTGCAACGGTTGGCGCTGATTGCGCGTGCGGGGTGGAGGAGGGGGCGAGAGGACGTGTGATGAAAAACTGACACAGGGAAATTTCTGGTTACCAAATCTGGTTCGAGCGTGAAAATGGACAGGCATTGAATGCGACGAATCCTTTTGGTTCTTACAGGAGATATGTGATGAATGCGATCAATCATGGGGTGCGAAGTGTGCTGCTCGCCTTGCTGATGATCGGGGCTGTTGTAGCGCAGAACGCTGCGGCGATGGAACCTCGGAAACAAGAAACGGGGAGTGAAAAGGCATCAGATTCCGGTTCTGTCAGAGGGGCATCAGACGCATATCTCAAGATGATTGCAAAAGCAGGGATTGAAGATGAGGTCAAGAGTCTGTTGGGATCCCATTATCCGGAGTTTCTGAGCCGCTTTGAAATGTCATCAAGCCCTGTGCGCATGAAAGACGGTGGAATGGTATTGAATGGCTGGCGTCACAGGGACATGGAGAGCATGCAGGGAGTGTCAGATCTTGACAGGCAATCAGCGATAATCATTCATTACCCGGATGGACGGATTTTTGCAGCTTATCACGATGGAGATGATATGGCCGTTTGTTACTTCGGTGACAAGGCCGTTCCCGTTCATAAGGTAGTAGAGGTATGGATGAGAGGGTTCATGCCTGTTCTGAGGAGGAGTGATGGGGAACATGATGAGGCCAGAGGAGTGAGGAAAGATCTGAGTGGTTCGTCAAGTGATGAGTTCCGGAGGCTTGCGGTTGCGATTTGGGGAGAGAGTGTGGCCGGGTCATGGGATATCAATCCGGCAAGATGTGTTGGTCAAGGTTGCTGATGACATTTTTGCCTGCTCATTGAAAGTGTCTTTTGTTCCTTCTGATTTGTTGCCAATTCCTTTCAGGTTGTCCTCGATCCTTGGTCAGTATGCGAAATCGGTGGCAGAAAACATATTTGAAATGTCTCGTAATCGACGGTCTGCCTTCTGTGTCAGTTCCGTGGCTGCAAGCCGAAAGGTTGAGATGGCTTTAGCCGTGATGGGGATCTAGTATTTCTGTTTGGGAAACATGCCTGATGATGAATGACGCGATATGTTGGTCTGGATGTGTTGTGCTCCTGTTCATGACGGTTGTTCAAGCTTCGTCCGTTGCGTGGGCAACAGAATCAAGCGGGACGGGGGCGAGGGATGGCAGATTGTCCCAGGGTGTCGGTGAGCGAGCGCTGTCACGGGAGTATCTTTCCATCGTTGCAGATTCGGGTGTTGATAGAAGGTTGAAGAAGCTGCTGGGGGCTTATTACCCGGTATTTGCCAGTCGTTTCGAGAATGTTGCACAGCCTGTCGCACTGAAGGTCGGCGGTGGGGTTCTGATAAACGGCTGGAATCATTCCGGGTCTGGGGCCGGAGCGGGGGCCTCCGTTGAGCGGCGTTCAGCTGCGTTTGTTTACTATCCGAATGGGTCTGTCTCTGCAGCTTATTTTGATGAGAAGGAAAATTTGATTCGCTACTTTGGTGATAAACGCCTTCCGGTCGACAGGGGGATAGAGGTCTGGATGGGACGATTCTTTCCTGTTTTCAGGAGGATGAGTGGCGATGATGTGCTTAGGTTCAGCAGCGACCTGCAGCGCTGGGAGATAATGCCGGGAAAGGACCGGGACGGTCAGTTCTCGGCTCTTGCCAAGGCGATCTGGCGTTCTGCGCACGCGGAATACTGGGAGATGACGCCAGCCGCTCAAGACATCCTTGTGAAGGTTGCGGATGAAATATTTGCCTGTGCCAGGCGGTTGTCATATTTTCCTGCACATGTCATGCCGTCCCGGCTGGAGTTTCGGGCGGTACTCAGTCAGCATGTACAGGCCGTGACTCGGAATGTGCTGGATATTGCCGGCATGCCAGAATTTCGCTCGTGTGTTCATCAGGTTGGGCTGCATTGGCGAAGCCAGATGGAGGTGGCCGCATCTGAAGCTCATTGACATGACGGTGAAGCGTTGTTCAGGTGGCGCTTCCCGCTGGAGCGCGGCAGGAGGAGAGGCGTTCTCAGGCATTCTGGTCGTGCGCTGGTGAGCCACGTAGAGGATGAACGGCGGGTTGGGCTGCCAGATTGCAAATTCACAGGATATTGATGAATGGCAGGGAGAATGGCCGGACGATCATGTCCGGACTGGCGCAACGCAGCATGATGCACGGCTGACACGGTTGCGCCGCCGGGCCGGGGGATGATCGACCATTGCCCCGCGCTGCGGGTAGACTGCAATGCGTTGCCGTGAAGAAGCATGTGCGCCGATGTGCGCATGACACGCTCTGAACCTGCGTCTGTTGGGCGCATTGTCCTGTCCGGGCACGGTGTTTCGCCGTGCCTCTATTCATCTGATCTTTCCCATGTCCAGTTCTGTCCGAGTCTTTCTGGGTGTCTGCCTGCTGACGTTGATGCTTGCAGGTGTGGTTTTTCTGGTGCGTCCCGACCTGTTCGGGCAGGAGCAGGGCGGTGGTGAGGGGCAGGTGGCTGAGGCGCAGACTGCGCCTAGGCCCGCACTCACGGTCACGACCACGCATCCGCAAAGGCAGTGTCTGGCCGAGCGCCTGCCGGTGGACGGCAGCGTGACGGCGTGGCAGGAGGCCGTCATCGCCTCTGAGACCAACGGGCTCACGCTGGTGGAAGTGCTGGCCGATGTGGGTGACGAGGTGAAGAAGGGGCAGGTGCTGGCGCGCTTCCTGCAGGAAACGCCGGGCTCCACCCTGCATCAGGCGCGGGCCGCGGTGGTGGAGGCGCAGGCTGCGCATGCCGAGGCCAGGGCCAATGCCGACCGGGCGAAGGCACTGGCCAACACCGGGGCTTTCAGCCGTCAGCAGATCGAACAGTACAGGGCGGCAGAACAGACGGCCCGGGCAAGGTTGCGTTCGGCACAGGCCGCGCTGGCAGCCAGGCGGAACGATTTTCGGCAGACGGAGCTGCGTGCGCCGGACGATGGCGTGATCTCGGCGCGCAGTGCCACGATGGGCTCGGTGCCGGGCTCGGGCACCGAACTGTTCAGGCTGATCCGGCAGGGGCGACTGGAGTGGCAGCCTGATGTGAGCGCCGATGATCTGTCGCGTGTGCGTGCAGGCAATGAGGCTGTGCTGCAACTGCCGGGGGGGGAGGAACTGACTGGGCTGCGTGTGCGTGCGGTCTCGCCTGCGGCGGCCGCCGAGAGCCGGATGGCTCGTGTTCATGTCGATCTGCCGAAAAATCCTGCGCTGCGCTCCGGCATGTATCTTGGTGGCGAGATTCTGTTCGGCAAGCGGGAAGGCGTGACCGTGCCGATGGAAGCGCTGGTGCCACGTGATGGCTTCAACTTCGTCTATCGCCTGAATGCCGACAAGCGCATCGAGCGCGTGCGTGTGGCTGTGGGCCGTGTTCAGGCCGATCGTGTGGAAGTGCTGGCGGTGAAGGGTGAGCCGGTACTGTCCAGCGGTGACGAGGTGGTGGTGAAGGGGGCCGGCCTGCTGTCGGAAGGCGATCTGGTGCGGGTGGAAAACGGGGCCGGTGGTGGCGCTGCGGGTGAGGGCGCTGCACCGGGGGCTGATTCTGCCGTGAGCGATGATGCTCAGGCGGGCGCCTGCACGGCTGCGGGTTGAGGTGTGCAGACATGAATTTCTCTGCATGGTCCATTCGCAACCCCATTCCCGCCATCATGCTGTTCTTCATGCTGACGGTGGCGGGGCTCTATTCGTTCAAGCAGATGCGGGTGCAGAACATGCCCGATCTGGATCTGCCGATGGTGACGATATCGGCGTCGCTGCCCGGTGCCACGCCGGGGCAGCTGGAAAACGACGTGGCGCGCAAGATCGAGAATGCGCTGGTCAACATCCAGGGCATCAAGCACATCTACACCAGCCTGTCGGATGGCACGGTGGCGATGAACGCCGAATTCCGGCTGGAAAAGCCCATTCAGGAAGCGCTGGACGAGGTGCGTTCGGCCGTGCAGGGCGTGCGCTCCGATCTGCCCACCGAGTTGCCCGATCCGATTGTGGACAAGGTGGATCTGTCCAGCGTTCCCTTGCTGGCCTTTGCACTCAATTCCAGCAAGATGGATGCGCAGTCGCTGTCGTGGTTCATCGACCATGAGCTGACACGGCGTTTGCTGGCCATTCCGGGCGTTGGCAACGTCATGCGCGTGGGGGGCGTGAAGCGGCAGATCAATGTCGATCTGACCCTGCCGAAGCTGCGTTCACTGGGCATGACGGTGGCGGATGTGTCGCGTCAGTTGCGTGCCGATCAGGTAGAAAGCGGTGGCGGTGAGGCCCGGCTGAGCGGTGGGGAGCAGCCCTTCCGCGTGATGGCACGTGCGGCATCGGCCGATGCACTGGCAAACGTGCACCTGACCACACCCGGCGGCGCACGGGTGCGCCTGGGTGACATTGCCGCCGTCAGCGATGGGGTGGCAGACCTGAGCACGGCGGCATGGCTCGATGGCAAGGAAACCATCGGCTTCGAGGTGGCGCGCAGCAAGGGGGCAAGTGAAACCGAGCTGGGGCAGCAGGTGCGTGAAACCGTGCGTCAGCTGGAAAAGGAACGTCCCGACCTGAAGTTTGTCGAATCGCTGGACATGGTGACGACCATCGAGGAGGAATATGGTGCCTCGATGAACCTGCTGTATGAAGGGGCTTTCCTGGCCGTGGTGGTGGTGTGGCTGTTTCTGCGCGACTGGCGCTCCACACTGGTGGCTGCGGTTGCCCTGCCGATGTCGGTGATTCCCACCTTCATCGGCATGTACCTGTGGGGCTTCAGCATCAACGGTGTCACCCTGCTGGCACTGTCGCTGGTGGTGGGCATCCTGGTGGATGACGCCATCGTCGAGATCGAGAACATCGTTCGCCACCTGCGCATGGGCAAGACGCCCTACGAGGCAGCGATGGAAGCCGCCGATGAAATCGGGCTGGCGGTGATTGCCACTACCTTTGCCCTGATCTCGGTGTTTCTGCCCACGGCCTTCATGAGCGGCATCATCGGCATGTTCTTCCAGCAGTTTGGCTGGACGGCAGCACTGGCGGTGTTTGCTTCGCTGGTGGTGGCCCGTTTGCTCACGCCGATGATGGCCGCCTACATGCTGAAGCCGATGGTGGATGCCGAGCGCGAACCGCGCTGGCTGTCGCTCTACATGCGTGGCGCACGCTGGGTGATGCACCACCGTCTGCAGACCATGATCTACGCCGTGCTGTTCTTCGTGGGCTCGGTGATGATGGCGGGGCTGCTCACATCGTCATTCATTCCGCCCGATGACAACGACCAGACACAGGTGAAGCTGACACTGGCGCCGGGCAGCACGCTGCAACAGACGGCAGATGCTGCCGAGGATGCGCGGCAGCGGCTGGCGAAAGTGGCCCATGTGAAACAGCTCTATACCACCATTGGTGGCAGTTCATCCGACCCCTTTGCCAGCCGGTCGGGTGGTACCAACATGGCCACCATCACGGTGAAGTTCTCGCCCCGTGCGGAGCGCCCGAAGAAATACGTGATCGAGCAGAGCATGCGCGAGGCGCTGAAGACCTTGCCCGGCGTGCGTGTGGAGATGGGGTTCGGAAACTCGGGGGCGAAGTACACGCTGGTGCTTTCCGGTCATGATTCCGTCCGGCTGGATCAGGCCAGCCGTGCGGTGGAACAGGAGTTGCGCAGCATCAGCGGCATTGGTGGCATCACCTCCAGTGCCGGACTGGTGCGCCGGGAAATCATCGTCCGCCCCGACAAGGCGCGTGCCGCCAGTCTGGGCGTGACGCCGTCGGCCATTGTCGAAGCACTGCGGGTGTCGACACAGGGTGATTACGACCAGTCGCTGCCCAAGATGAATTTCGACGAGCGGCAGGTAGCCATCGTGGCAAGGCTGGAGCCTGGTGCACGCGAGAATCTGGATGCACTCAAACGCATTCCGGTGCAGGGCAGCAAGGGTGTGGTGATGCTGGATGAGGTGGCGGATCTGGACGTTGGTGGCGGTCCGTCGGTCATTTCACGCTACGACCGTGCGCGCAACGTGAACTTCGACATCGAGCTGGCCGAGAAGCCGCTGGGTGATGTGATGACGGAAGTGATGAACCTGCCCAGCGTGAAGAACCTGCCCGAAGGGGTGAAGGTGGCCGAGGTGGGGGATGCCGAGATGATGAACGAGATGTTCGGCAGCTTCGGTGTGGCGATGTTGGCCGGCATCCTGTGCATCTACGTGGTGCTGGTGCTGCTGTTCAAGCAGTTCCTGCATCCCGTCACCATCCTGTCGGCATTGCCGCTGGCCATTGGCGGTTCCTTCGTGGGGTTGCTGGTGGGGCGTTTCGACCTGTCGATGCCGGCGCTGATCGGTCTGGTTATGCTGATGGGCATCGTCACCAAGAACTCCATCCTGCTGGTGGAATATGCCATCGTGGCGCGCCGCGATCATGGCATGACACGCACCGAGGCGTTGCTGGATGCCTGCCACAAGCGGGCGCGGCCGATCATCATGACGACGATTGCAATGGGCGCCGGCATGCTGCCCATCATCATTGGCTCGGCATCGTCCGATGGCAGCTTCCGCAGCCCGATGGGCATGGCGGTGCTGGGTGGCCTCATCACCTCAACCGCGCTGAGTCTTCTGGTGGTGCCAGCGGTATTCACCTATGTGGATGATGTCGGTCAGTGGTTCATGCGGGGCTGGCGGCGTGTCACGCATCATGGGCAATGATGATGTGCGTGGTAAGTGAACCCGGCCCTTCATTGGCACATGCCTGAAGGCCGGGGTTCATCGAATCTTGATCTGTGCGTGGCGTGCTGTCGGGGCACGGTGGGATGGCTGGCAAGGCATCCGGGCAGAGGTGAGGGCATTCCGGCCTGGTTCTGTTGACAGAGGCGGAAAAGGTCGCCATAGTCGGACGGATCGGCCCGTCTTGCCCTGCCGGATGGGTAGATGTGGGATGGGCCGGACTTCTCAGGTATCGGAGAGAATCATCATGACAACCGTTCAGATATCGCTGCCGGATCAGCTGGCCCTGGAAGCGCAGCAGGCGGGAATTCTGTCGTCAGAGCGAATCGAGCAATGGGTTCGTGAGCAGCTGCGCCAGAAAAAGGTGAACGATTTTTTTGCGGCAATGGATCGCATGGATGAGGTGGTCGATCCTGCGCCGATGTCGCCGGACGATCTTGCCGATCAGATCAGGCAAATGCGCAAGGAGCGTCTGGGAGCGCGTGGAAATTGACCGACATGCCAACACCTTCGCGCCTTCGGGTGGTTCTCGATACGAATGTCGTTGCGTCCGCCATTCTGTGGGGCGGAAAACCGCGCGAATTGCTGAGGTTGGCACGGGCGGGGCGTATTTCCTTGTTCACCAGTGTTCCCATGCTGGCTGAGCTTGCAGATATTCTGGAACGTCCAAAATTTGCCGGAAAAATATTGGCATCTTTGCAAACCGTCGAGCAGATTGTCGAAGGTTATGCCGAGCTTGCCGCGGTGGTCAGTCCGTTTCCTGTTTCAGGTGTGGCTCCTGATCCGGATGATGATGTCGTGATTGGAACTGCGCTTGCTGCCCAGGCAAAAATCATCGTCACTGGAGACAAGCCTTTTCTGTCCGTCGGGATTCATGAAGGCGTCAGGCTGATGACTGTGGGTGATCTGCTGACATGGGCCGACAGCAGACCCAGCTGAGCCATCGGCCATGCCTGAAGGCCGGGGTTCATCAAATCTTGATCTGCGCATGGCATGCTGCTGTGCTGCATCGTGGTGTAACGCAGTGCAATGCGATGGCCCGGATCGTGTGCGCCGGTCTGGGCACCGTGCGTGCAGGCATGTCTGGCAGGAGGCACGTGACGTGAACTGCCGGTTCCAGATACCTGTTGGGCGCATGGCGGGCATGATGAGGAGACGAGGGCGTGGAAGGTGGTCGGATACTGCTGGTGGAGGATGATCCCGACGGCGCAGAGGTACTGGAAGCCTATCTGCGCCGTGATGGCTTCGAGTGCCGTCATGTGCTGGATGGGCATGCCGCGCTGAAGGAACATGCAGCCTGGAAGCCGGACCTGGTGCTGCTGGATGTGATGCTGCCGGGGCTGGACGGCAACCAGGTGTTGTCTGCCATTCGTCAGCATGCGCAGACACCGGTCATCATGGTGACGGCGGTCGGGCAGCACGTGAACCGCGTGAACTCGTTGCTCTATGGTGCCGACGATTATGTGGTGAAGCCCTATCACCCGGGTGAGGTGGTGGCGCGGGTGCATGCGGTGTTGCGACGATTTCGTGCTGCGCCGCAGGCGTCTTCAAGACGGCTTCGCCATGAGAGTCTCGTCGTCGATCTCGATGCCGGGCTGGCAACGGTGCAGCGCCCCAACGATGGAGCGGACATGCCGCTGGAACTGACGCGCATGGAGTTTTCACTGCTGGCGCAGATGATGAATGCACCGCACAAGACCTTCACGCGCGCAGAACTGCTGGAAAGCTGTCACCCCGACAGCAGTGCAATGGAACGGGTGGTGGATGCGCATGTCTACAACCTGCGGCGCAAGCTGGAGCAGGTGGGTGTGAAGGGCGTGCTCCTTACCGTGCGTGGCATGGGCTACCGGTTTCAGGCGGCACCTGCATGAAGCATGCTGGAAAAAAGCGGGTTTCACTGCTGCGCTGGATCAGCGGCTGGGTGGTGGCACTGACCCTGATGGCCCACGGGGTGACTTTCGGCATTGCCTATCTTGACAACAAGCGGATGACCGATCGGCTGATGGCCGGCGTTCCGCAAGAGGTGGTGCAGGAGATCAAGGCGCTTCAGGATGCAAGCTATGAGAATCCGGAAGGCGATCATTCGCGTCTTGTCGAACTCTATAAAACCTGGCTGGTGGATCGCTTCGTGCAGATCGACGCCGCGTATGACGTGACCTGGCGTTATCCGAGCCTGATTCTGCTCTCGCTGGTTCCGGTTCTGCTGGGAGGACTGTGGTTTTCCCATCGCCTCTCGTCGCAACTGAATTCGGTGACGGTGGCTGCGCGGGAAATTGCGCAGGGGCGGTTTGCCGCACGTGCGCGGGCCGAGAAGCGCGCTCCGCAGGCGCTGGTGGTTCTGCGGGAAGATTTCAATCACATGGCAGAAAGACTGGAGCGCTACGACCGCGAACTGCAGATTTCCAGTGCCGCGATGGCGCACGAACTGCGCACGCCGCTGACTGCTGCCAAGGGACGGGTGCAGGCACTGACGGATGGTGTCTTTCCTGCGGATGCGCATCAGCTTTCAGTCATCATGCGCCAGCTGGATCAGATCGACCGGCTGGTGACAGACCTGTACCTGCTGTCGCTGGCATCTGCCGGCCAGTTGGTGCTGGAAACGGGGGAGTTCAACGTGCGCGCCCTGGTGGACGAGCGGCTGGGTTGGCTTGCCCAGGAAATGGAGCGGCGCAATGTTCGGGTGGATGTGCATATGGACGATGACCTGCTGATGCGTGCGGACCGTGACCGCATCGGGCAGGTGGTGTCGATCGTGCTGGACAATGCACTGCGTTATGGCGCAGATGGTGGATGGATTGGTGTGCGGGGATGGCAGGATGGGGGCTCGGTGATGCTGTCGGTCGAGGATGCCGGCAGTGGATTTCCCGAAGCAGACATCGACAGGGTCTGCGATCGTTTCTGGCGCGCCGAGCGTTCCCGTTCACGACACAAGGGTGGCGGTGGCCTGGGACTGGCCGTGGCTGCTGCCATTTGCAGTGCGCATGGTGGGCGCTTTTCAGTGCTCAACCGTGAGGAAGGTGGTGCGCGTGTCGTGATCGACATTCCGGGCCATGAAGGCACGTTGACCTGAGCGGATGAGCATCGAGACGGTTTCCTGTTTTCGTGTCGTGATTCTGCTTTCCGTGTCGTGGTCCGGTTTCCCATATCGTGGTCATGAGGAGCGGCTTCCCTCTGAAAATTGATGAGATCTTCATCTTCGCTTGATGGGCGCTTGATCTTGCTTTGGTTCAATGGTGGCCTGACATCAGGCTTCTCATGCGCAGGGGCTGTCTGGTTCAAGCGATGAAACCGGAGACGGCGCAAGAGGTCGGGCATGAGCGGGCAGCGTGCAGAGGGCGTGTTGACGGTATCGTGTCCGTTGCCGATGGTGTCATGTCCGATGGTTTGATGAATGAGGCACAGGAAACAAGGAGACGTGTCGTGCAGGATTTCAAAGGGAAAGCGGTCTGGGCAAAGGCGGTATTGTTTGCTGTCATGGCAATGTCTGCATCGGCCACAATGGCGCAGGGCGAGGCTGTGCCCGCTGACGGCCCGGAAGACGGGGGATTGTCAGTGTCGCTTGGGCTGGGTGTGAGTGTCATGCCCGAGTATGCGGGGAGCGAGGATTACAAGGCGGCTGCGCTGCCCGTTGTCAGTGCCAGCTGGGGGCCGTTCTTTGCCGATCCGCTGGAAGGCATCGGAGTACGGCACATGATGGAAAGTGGCACCGAAGTGAGTCTGAAAATGGGTCAGGACTTTGGTCGGAAGGAGAAGGATCATTCCCTGTTCCCTGGCTCTGACAGGCTGAAGGGAATGGGTGAAATCAGATCGGCTGTGACGGCATCTCTTGAGCTGAAGCAGCACCTGAATGACTGGCTGGCCGTTACCGGCGACTACACCACGCGCCTGAACCGCCGCGATGAGGGCGGAGACCAGTATTCCTTTGGTGTGGAGGTGATGCCCTTTCCGCTGCTGGGGGTGAAAAGCGAGCGCAGCATGCTGACGCTGAGCCTGAATGCCCACGGAGCCGACCGGGATTTCAATCAGGCGTATTTCGGCGTGACGGATGCGCAATCCCTTCGCAGCGGATATCGTGCGCATGCCATGAAATCAGGAATTCACGCAGCATCGCTGGATGTGAAATGGAATTACCTGTTCAGCCCGCGATGGAGCATGCTGCTGGGCGCTGAGGCTATCACATACAGCAGCGATGTGAAGGATAGTCCCATTGTGCAGAGCGGGACGAATTACACGGCAACGGCGGCCGTCATGTACACTTTTTGATGCCCCGACAGCCCACCGTGTTGTGCACAGACGCAGCACGGTGTGGTTGGGTAGCAGAGGGGCGCATTCGTTATCGAGAAAATCCCTCCGGGCTCTCCGGAGCCGTGTGCTTGCAGCGACCGCGCCTGACAAGGCTGCGTGGCTGAGGCATGGTGCTTTGCCTGCATACGGTTCCGGTGCCAGCGGGGGACGAATAAATTCATGACACGGTCCGGCCGGGAGAAGAACATGAAAATGACAGGGGCGCTGTGGCGCGGGGTGGGATTTTGTCTTGTTGCCGCAGGAGTTGCCTCCTGCGCCAGTGCGCCGAAAGCACCGGAGCAGGCAAGGCGCGGTGATTATTCGAGCATCACGCCCTATCTGGCCGACTATATTCAGCACGAGATGAAGAAGGCCGGGGTGGTTGGCGCCAGTGTGGCACTGGTGGATGACCAGCGGGTGGTGTGGTCACAGGGCTTTGGCCATGCCAACAAGGAGAAGAACATACCGGCAACACCGGAAACCATTTATCGCATCGGGTCGATCACGAAGCTGTTTACGGGAACCCTTGCCATGCAGCAGGCGGAGCGGGGGAAGCTGGACATTGATGCGCCCATTCAGCGCTATTTGCCGGGGTTTGGGGTGCGCAGCCGGTTTGGCGATCAGGCGCCGATTACGGCACGCAACCTGATGAGTCATCACTCCGGGTTGCCCAGGGAGTATATGCCTGCGTATTCCAGCAGGCCACAGAGCACCGCATTGCCGGCAGATGTGAAGGGTTTGCATGCCATCCTGCCGCCTAATCAGATGTTCAGCTATTCCAACCTGGGGGGATGGGCGCTGGGAGAGGCAGTGGGCAGGGCTGCGGGCAAGGATTACGCCAGTCTGCTTCAGTCCGAGCTGCTGCAACCGCTGGGCATGAATCACTCCTATCTGGCACAGGGATTGTTGCCGGATGGTTCATCCATGCTGTCGGCACAGGCACGCAATGCGCTGGACGACACGGCGATATCCCGGGCCTATGAGAACGGGGATGAAGTGCAGGAGTTTTATCTGCGGTCATTGCCGTCGGGTGCGTTGAACTCGAACGTGACCGACATGGCGCAGTTCATGAAGATGGTGTTTGCCGATGGGCGGGCGCAGGACAGGCAGATCATCGGCGCTGCGACGCTGGCAGAGATGCTGAAACCGCAGAATGTCGATGCCCCGCTGAATCGGGGGTATCCGGTTCTCGGCCTTGGCTGGATGCTTGACAAGGCTTTTTCCAGTCAGGAACCCGTAATCACGCATGGTGGCGAAATGCATGCCCACAACAGCATGTTGTTCATGCTGCCGAAGCAGAAACTTGGCGTGATCGTTCTGACCAACAGTGCGGAAGCTGGGCAGGAAGCCTTCATGCCGAATGTGGTGAAGGAGTCCCTGATGCTGGGGATGGAGGTGAAGACGGGGAAAAAACCCGTGCCGATGCCTCCCCGCAGCGTGGCTGCCGAGCGCCCCTGGACCGAGGCTGACCGGAAGAAGGTGGAAGGCGCGTATGCCACGATGGCCGGCTATGTGCGGGTGAAACCAGCAGGCGATGGCATGCAGGCAGAGGTTGCCGGAAAGAGCCTGGAGCTGTTTCCGCGCGAGGATGGTTCGTTTGGTCTCAGATACCGGATGCTGGGCTTGTTCAGTGTGGGGGAAGACACGCTGGGCCGCATGGGGATATTGCGTGAAACATGGAATGGGCGTGAGCTGGTCAGCATGACGAACTCCGCTCGGGATGGCAGCCCGGTGATTGGGGAACGGATTCAGCCAACGCCGATACCGGCTTCCTGGCAGCGACGGGTGGGAGAGTACGAACTGGATTCCCCCAAAGATCTGTTCCACAAATTCAGCGAAATTCGTGTACTGGAGCAGGATGGTTTTCTAATGTTGCGTTATGGCTTTGAGGATGAAGAGGGAACTGTGACCAGGCCCTTGCGTGCCCTGTCGGATGAGGAGGCAGTGATGCTGGGCATCGGGCCCGAACAGGGTGAAACGATTCGCATGGAACAGGGCGCGGATGGGCGAGAGCGTTTCCGCTATGGCGGGATGCTGTTCCGGCGAAAGGCGGGTGATGCAAGCTGAGCCTGCCTGACGTGGGGACTCCGGGGCTGGCTTCAGGCGTTGTCTGTCCGAAGCCAGTTTTCTACACGAGCCCCGGCACAAGGCGGAAGTGTCTGGTGTTGTCCGTGACGAGAATGGCGTCAACGCTCAGTGCATGAGCTGCGCCAGCTAGTCCGAAAACGGATCTCGGGTTTCTGCGGTTCCCTGTTCTCTCGCGGGAAGCTGTTCTTCCGGGCTGAGGGACAGCTTGTCCCGCAGCGAGGCAAAGCTGTGCCAGCTCGCCCTTGGGTTGAGTGACAGGGTGACGTTGCCGGTCAGTTCGTCTTTCCAGATATAGACTTTGCCGGCATCAAAACGGAATTCTGCTGGCAGCCGAACGGCCTGACTGCCGCCCGTTGTGAACAGTTTGGCGGTTCTGTCCATGATTTCCCCTGGTGCTTGAATGTAGACAAGACAGTATCTACTTTGTCTGGGACGGGCAATCGGGGGTAATCGGGAACTTGAAAGTGACCGCCGACATGCCATGTTTCGTGCGTTTCATGCCGGCACCTGGTGCATCATCGTGCACCAATGGCAGACAGAAGGTCACGGCGCCTTCCTCCACCATGCCGACGTGGGAGGCGATGTCAGCGTGAAAACCTCGCCGATCAGCGGTGTTGCGACGGGTTGGTTGGGTGAGCGGGTTGCTGCGAGCAGGCGTTCGATGGGTTCCTGCCAGCGATGATGGGCGAGGTCGAAGCGTGCCCAGTGGGTTGGCAGGATCAGTTTTGCGCGCAGGTCGCGGCTGGCGGTGGCGGCTTCTTCAGGGGTGAGATGAATCTGCGCCCATTCCTCGTCATAGCCGGCAATTTCGATCAGCGCTGCATCGAAGGGGCCGTACTGTTGGCCGATGCGGGCGTAGTGGTGGCCGTAGCCGCTGTCGCCGTTGATGAAGATGGAAAGTTCGGGCGATTTCACCACCCATGAGGACCACAGGGTTGCAAAATGTCCACCGGACATCCGGCCGCTGAAATGTCTTGCCGGCGTCATGATGAGTTCGACGCTTCCCACCTGTGCACGCTCGTGCCAGTCCATTTCGGTGATCTTGTCGCTGGCAACGCCCCAGCGCTGCAGGTGGGCCTTCACGCCCAGCGGAACGAAATATCGGCCGACACGGGCGTCGATCGCCTGAATCGTCTTCAGGTCGAGGTGATCGAAGTGGTCGTGAGAGATCAGCACCGCGTCGATGTGCCTGGGCAGCTCGTCTGGTGAAAGCGGATGTTGCAGCGCAAAGGGCTCGGCCACGAGGGGCAGGGGCAGCCAGGGGAAGGGAATGGGCGAGGCCCGGTGGAAAACCGGATCGGTCAGCAGCACCTTGTCGGCTGTCTTGAACAATACGCCGGAGTGTCCCAGCCAGGCGAAGCTGCCATTCTGCAGGCGACCGGCATCGAGTGATGCGCTGGGCAGTGGCTGAAGCGGGTTCTTGTCGTCGGGCGCGTTCCACCATTTGCCCAGCCAGGTTCGCAGCGCCGAGCCTTCTTTCTGCTGCGGCGTGAAGATCTCGGTGGGTTCCTCGTTGACGAATTTCTGGCCGTCGAATTGCGGGGAAGCCGCGATGCGTGCGCGGCTTTCATCGTCGGGCTGCCCCCCGAACACCGGATGCAGGGACTGCCATGAGCAGGCCGCCTGAGTCAGCAGGAGTGCGACCAGGGCAGCGTGGCGGAGGATTCGGGCGGAACTGTGCTTCAAGGCTTCTGTCTCCAAGGGGGCATGCCGTGAGGGAGCAAGAGAAATTACCAGCCCTGCAAGACCAGCTTGCCGATCATGTCGCCACGTTCCAGTCGCTGGTGGGCGTCGCGCAGGTTGGCGGCATTGATGCCGTCGATGGTGTGGGTGAGCGTGCTGCGCACCTTGCCACTGTCGACGAGTTCTGCCATTTGTTGAAGGATTTCTCCCTGCCGCGCCATGTCTGCGGTCTGGAACATCGGCCGGGTGAACATGAATTCCCAATGCAGGCTGAGGCTCTTGCCCTTGAGCGGATTCACATCGAGCGACGCGGGATCGTCAATGAGTGCGATGCGTCCCTGTGGTGCGATCAGATCGACGATCTGGCGAAGATGGGTTTCGGTATGGTTTGTGGAAAAGACAAATCCGGGTTCGCCAATGCCGAGTGCCTTCACCTGCTCCGGCAGCGGCTGGCGGTGGTTGACGACGTGATCGGCGCCGAGCTGTTTGACCCAGTTGCGGCTTTCTTCGCGTGATGCGGTGGCGATGACCTGGAGATCGGTGAGTGCTTTTGCCAGCTGGATGGTGACGGAACCAACACCGCCTGCGCCGCCGATCAGCAGCAGGGCGTGTGCCGCACCGGGCACGTGATTGGCAACGTTCAGCCGGTCGAACAGGGTTTCCCAGGCGGTGAGGGTGGTGAGCGGAAGCGCGGCGGCTTGCGCAAAATCGAGGCTGGCGGGTTTTTTTGCGACGATGCGTTCATCCACGGCCTGAAGCTGTGCATAGGAACCGGGGCGGTTGATGAGGCCGGCATACCAGACTTCGTCGCCTTCACGAAAATTCTGTACATCTGTGCCCACTGCCCTGACCACACCAGCGGCATCCCAGCCCAGGATGCGATGCGCGCCGGCTGCAGGCTGGTGCGAGGCACGCACTTTCACATCGGCGGGGTTCACGGAGATGGCACGCACTTCCACCAGAATGTCGCGTGGGTTCAGCGTGGGCTCGGGGAGTTGCAGGTCGAGCAGGGCTTCGGGATGATCGGCGGGCAGGGGGCGGTTGAAACCAATGGCTTTCATCGTATTGTCTTTGATTGAAGAAAAAAGGAAGGGGAGTCCTCTCGGATGAACAGGCCGGTGAGCGCGGGCGTGTGTGTTTCCGTGAGCGAAACGCATGGGGGTTGGCGTTTGAAACGCCGGAAAAGCACGCTCCGAAAGAGGGATTCACGGACAGAAAGGGTGCGTGTGAGGATGATGACTGTGCCTCGGGCTTTCTTCAAGAGCGCACATGGAGGTTTCCAGGTGAGTTGAAAGTAACTCTTGGCGTGCTGGTGCGGGGTTTCGTTTATGATGGGGCGCGCTTCAGCTCTGCACTGTTGTTTTTCTGGTTTCATTTTTCAGACGCTCCCGAACATTCATGAGCAACATTCCGCATCAACATTTTGATTGTGCCGAGGGCTGCTCGGTGGAGGCTGCGCTGCTGGTGATTGGCGGCAAATGGAAGGGCACCATCCTGTATCGGCTGTTTGTGGATGAGGTGCTGCGCTTCAATGAAATCCGGCGCATTCTGCCGGCGGTGTCACAGCGGGTGCTGACGACGCAGTTGCGGGCGCTGGAGAGCGATGGCGTGATTGCCCGTGTCGTTCATCCCGAGGTGCCGCCACGGGTGGAATATCGTCTGACTGAGTACGGGCGCACGCTGGGCGATGCCCTGATGGCGCTGAAAGCCTGGGGGGATATGCACAAGCGACGTGGCGCTGTCGTTGAGGCAGCGGAACCGCGATGCGAGGGGCACGGGGAGCAGGGCTGAAAGCAAAACAGCCAGCGCGAAGGCTGGCTGTGGTGGGCTTTGAACAGCCCGGTGCCATGAAGGCCGCTCGCCTGCGTCTGCCTTATTTCGTTGCAGGAAATGCAGGGCGGCCATCTGGCCTTGAGGTGACCTGCGCACCCGTGATGGACGCGCAGGCGGGATGCTTAGCGCTTGCCGCCGAACAGCGAGCTGCCGAGCTTGACGATGTCGTTCATGTCGAGCTTGCCGTCGCCGGTCTGGTCGAGCATGCCGCGCAGTGCGGCGCCGCTGTCGCGGGCGCCGCCCATCAGGCCGCCCTCGTCATTGTTGCCTGCGGGGGCTGCCTGGTTGGCGTTGTTGTCGTCGTTGCGGCCAAGCATGTAGCGGGCGCCGAGGAAGGCGATGACGATGGGGGCGAGGGTGGCGAGCAGTTTGCGGGCGCCGTCCGAACCGAGGCCGGATGCCTGGCCGAGTTCGCTGGTGGCGGTGCTCCGTTCCTGGCCGAAGATGTTGCCGAGCAGGCCGTCGTCGTCCTGGGCGGGCACGTTGGCCGGCTGGGTGCCGGGCTGTGCCTGCTGGCCCTGAGCCTGGCCGAACTGGCCGGGAGCCTGCTGCTGACCGGCGCCACCGCCGAGCGCGCCGCCCAGCATGTCGCCCAGGCCGCCGGCGTTGCCGCCCTGCTGGGCGTTGTTGCCACCACCCAGCACGTTGCCGAGGATGTCACCCAGGCCACCGGCCGAGCCACCCTGTTGTGCATTGCCCTGGCCACCGCCCAGCAGGCCGCCGAGCATGCCGGCCAGGCCGCCAGCGCCACCCAGCGAGCTGAGGATGCTGGAGAGGCCGCCTTGCGACTGGTTGCCAAGGGCGTTCATCAGCATGGGCAGTGCCTGGCTGACGGCTGAGTTGGCCTGGTTGGTGTCGGTGCCCAGTTTCTGGGCAATCTGCTGCATGGGGGCGCCCTGCAGTTGGGACATCAGTTGCTGGGTGAGATCCTGTTGCTGGCTCATGAAACAACCTCTCGATGGGAGTGGGGATGGGGTTGTACGGCAGGCGGGCCGAATGCCCCGCCGGATGCTCCGGGCCGTGCGACATGACTGCACAGGCTGCCGGATTGCCCCGTGGATGAGGGCGCAGTGATTGCCGGAGCCGGGCATGCAATGGCATGTGGCAGGCGGTGGGCATCTCTGCATGGCGTCATGATAGACGGAGCGGTCGATTGCTGCCCGTCGTCAACCTTCTTTCACCATCCTGACGTATCAGGGCGTTTCGGGATATTTCCTTCTTTTGAATGCGATGCCTTTTGTCTTCAAGACAGGTTGAAAGGTTTGCACGGGATGACGGCGGGGGCATGGATGCCGGTGACATCCGGTTATGATCGGGGCGGACGCTGGTGGGGCGCGACGGGCATGCTTTCATGACGATCCGTTTCCGGCCAGGCCGGGCGCCATGCGCTGTCCGGTTTGGGCTGAATGCGTGTGTGCTGCTGTCAGCGTTTCTGTGTGGTGCTGCGTTTGGACAAGGTTTGCCGGCTGACGTGGTGTCGTCCTGTATGGCTCTGATTCCGGCCGTTTCTTCTGATTTGTGTAGATCCGACCATGAAATTTCACGGCGAACAACGGATTTTCTTTCTGGTGGCATTGTCGCTGGTGACGATCGCTTTCATTGCGATCCTGCTGCCTTTCTACAGTTCCCTGCTCTGGGCTGCCATTCTCGCGCTGCTGTTCACCCCCTTGCAGCGCTGGTTTCTGGCGCGTCTGCCGGGGCGTGACAATCAGGCCACGTTGCTGACGCTGCTGGTGGTGATCCTGCTGGTGGTGCTGCCGGTGGTGGCGATCTCGATGTCGCTGGTTAATGAGGGGGCGGAGCTTTATGGCCGTTTCCGCTCGGGGCAGCTGAACTTTGGCGCGTATCTGGGGCAGATCGTGGATGCGCTGCCGGCTTGGGCGCGCAATCTGCTCGATGAACGCGGTCTGCTCGATATTTCGTCAATTCAGCAGAAACTGGCGGAAAGTGCCACGCGGATCGGCCAGTTGCTGGCCAATCAGGCGGTGAATCTGGGGCAGAACACGGTCAGCCTGCTGGCGGGCACGGGCATCTGCCTGTATGTGCTGTTCTTCCTGCTGCGCGACGGGGGGGAGCTGGGGTCCATGCTGCGCCGGGCGATTCCGCTGGCCGACGATCACACCTCTCACCTGGTCAGCAAGTTCAATGCCGTCATCAAGGCGACGGTGAAGGGCAACATCGCGGTGGCGATGACGCAGGGGGCGCTGGGTGGCGTCATCCTGTGGGCGCTCGGCATCCAGGGGGCAATGCTGTGGGCGGTGGTGATGGCCTTCTTGTCGCTGCTGCCGGCGGTGGGCGCGGGCCTGATCTGGGGGCCGATTGCCATCTACTTCCTGGCTACCGGGGCCATCTGGCAGGGTGTGGTCCTGATGGCCTGGGGGGTTTTCGTGATCGGGCTGGTGGACAACATCCTGCGCCCGATTCTGGTGGGGCAGAGCACGAAGATGCCCGACTATGTGGTGCTGGTTTCCACGGTGGGTGGCATGTCGCTGTTCGGGCTGAATGGTTTCGTGATCGGGCCGCTGATTGCGGCGCTGTTCATGGCCTGCTGGGATCTCTACGTGTCGCCGGACAAGGTGCGTGAGGAGCAGCGCGAGGAAGCGATTGCCGCTGTGCTTGAGGAGGCCGAGAAGGCCGAGCGCGCCAAGGCCCGTGAGGAGAAGGTGGCCCAGGTGGTGGCCGCGGGTCAGACCTTTGTGAGTGACATCACCGACACGGCCGAGAAGCACATGAACGACATGAGCGATGCGGTGAACAAGCTGGCAGACGACCTGAAGCAGCAGTTCACCGGTGAGCCGGAGGAGGATGCCAGGGGTGATGCGGCCGGGAAGGCTGAGGTTCGCAAGGGTGATGATCCGGCCCGTTCGGGAGGTGGCGCCCTGACCTGATATGGGGTCGTGCCGGACACATGCCAGCGACATGGGGCCCCCTGTCCTGGCATGTACGGTGGCGGGCCAGGCCCCGGGCAGCGCCGGGGAAGACCGGGAAAGTCGGGGAAGCGGGAGGCCGGGAAATCAGGGAGCCGGGAAACCCGCGTCTGGTTCCCCACGACAAGTGCTGCAGAAACAGAAAAACGCCGGGAAGCCTTGCGGGGCTGTCCCGGCGTTTTTCATTTGGGGCGTGTTATCCCTTGCACTGACTTGGAAACCCTGTGCCGGAAAGGGGGCTGAGCCATGAAGGCTGGCCGCCCTTGCCAGGCTTGGTCAAGCTGGCAGCACGGGGTTTCGCGTCAGCCCTCGGGGGGCTGACCATGCGGGGGCTTACTCCACCGTGACCGACTTGGCGAGGTTGCGCGGCTTGTCCACGTCGGTGCCACGGGCCAGGGCGGCGTGGTAGGAGAGCAGCTGCAGCGGCACCACGTGCAGGATCGGCGACAGCGGGCCGGCATGGTCGACCAGGTTGATGACGTGCAGGAAGTCTTCTTCCTCGATGTGGGTGTCGCGGTCGGCAAAGACGAACAGCTCGCCGCCGCGGGCACGCACTTCCTGGATGTTGGACTTCAGCTTCTCGATGAGGGCATCTTTGGGAGCCACCACCACCACCGGCATGTTGCTGTCCACCAGCGCCAGCGGGCCGTGCTTGAGTTCGCCGGCGGCGTAGGCTTCGGCGTGGATGTAGGTGATTTCCTTCAGCTTGAGTGCACCTTCCATTGCGATGGGGAAGTGCACGTCACGGCCGAGGAACAGGGCGTGGTCCTTCTCGGCGAAGCGCTTGGCCCATTCCTTCACGGCCGGTTCGATCGACAGCACGTGGTTCATGGCGGCCGGCAGGTGGCGCAGCTGGGTGAGCAGTTCGGTTTCGCGGCGGGGCGAGAGTTCGCCACGCAGCTTGGCAACCACCATCGTGAGAAGGAACAGGGCGGCCAGCTGGGTGGTGAACGCCTTGGTGGAGGCCACGCCGATTTCCGGGCCTGCACGGGTGAGGAAGCGCAGCTTGCTGGCGCGGATGAGGGCCGATTCGGGCACGTTGCAGATGGACAGCGTGTCGATCATGCCCTTGCCCTTGGCATGCTGGAGGGCAGCCAGGGTGTCGGCGGTTTCGCCGGACTGCGAGATGGTGATGACCAGGGTGTTTTCCTGGGCCACCGGATCGCGGTAGCGGTATTCACTGGCGATCTCCACGTCGGTGGGGATGCGGGCGATGGATTCGAGCCAGTACTTGGCGACGAAACCGGCGTGGTAGCTGGTGCCGCAGGCCAGGATGAGGATGCGCTTCATGCGCGAGAAGATGGCTTCGGCATCGGCACCAAAGAGGCCGGCCTGCAGCGACTGCGCATGCTGGATCATTTCGAGCGTGTTGGCGATGGCGCCGGGTTGCTCGAAGATTTCCTTCTGCATGTAGTGGCTGTAGGTGCCCAGCTCGACGGCATCGGCCGACAGCTGGCTTTCGACCACGGGGCGGGTGACGACGTTGCCGGCGGCATCACGGATCTCGTAGCCGTTGGTGGTCATCGTGACCAGGTCGCCTTCTTCCAGGTAGGTGACGTGCTTCGTGACCTGCAGCAGCGCCGAGGTGTCGGAGGCGAGGAAGTTCTCGCCCTTGCCGGTGCCGTTGGCGCCCACGCCCAGCAGCAGCGGCGAGCCGCGACGGGTGCCGACGACGGTGCCGGGTTCCTTGCTGCTGATGACGGCCAGCGCATAGGCGCCTTCAAGCTGCTTGATGGCGGCGGTGACGGCCTCGGTGAGCGACAGGCCGGTGATGACCAGCGAGTGCACCAGGTGTGCGACGACTTCGGTGTCGGTCTGCGAGGTGAACACGTAGCCCTTGCCCTTGAGGTCGGTGCGCAGGGCTTCGTGGTTCTCGATGATGCCGTTGTGGACGACGCAGATATCCACGTCGTTGCCCGACGAGATGTGCGGGTGGGCGTTGCCTTCATTCACGCCGCCGTGGGTGGCCCAGCGGGTGTGGGCGATGCCGGTGGGGGCGTCGGCCTTCTGTTCGGCGGCACGGCTTTCCAGCTCGGCAACACGGCCAACCGCACGCACGCGGCTCATCTTGTGATCGTTGTTCAGCAGGGCGACACCTGCCGAGTCATAACCACGGTATTCGAGCTTGCGCAGCCCTTCGATCAGGATGGGGACGACATTGCGTTGTGCGACGGCACCAACGATTCCACACATGTTTTGAGGCTCTCTGAGATCTGTCGGATGAGGGTCAGATGGCCCGGAAGCAGGGCTTCCGGGCCTGGTGCGGCTGTGAGGGCAGCCGCCTGGGTTCGGTTACGGGTTCAGGCTTTGTCCTTCTTGACCGGGCGCTTCCAGTCGGGATGGCTGGTCTGGCGAACGCGGCTGATGGTGAGGGTATCGGCCGGGGCTTCGCGGGTGAGCGTGGTGCCTGCGCCCAGCACGGCGCCACGACGCACCGTGACCGGGGCCACCAGCTGGCTGTCGGAGCCCACGAACACATCGTCCTCGATGATGGTCTTGTGCTTGTTGACGCCATCATAGTTGCAGGTGATGGTGCCGGCGCCGATGTTGACGCGCGAGCCGATCTCGGCGTCGCCCACGTAGGAGAGGTGGTTGACCTTGCTGCTGGTGCCGGTCTGGGCGTTTTTCAGTTCGACGAAGTTGCCGATGTGGTTGTCTTCGCCCAGCCGGGTGCCGGGGCGCAAGCGTGCGAACGGGCCGATGCGGCCGTTGGCGCCCACCGTGGACTGGTCGATGACGGACATGGCCTGCACCTGGGTGCCGTCGGCCAGCGTGCAGTCCTTCAGCACGCAGTTGGGACCGATCTTCACGCCCTTGCCGAGCACGACCTTGCCCTCGAAGACGCAGCCCACGTCGATGTAGACATCGCGGCCGCATTCCAGCGTGCCGCGGATGTCGATGCGGTCGGGGTCGGCCAGCGTGGTGCCGCCATCGGTGAGGCGGTTGGCCAGGTTGCGCTGATGACGGCGCTCCAGGAAGGCGAGCTGGGTCTTGCTGTTGACGCCGAGGGTTTCCCATTCGGCATCGGGGTGTGCGGTGGTAACGCCGGTGCCATCGGCCACGGCGGCCGCGATCACGTCCGTGAGGTAATACTCCTGCTGGGCGTTGTCGTTCTTCAGGTTGGCCAGCCAGCGCTTGAGCGGGCCGGTGGGGCAGACGAGGATGCCAGTGTTGATCTCGGTGATCTTCAGCGTCTCGGCGTCGGCGTCCTTCTGTTCGACGATGCGGGTGACGTTGCCGGCGGCATCGCGCACGATGCGGCCATAGCCGGTGGGGTCATCCATGTGCTGGGTGAGCAGCGCCAGCTTGCCGCCTTCGGCTGCCGCGATCAGGCGCTGCAGGGTGGCGGCGCTGCACAGCGGCACATCACCATAGAGCACCAGGGTGGGCACGTTGTCGTCGAGCTGCGGCACGGCCTGGGCGACGGCGTGGCCGGTGCCCAGCTGGGGAGACTGTTTGGCCCAGAGCAGGTCGTTCTGGCCGGCGAAGGCGGCCTGAACCTGTTCGCCACCGTGGCCGTAGACGAGGACCAGGCGTTGCGGGTTCAGGGAGCGGGCGGTGTCGATGACGTGGCCAACCAGGGGTTTGCCTGCCAGCGGGTGCAGCACCTTTGGCAGGTCGGAGTTCATCCGTTTGCCCATGCCGGCGGCCAGGATCACGATATTCATCTGAAGTTCGGAGAGGGTTGATTGACAGGCGTGACGACAGCCCGGACGGCGCACGGATCTCGGGGGCGTGCTGCACGGGGTGTCGGTAAATCTGCTGTCTGTGCGAAACAGCGTGTAATCCGCTATTTTGCGCGAAAAGCGCCCCGTCGGGGTTGTTACGGCCTGTATCGGCAGGAGTGTATGCCGAAACCACGCATTTGCACGTGAACTATTGATGCAGTTTGGCAAGTGCTGCGGGCTTTGTAACCGGATGGCGTCGCGCTGCCGGGGGCATGTCCGGTGCCCGGCGGTGGGCTGGAGGGAGGCGGGAGGGCCGCCTCCGCCGGGGAGGGATGCTCCCCGGCCCCTTTTGTGCTGCCCCGGCGGCTGCATGCCTGGGCGGCGCGTCAGCCGCCAGGGGGGCGAAGGCACAGCCGGGCCCATGTACGACAAGCCTCCTGCGGGGCAGGAGGCGACAGGGCTCAAGCCTGATGGTTGTCGGCGATTTCGGGCTTGCGGGCCAGTTCGACCATTTCGGGGCGGCCTTCACCACCGAGGATGGTGGGTGCCAGCGAGCCGACGATCATGCCGATGATGGAACCGCTGAGTCCCACCAGCTGCGGCGGTACCAGGGCATCGGGGGCGAAGTGTTCGGCAAACTGCCAGGCCACGATGCCCAGTGCCATCGACAACAGCGCGCCCTGGGGCTTGGCGCGGCGCCAGAACATGCCGAACACCAGCGGGGTGAAGGCGGCCACCAGCGTGATCTTGTAGGCATCCTGCACCATCTCGTACATCGAGGATTCGCTCTGCAGCGCGAACAGGCAGACGCCGGCCGTGAAGCAGATCAGGATGATGCGCAGCAGGATCAGCATCGTGCGGTCGGAGAGCTTGTGGCCCCAGAGCGGCTGCACGATGTTTTCGGTGATGACGGCGGTGGGGGCCAGCAGCGTGCCGCTGGCCGTGGACAGGATGGCCGACAGCAGGGCACCGAAGAACAGGGCCTGCGCGGGCAGCGGCGTGCTTTCCAGGATGAGCTTGGGAAGGATCAGCTGGAAGTCGCCGTCGTCGCTGTCGAGCATGGCCTGCACGACTTCGGGCTGGATCAGCAGCGCCGAGACGGCGATGAACATCGGGACCATGGCAAACAGCAGGTAGAAGGAGCCGCCGATGAGGGTGCCGCGCTGGGCGGTTTTCTCATCCTTGGCCGACGTGACGCGCTGGAACACGTCCTGCTGGGCCACCGAGCCGAGCGCCATCGTCACGAAGGCGGCAATGAAGGCCAGCCATTCGCGTGCACCGCCTTCGGGGAAGAACTGCAGCCGCCCCGACTCCCGGGCCGTGTCGAAGACTTTCTCGACGCCACCGGCCATGCCGGCCAGCAGCCAGGCAATGTAGAGCAGGCCGGCGACGATGATGGCTGTCTGGAACAGGTCGGTGAGGGCCACCGACCACATGCCGCCGAACAGGGTGTAGATGCCCACGGCGAAGGCGCCCATCATGATGCCGTGCTCCATCGTGATGGAGCCGCCCGACACGGTGTGGATGACGATGCCCAGCGCCACCAGGTTGGCCGAACTCCAGCCCAGGTAGGAGATGGCGATGGCCAGCGCACTGGCCAGCTCCACCGTGCGGTTGTAGCGCTTCTTGTAGAAGTCGCCGATGGTCATCAGCTTCAGCCGGTAATAGGGCTTGGCGAGGAACAGGGCGACGAAGATGAGGCAGAAGGCGGCACCGAAGGGGTCGCCGACGACGCCTCCCAAGCCTTCCTTCAGGAAGGTGGAGGAGACGGCGAGAATCAATTCGGCGCCAAACCATGTGGCGAACACGGTGGCCGTGTTCATGTACAGGGGCAGGCTGCGACCTGCCACCAGATAGTCAGCTGAGTTGTTGACTTTTCTGGCCGCGTAAAAACCGATGCCGATGGTGATTGCGAAATAGCAGGCAACCAGGGTGACTAACATGGCGGCTCCCTATGGACGAGGGGATGGGCAGGGATGGGCAGCAGGGCTGCCCGGCGAAAAAATGCGGGGTAGGGTGACGCGGAATCCGCTGAGGGACCGGTCAGTTGAGGAGGTGGCGCCAGGTCTGCAGGGCCAGGAGGACAACGAGTGCCAGGATGCCCATCTGCAGCCAGCGCAAGGTTCTTCGCTGGTTGCGGGCGATCTGTTCGAGCAATCGTTTCTGTTCGGGGTCGATGCTGGGGTGGGCCTGTCGGGCCAGTGCATCGTGGAGCAGGCGGGGCAGTTCGGGCACGAGCTGTGCCCAGCGTGGTGCTTCTGCACGCAGTTTCTGTTCGAGCCCCGGCAAGCCGACCTGTTTCTTGATGAAGACTTCGAGGATGGGCTGTGCCGTTACCCACAGATCGAGATCCGGGTCGAGCTGGCGGCCCAGCCCCTCGATGTTGAGCAGGGTTTTCTGCAGCAGCACCAGTTGCGGCTGGATCTCGACATTGAAGCGGCGTGATGCCTGAAAGAGGCGCATCAGCACGATGCCGAGAGAAATCTCGCGCAGCGGCTTGTCGAACATGGGTTCGCAGCAGGCGCGGATGGCCCCTTCGAGTTCTTCGGCGCGTGTGTCGGCAGGCACCCAGCCCGACTCGATGTGCAGGTCGGCCACGCGGCGGTAATCGCGCTTGAAGAAGGCGAGGAAGTTCTGGGCCAGATAGCGCTTGTCGCGGTCGGAGAGGGTGCCGACGATGCCGAAGTCGAGCGCGATGTAGCGATTGAAATCGGTGGGGCCGGTGCCGATCAGGATGTTGCCCGGGTGCATGTCGGCGTGGAAGAAGCCGTCACGGAACACCTGGGTGAAGAAGATCTCGACGCCATCGCGCGAGAGTTTCTTCAGGTCGATGCCGAGCGCGCGCATCCGGTCGATCTGGCCGACCGGAATGCCTTCGACCCATTCCATGACGAGCACATTGCGGCGGCAATAGTCCCAGTACATCTGCGGGATGCGCAGCAGGTCGGATTCCTCGAAATTGCGCTTGAGCTGATTGGCGTTGGCCGCTTCGCGCACCAGGTCGAGTTCGTCGTGCAGGTAGTGGTCGAATTCGTCCACCACTTCCATCGGGCGCAGCCGGCGGGCGTCGGACGACACGCGCATGGCGAGCGCAGCCCCGGTACGCAGCAGGCTCAGGTCGTTTTCGATGACATCCTGCATGCCGGGGCGCAGCACCTTCACGGCCACGAGCGTGCCGTCGTGCAGCCGGGCACGGTGTACCTGGGCAATGGATGCGGACGCGACGGCCTCGGGCTCGAACTCGGCAAAGGCTTCGCCGATGGACATTTCCAGGCCGCGTTCGATTTCGGCGATGGCCTGGGCAGCGGGGAAAGGCGGAACGCGATCCTGCAGCAGGGCCAGCTCGTTGGCGATGTCGGTAGGCAGCAGGTCACGCCGGGTGGACAGCACCTGGCCGAACTTGACGAAGATGGGCCCCAGGCTCTCGAAGGCCATGCGCAGCCGAACCCCGCGCGGCTCGCGGATGGTGCCGAAGCGCAGCGCGCGCGTGCAGCGCAGCAGCCACGGCGAGCGGATGCTGCTGGCTGCGCCGCTCATGGCCAGTTCGTCCAGGCCGAAGCGGCGGACTGTCCAGAGGATGCGCAGCAACCGGCGGGTGCTGGAGAGCCAGGATAGCGGGTTGTTCACCTCAGTCTTCGGCCTCGTCGCCGACACGCATGGTGTTGAAGTCGTACAGGGAGCGATCCATCAGGTGCGATGGACGAACCCTGCCCAGGGAAGAAAAGATCGTGTCGAGCCGGCCGGGGAAGCGCTTTTCCCACTGCTTCATCAGTTCGCGGGTTTCGGCGCGTTTCAGGTTGGGCTGGCTGCCGCACAGGTTACAGGGAATGATCGGGTACTGCTGGACTTCGGACCAGCGGACGAGATCCTTTTCCTCAACATAGGCGAGCGGCCGGATCACCACGTGCTTTCCGTCATCCGAAACCAGCTTGGGCGGCATGGTCTTCAGCTGACCGCCGTAGAACAGGTTCAGGAAGAAGGTGGCGATAATGTCGTCGCGATGGTGGCCCAGCGCAATGCGGGTTGCCCCCAATTCGTCGGCCACGCGGTAGATGATGCCGCGCCGCAGCCGCGAACACAGCGAGCATTTCGTCTTGCCGTCGGGAATGACTCGCTGCACCGTGCTGTAGGTGTCTTCGGTCTCGATGTGATACTCGACGCCAAGTTTCTTGAGGTACTCGGGCAGCACATGGGCCGGAAAACCCGGCTGGCGCTGATCGAGATTGAAAGCGACGATGGAGAACGGCACCGGCGCGCGCTTTTGCAGCCCGAGCAGGATGTCGAGCATGCCGAAGCTGTCCTTGCCGCCCGAGAGGCAGACCATCACGCGGTCGTTGGCGCCGATCATGTCGTAATCGGCGATGGCCTGGCCGGTGAGGCGATAGAGGCGCTTGGAGAGCTTGTTGTTCTCGTGGTCTTCGCGGCGGGTATCGCGCAGCACGGGACGCACGGATGTCTGTGCGGCCGGTGAGGCATCGGCGGCAGGCGGATGGGCACTGGCAGGTTTGTCGTCGTTCGGCGCGTGCGCCGGGTCGTTGCCAGCGGTTGTCTGGCCCTGCATGCCCTCGTCACTCGCGTCGCGTGTCCATGCGGTGTCGGACACGGACGACGACAGGCCGCCGGTGCCGGGACGCCGGATTTCCGAAATGCGGATGGTCTGGATCGCCGGCAGATCGACGACGGAATCGGTCATCGCGGCCGGGGAGGCATTAGCCTGCATGACATCTTGGCGAAGTGAAAGAGAAACACCGTCATCGGCAGCGCCGACAGCCGGGACGAAGCGGCCGGAATGAAGCCTTGCAGGCACGCTGGGCGCCGTCGTCGGGGCGAAGGGAGGCCGAGCGGCATCCCGGGTTCATCCGTCAAGGGTGCAATCATAGCGGCTTTGACGCGCGCGGATGATTTTTTTGGTGTTGCAGCTCGGGTTTCCGGGGATTTTTTGTTGCAGCGTATGTCACGGGCGTGGCTGGAGCGGCATCAGGCTGGCATCACGGGGCAGACCCAGCAGATGCTGGCCGCCATCGACCAGCAGGGTGGTGCCGGTGACGGAGCGCGTTCTCATCGCAAAAACCACGGTGGCCGCCACGTCATCGGGCGTGCTGGATGCGCCCAGCGGCGACAGCGTGCGGTGCGCTTGTGCAAACTCGGTCTCGGTCTGCAGATAGCTGGGCAGTGTGAGACCGGGGGCCACACCCACCACGCGCACCTGTGGTGCCATCGCCTGCGCGAGCATCACGGTGGCCGAGGCCAGCGCGGCCTTGGTCAGCGTGTACGACAGGAAATCGGGGTTCAGGTTGAACAGCTTCTGGTCGAGCAGGTTGACGATGACGCCCTGCGCCGGCAGCGGGGCAGCATCCTGCCACTGCCGGAAAAACGCCTGTGACAGCAGCAGCGGCGCCAGCAGATTGGGGCGGATGTGTTCGTCGAGCTGCTCTGGCGTGAAGGTGCTGATGTCGTCGTGGTCGAAATGCGAGGCGCAGTTGACCAGCCCGCTGACCGGGCCGAGTGCTGCCGACAGCCGTGCGATCAGACTGTTGCATTCGTCCGCCACGTCCAGCCGTGCGGGCAGGGCAACTGCGCGCCGGCCCAGCGCTTCGATGTCGGCAACGGTCTGTGCGGCTTCCTGCGCAGAGTGCCGATAGTGGACACCCACATCCCAGCCATCGGCCGCCAGTGCCAGTGCAATGGCCCGGCCCAGCCGCTTGCCCGCGCCGGTGACGAGCGCAACCCGTGGTGCAGTGCCGGGCGTGGGCTGGGCATCGGTGGCAGCGGGTTTTGCAGGCGCGAGCGTATTCATGGCGGCACTGTAGCACGATGGAGAGCTGCCTCGGCACTACCGTGGGGTGCTGTGTACAGCAAGACGTGTTGCGACGAATTTCCGTGCCACTGACGTGGTCATCCGGGGGGCAGGCAGATTGCCGGGCTGTTGGTGGCCGACATGATTCAGGCTGCGTGAATCCTTGGGGCGGGCGTTTGCTGCAGGCCGGTGTCGCAGTGTTCGGGCCGGCAGCCAGTCCGGGCAACCATGCAGTCAGGGGCTTGCCGCACGAGCGCGGACAATCGGCGCACAATGCGGGCAACGCCCCGCCAACTTCTGTTGCCTTCAAGGAAAGCACCCATCATGCAGCGTCCACCGTCACCGTCGGGATTGAACCTGCCGCCACCGAGCCCGGAAGCGCTGGCATTGAGCAATCGGCTGCGCGAGCGGATCATTGCCGCCATCGAGGCCGAGGGCGGCTGGCTGGCCTTCGAGCGTTACATGGAAATGGTGCTCTATGAGCCGGGGCTGGGCTATTACAGCAACCCGGGCCATGTGTTCGGAGCGGCGGGCGATTTTGTGACCGCCCCCGAACTGACCCCGCTCTTTGGTGCCACGGTGGCGCGGCAGGTGGCGCGGTGGTTGCGCGACGAGCGGCTGAAAGAAGCACCGGCCGTGCTGGAAGTGGGGGCGGGCAGTGGCAAGCTGGCGGTGCAGTTGCTGAATGCGCTGGATAACGCCGGTTTTTCCGACCTGCGCTACCTGATCCTGGAACTCTCGGCCGAGCGGCGCCAGCAGCAGCGCACCACCCTGATGAGTTTTGCCCCCGGCCTGATGGATCGTGTGACCTGGCTGACACAGATGCCCGACAGCTTCAGCGGCGTGGTCATCGGCAACGAGGTGCTGGATGCCATGCCGGTGCAGGTGTTCGAGTGGCTGCCCGGTGACGTGCGGGAAATGGGCGTGGTGGTGCAGCAGGGGGAGCTGGCCTGGGGGGCCAGACCTGCGGGTGAGGCGCTTGCATCGACGGTGAACGAGCTGATGCAGGTGCATGGCGTGGCAGCCAGGGCAGAGGCGATGTTGCGGCCGCTGGCGGGTGAGGGTCGGTCAGCCATTGCCGACGCTGGAGCCGATGGTGCTGATGTTGGCACCGCAGCCAGAACCGACGCTGATGCGGCAGGAGATGCGCGCGACACTGATATTGAATTGCCGCCCTATCGTTCGGAGCGCTGCCCCGCGCAGGGGGCGTGGCTGGCCACGCTGGCCGGGCATCTGGATGCGGGCGTCGTGCTGTTGCTGGATTATGGTTATCCGGCCCGTGAGTATTACCACCCGCAGCGCACCACCGGCACGCTGATGTGTCATTACCGCCATCGGGCGCACGCCGATCCCTTCCTGTGGCCGGGGCTGAACGACATGACGGCGCACGTGGATTTCAGCGCGTTGCTGAAAGCGGGAGAAGAAGCCGGGCTGGTGCCGCTGGGTTATGTCTCGATGGCGGCCTTTCTGCTGAACGCCGGCCTGCTCGATGAACTGGACCAGTTGCCGCGCGAGCCCGAGAAATTCTGGTTTGCTCAGGCGCAGGCCGTGCAGCAGTTGCTGTCGGAAGCGCAGATGGGCGAGGTGTTCAAGGTGATTGCCTTCACGAAGCAGATGGCTTCGTCACCGTCTGACATGGGCTTTGCGTCGAGCAACCGGCTGGAGCGGTTGCTGTAGGGACGGATTCAGTGCCGGGTGGCCAGCGCATAGGGCCAGGCCACCATCAGTGCTCCGCCCAGTGCGTTGCCGATCCAGACGGCGATCATGTTGTGCATGAAGGTCCACCAGCTGATGTCGGCTCCGCCCCAGATGGCGGCGGGGATGACGAACATGTTGGCCACCACGTGCTGAAAGCCGATGAGCACGAAGGTCATGACCGGAAACCAGATGCCGAGGATCTTGCCGGCCACTGAATTGGCGGCGTAGCCCAGCCAGACGCCCATGCACACCAGCCAGTTGCAGCCGATGCCGGAGACGAGTGCGGGCCAGAAATCGGCATGGGCCTTGGCTTCGGCGGCATGCAGCGTTTTCTCGAACCACGCCCCTTCGGTGAGGCCCACGACGTGACCGAAGAACCAGGCCACGAAAAAGGCGCCGAGCACATTGGTGAGCGTGACGATGAACCAGTTGCGGGCCAGTGCGCGCAGCGTGATCTGCTTTCGCAGCCAGGCGGCGGGCACCACCATCATGTTGCCGGTGATGAGTTCGGCGCCGCCCACCACGATGCAGATGAGCCCCACGGGGAATACGGCCGAACCGATGAAATGCCCGAGCCCGGCCAGATCGCCGGTGAGCACCGCCGCAATGCGCAGATACGCCAGATAGCCCACTGAAATGAAGGCGCCGCCCAGAAAGCCCAGAACGCTGAGAGTGAGCAACGAGGCATTGGCCTTGCCAACGCCCTTGGCCACGGTGGTATCGAAGATGTCTGCGATGGGGTTGGCTGCGGCCATGAGGGCGTCCTTGCGATGCAATGGGGCCCTATTGTAGGGAGATGGTGGCGGGCGGTGGAGCCGCCGGCCCGGTTGTCCCGGAAAAACGCTGGCTATGGGCCGATGGTGGTCCTTCGGGAATATTTTTCATGTGCGCATGGAATGATTGCCGTGTGCCCATCGCACGCGCACGCCTCGATGCCTTTGGCTGGCTGTTGAAATTTGCCGCCCAAACCATCCGTCCGGCACCGTCACGTCTTCCCAATCAAGAGGGCAGGGCCACAGCGGGCATGGTTTCGGGCGTTTGCCCGGTATGGAAACAGTCTGTCAGGTTTGTTTGGAATGATCCGGCGCCTGAAGGGATGTGTACAGCGCCTGCAATCGTGCGGTGTCGATGGCGTGGCGGATCTGCTGCGGGTCGCCGGCATGCTGTTGGGCGATGGCGCCGGAGTCGATGGCGCGTGCTGCCTGCAGGGCTGCCATCAGACGGGTGGCCACGCCGTGCTGACTGTCGAATGCGGGGTCGCAGAGTCGACGGGCGGCGAGCAGCAGGTGCGCGATGCGCTCGGGGCGTCGCCAGCCGTCATGGCGGTTGAACAGCGCCAGCAATCCTTCGGGCGTTTGAGATTGTTTGTTGGCAAACCATGTCAGCGCTGCCACGGGAATGGGGCCGTGCATTTCGGTTGCCAGTCGCACGGCGGCGTCGATGCACTCGTTGGGCGCGCGCAGACGACGGGCGATGGCCTCGGCGGCGACGGCTGGGGCATGTGGCGGGGCGGATTGCGGGGTGCTGTCCGGCACTCCCGTCTGGTGGGATGGGGCGTGGGGTTCGGTTTGCGGAGGGCGGCTTGCGGGCAGGTGGACAGCCGCCAGCAGAATGGCAAAGCGTACCGGCAACGGATCGTTGGCAGCCGCGCTGGCGTCGAGTGCATCGAGCCAGCCCAGCTGGGTCTGTGCCGGCGGAAGCTCAGGCAACAGGATGCCGAGCGCATGACTTTGCTCCAGCACTTCCAGCATGCGGGAGGGGCGCTTGCTCATCAGTCCGCGTGACACTTCCTGCCAGACGCGCTCGGGCACGAGCGCATTCACCTCGCCGGCTGCGCTCATGTCGCGCATCAGATCCAGCGTTTCGTCGGCAATCTCGAAGTCGGGGAAGCGTGCGGCAAAGCGTGCCAGGCGCAGGATGCGCACCGGGTCTTCGCGGAATGCGGGGCTCACATGGCGGAAGATGCGGTCTTGCAGATCCTGCCGGCCGTTGAAGGGGTCGATGAGCGTTTGGGTGCCGGATTCTGCAGGCGTGGCCATCGCGTTGATGGTGAGGTCGCGGCGCAGCAGGTCTTCTTCCAGCGTCACGTCGGGTGAGAAATGTATCTCGAATCCGTGATAACCGGGGCTGGTCTTGCGTTCGGTGCGGGCCAGCGCATATTCTTCGCGGGTGTGCGGGTGCAGGAAAACCGGGAAGTCCTTGCCCACAGGCTTGAAGCCACGCGCAATCATCTGTTCGGGCGTGGTGCCCACCACCACCCAGTCACGGTCTCCGGCGGGCAGGCCCATCAGTTCGTCGCGGACCGAGCCGCCCACGCGATGGCACTGCAGGTTCTGGGTGATGTTCATGGCTGCACACGAGAAAATGAAGTGCAGCAATGCTAAGCGGTGTTGAGTTCCCGCGTCCAATTACACGGGGGAGTGGAGTCGGGTTATTCTGCGTGTTCGGCCCGGCATGTGATTAACACGTTGCTGAGCCGTGTGCCGCTCAGGGCAACGCCACCACGCTGGGGCGGGGCTTGGGCGTGATGGTGCTCAGCCAGGTCTTCAGCGACTGCGGTTCGCCGGTGAACAGGCCGGCGTAGTCCACGGTGTTGGAGAGCACGGCCTTCACGTAGTGCCGGGTTTCGGAAAACGGAATCATCTCGGCGAAGATCGCGCCTTCAACCGGGCGTGACAGGCGTGCGCGCCAGGCGTGGGCACGGCCGGGGCCGGCGTTGTAACCGGCCGATGCCAGCACCGGCGAGCCATCGAGGTCGTCGAGTGCGCGCTTCAGGTAGTAGCTGCCGAAGGTGAGGTTCACTTCCAGATCATTCAGCTGCGCCTGCCGGTAATCGGTCTGGCCCATCTGCCGTGCAATCCAGCTGGCGGTGGCGGGCATGATCTGCATCAGTCCGCTGGCGCCCACGTGCGAGCGGGCCTGCATGATGAAACGCGATTCCTGCCGGATGAGGCCATACACCCAGGCCGGGTCGATTCTCTGCTGGCTGGTAATGCTGAGCAGTTGTTCGGCAAAGGGCACCGGAAAGCGCACGGCGTGGTTGGCTGCACCGCTGATGCGTTCGTCGGCGTTGATGGCGCGATCGAGCAGGCCGTGGCGGTTTGCCCAGATGGCGGCAGCACGCAGTTGCTGTTCGTCGAGGCTGCGCATCTGGAAATTCCATGCGCGGTTGCCTTCACTGCGCAGCCCCAGGTTGTAGAAGCTCATGGCCTGACGGATGCCCTTCTTCTTGCCAAGGGCGTCGATGGCGGCATCGGCAGGGAGTGTGGGAGCCAGAGGTGGTGAGAGTTTCTGGCCCAGTTCCTCGCGTGCCAGCTTGCCATAGTAATCGTGGCGTTTGGCGAGTTTCTCGAAGACGCGACTTGCACGGGCAGGATGCTTCAGTGCCTGCTGGGCGCGCCCATGCCAGTAGGTCCAGGTGGGCGTGCTGCGCAGCGGTTCGTCCATCTGGCGGATGATCTGTTCCAGCAGCGGCCATGCCTGTTCGGCCAGCGCTGCGCGTGCCAGCCATACCCGGGTGTTGTCGCTGATGCCGGCTTTCAGGGCTCGTTTGGTCCAGGTCAGCGCAGACGGATCGAGGCGCTGCATGCCGAGTGCGGCAACCTGTGCCCAGACGAATTGCCGGTCGGCTGCCGACAGTTTCAGCTTGCGGTTGTCCTGCAATTGTTCTGCGACCTTGGCGGGGTCGAGCCGTGCAAGGCGTACCAGGGCGATTTTCGTCAGCAGGGGAGAGGCAGGCTTCTTCAGCGACTGGGCGGGTTTGCTCAGTGCCAGATCGAGCGCCTTTGCTGCCGGTTTTTCGTCGAGCAGCGCCACCGCATGCCGGATGTCGGCAGGCGAATTGATTTCGAGTGCCAGATGCAGGCGGCGCATGCGCTGGCTGGCGCTGAGCAGCTTGCGATCGGCCAGCGTTTGCAGCAGCGCGCCGCAGGTGGCGTTCAGGCGTTCGGGTTTCAGGACGAGCTGTGTGGCGGTCTTCAGTACCGGGGTTGCCGGGCGTGCGTTGTTCCGTACCTTGCTCAGGGCCGATTGCGATGCCAGGCAGAAGGGAGCGCTTTCGTCCTTCAGTACCCAGCGCGGAAATTCGCGGTCGATGACGGCCCAATCACCAACACGGCCGGCGGCCAGCATCCAGTCACGTCGAAGCAGGTCGGCCGTGAGCGTGCCGGCGTGCTGGCGCAGATATTGCTGCACCTGTGCCGAGAGCGTCTGCCAGGCGGATTCTGCTTCGGTTGCACTGGCACGTGCGCGAGCCGACGCCTGAAGCTGCAGCCGCAATGCCCAGTAGTCGAGATAATCGGAGAGCACGTGACCGCGCGGCACGTTGGCTGCTGCTGCCGAAAATGCCACCAGATTGCCGGCGGCCACGGCCTTGTGTGCGGCGCGGATGGCTTCATCCACGGGGTCGTCCGAATCGGGCGCCGTGAAAATCGAGGCCGGTGCGATGCGTGCCAGTACGCTGGCGCGTGCCGACGACGGCGAAGGCATGAGGCTGGCCGGCGGCAGTGTGCTGAGCGCCACGGCGGTGGAGGTGCTGGCGGCGGATGTGCCCTGTGCATTGGCGGGGGCGCTCGTGCTGTCGGTCGCCGGCATGGAGGACGGCATGGATGCCACAGCGTTTGTCGCTGCGGGAGCTGTCGTCGATGTTGCCGTGACTGCCGGTGTGGTGGCGGATGCGGTGTGCGAGGATGCGACTGCGGTGGTCGTGGCGGTCTGGGGCAGGGGAGAACTTGCCGCTGCATCGTTGCCGGCAAAAAACAGTGCAGGCCAGAGTGCGAGTGCGGGCAGGCATGCCGATGCAATGCCCCGCGCCGAACGCTGTGGGTTGTGTGGTTGCATCGACCTTGTGTTTACAATCTTCATGTGGAAGACCCCATTCAATCCAGTATGACACGTGCGACGCTGCGCACCCAGCTGCTTCGGCAGCGCGCCGACATTCCCGCCACGCAACGTGGTGAATTCGACCAACTCATCTGCCAGCGATTGCAGCAGATCGTGCTGCCCGGTGATGCGCTGAATATCGGGGTTTATTCCCCCATTCGTGGCGAGCCCGATCTTTCCGCCTGTTACGCTCACTGGCGCGCCTGCGGACATCGGTTGGCGCTGCCCATCGTCGATGAGGACACGAAGCAGCTGCATTTCCACCGCTGGGATGCCGACACGCCGCTGCGCAAGGCAGCCTTTGGCGTGCTGGTGCCCGATGGCACCGAGCCGCTGGTGCCCGATGTGCTGGTCATTCCGTGCGTGGGTTTTCGCGTGCTGGACGGAAAACCCTATCGGCTGGGCTATGGCGGCGGGTTTTTCGACCGCACGCTTGCTGCCCGGCCGTGTTTCGCCATTGGCGTGGCTTATGACAATGCTTCGGCTTCTTCCTGGACGCCCGACAGCTGGGACATGCCGCTCTCGGTGCTGGTGACGCCATCGCTCGACATCGTGGCCATCGCCTCGCCCCGGTTGAAGCGCTGAACCCAGTCCATCAGCTGATCGGCCGGCAGCGCACGCGAATACAGGAAGCCCTGCACGCGGTCGCAGCCGAATTCGCGCAGCAGATGCACGGCACCCGGGTCGTCCACGCCTTCGGCCAGCGCACGCAGGTTGAAGGCGTGTGCCAGGTCGATCAGTGCCTTCACGATCTGCTGGTCGCCGTGATCGCTGACCAGGTTCTGGATGAAGACGCGGTCGAGTTTCAGCTCGTGAACCGGAAATTGCCGCAGATAGGCAAAGGACGAATAACCGGTGCCGAAATCGTCGATGGAAAGTTCGCAGCCGATATTGCGCAGCGCGTGCATGCACTCGATGGTGGCGCGTTCGTTGCGCACGATCGAGTCTTCGGTCAGCTCGAACAGCAGGCGGTCGGGCGAGAGACTCCAGGTTTCGCACGCCTGTGCCACCTGCGCGGCAAAGCCCGGGTCGTTGGCTGTCTTGGCCGAAAGATTGATGCCGATGCTGATGTCGAAGCCCTGTGCCTGCCACATCATCTGCTGGCGCAGCACGGTGTTGATGACGAACTGCGTGAGCTGGCCGATCATGCCGCGATCATCGCAGATGGACGCAATCATGGCAGGGCTGACCTGCAACGGATGGTGTTGCGGCCAGCGGATGAGTGCCTCGGCGGCGTGACACTGGTTGGTGGCCAGGTCGATCTGCGGCTGGAAATGCACTTCCAGTTCGTTGCTGAACAGGTGGCGGCGCAGCGCGGTCTCGATTTCGGCCATGCGTGCGGCGTTGTCGTCGGCACCGATGCACTGCACGTGCAGACGGTCTTCGCTGTCGGCTGCCATCTGCCGGCTGTCCCAGGCGCCCTGCAGCAGGCCGCCGATGCTGACGGCGCTGCTCTTGCTCCAGGCGGCACCAATCACCGGCTGCAATTGTGCGGTGAGCGTCTGCGAATTCTGCAGGGGCAGATGGATGGGCACATA
>JAUNHU010000014.1 GCA_030523825.1 Lautropia sp. | reverse complement strand
GTTCTCCGGGGGCCGCTGTCCCCTCGCCGTCTGGCGTGGCTGGTGTTGACAAAGTCATCTTTAGATTGTAGCAGGATGCAGCGCTGATGCGGCATTCCGGCCAATCCCGTCAACGGCATCAGGAAAGGGCAGACACAAAATAGCCAGGTTCAACCCGCCCCTTGAGCGCTTCATTCATGCGTTGAAAGTTGTCCTGAATCCTGGAATAGAAGCCACTCCCAAGCAGTGGCACCAGGACTCCGCTGAACTGTTCGGCATGACGAAAGGTCGTGGAACCATCCTGATTCGGGAACACCTCGAATTCGTGTCGCCCATCAAAGACACCGGGGATCAGCAGACGCCCCTGCCAGACCAGCTTGCGCCCAGGTTCAAATTCAACCACTGTCGGGCGAAAAACCATGGTTTTGCCATCTTGCATCTGCAGATGGACCTTCAGTCGTCCACCAGGGGCAAGCTCGCCTTCGATACTGCGCACGAATGGATTCCAGGACTCATAGGCCGGCAGATCGACCAGACATTGCCAGACATCGACACAGGATGCCGCTACGATGATTGTGCTTTCAATAGATCTGACCATGATGATTGACTGTTCCAGGTGAATTTTCCGCCTTGGTCAGATTTCCTGACAGGGATACGCCCAACGACACCCGCACCCGCAGACCGGGATGCGCATTGGCCAGCTCGAAGCGACCGCCATGTGCTTCGGCCACCAGTCGGCACAGGTACAGTCCCAGCCCTACCCCACCCGCACGGCGGGTACGAGCGCTGTCCGGCCGATGAAATGCCTGCGCGAGCCGTGGAATCTGATCCTCGGGCACCCCCGGCCCGAAATCGCGCACCTCGATCTGCACGCCGCCATCCGGCAGGCTGCACAGCCGAACTTCTGGCGGTTCAGCCTCGTTCTGCTCGCACACAACCCTGGCAGCCTGTAAATCAGTCGCGCCCAATGCCCCGGCACTCCCCTCCCCCGGTACAGGCAGCATGTGGTCATCTGCCTCTCCCGCAGGCGTCATCCACCTGACCGGAGGCTCTGACGGGGTGGTGGATGATGATGGTGTTGCCACAGCGGACGCCGCGACGGCCGCCCCGGTTACAGGCACACCGTGGCGTAAGGCATTGTCCAGCAGATTGCGCACCAGCAGCCGCATGCGCACGGCATCCAGCGGCAAGACCGGCAATGCGGCATCGGCATGCAGACGCACGTCGGCCGCACGCGGATATCTCGCCGTCAGCTCGTCACGCACCGACGCCACGAGCGCCGGCAGCGCCACCGGCTCGCGCTGCAAGGCGGCATGCCGCCCGGCCAGCCACTCGCTTTCCAGCAGATCGGTAATCAGCCGGCTCATCTCCTGCAGATCGCGCATCAGCGCCGAACGCTGCGGCTGCACAGCCGCATCGTCTTCCGGCAGCAGCTCGGTGTGCAGGCGTGCGCGTGTCAGCGGGCTGCGCAACTCATGGCTGATGGCCAGCAGCAGCGCGCGCTTGGCGTCCAGCATCTGCCGGATGTCTTCGCCCATGGTGTTGACGGTACTGGCCAGCTTGCCAAGCTCATCGGGCCGCTCGGCATGATGCGCAGGAATGGGACGCGAAAAATCGCCACGACCAAAACGCGCAGCACCCGCGCCAATGGCATCCAGCGGAGACAGCTGCCGCCGAACGTAGAGCCAGGCCAGAAAAGTCAATCCCAGCAGCACGGACAATCCGATCAGAAAACCAAATCGACGCGGACCAAACACTGCCCGGTCAATGCCGAAGCGGATCTGATGACCATCAGGCGTGCCACGCGAAAAAATGTTGACCCAGCTCTTGAAACCGTCCCGTTCCCGCCCGGCAGCCTGCCCGGGATGGGATGACCAGTTCACCACCGGGCCACGGATGTCGACCGTGATCGGCAGACGCGCCACCAACGCCTGCGCACGCCCAATCTGCGGCGCACCATCGACCACGATGTCGGCAACAAGATGGCTCACGTAATCCGTCAGCAGTGGCTTTGCCGCTTCACGCCAGCCCAATGCCACCATGCGTTGCGCCCCCTGCCAGAACAGCATCACCAGTGCCAGGGCCAGCAACACGAACACCAGCACGATGCGAAGTTTCAGCGAGCGCCGCAGGATGAATGCCTTGCGCGTTGCATGCGGCCGCTCGGTGCCTGCCTTCTGACGCCCTGATGCGTGCAGCCCTCGGTCGCGCCCTTCCCCTGTGTGTTGCTCACCCCCGGCATCCAGCATGATTCAGTCCGTGTACCGTTTCAGTTCAGCGAACGCAATGCCAGCGCATAGCCGGCATTGCGCAGGGTCTTGATGCAGTCGAGCGGCGCCAGCTTCCTGCGCAGGCGGCTGACGACGATATCCACTGCCCGCGTGTAAAGATCGGCCTCATGTCCGCGCAGCCGGTTAAGAATGTCGTCGCGGCTGAAAACCCGCCCCGGCTCCTGCGCAAGCATCAGCAGCAATTCATATTCGGTACCTGTCAGGTCGATCTCGTCTCCAGCCCGCTGAACGCTGCGACGGGCGGTGTCTATCGTGAGCCCCTCGAAACGCAGGACCGACAGCGACTCGACCGGGTTTGCACGGGCAGGCGGCGCACCAGCCTGCTGCGCCGCCCGGAAGCGCCGCAACACCGTTTGCACCCGTGCCACCAATTCACGCGGTTCAAAGGGCTTGGGCAGGTAATCGTCGGCCCCCAGCTCCAGGCCCACCACGCGGTCGGTCAGTTCTCCTCGTGCGGTCAGCATGATGATGGGCAGATCACTGCTGCGGCGAAGGGTGCGGCACACCTCGAAACCATCCATTTCCGGCAGCATGATGTCGAGTATCACGGCATCAAATGCCCCGGAAGCCACCTGAGCCAGACCGTCTCCGGGAGTGAACGCCTGTTCCAGTTGCAGATCGAAACGTCCGAAGTAAGCCTTCAGCGGCGGCCCCAGATCTTCGTCATCATCGATCAGCAACACGCGATTCATCGGCTTTTCCCTTCTGGATTTCCTGCCCTGGATTTTCGGCTTCATCAACTTCAAGTCAACACCACTGGCCAGGAGCAGCCTTCGACACGGCAGAACCTCCCGCAGGATCAGCCAACACCCCTGTCAGCCACCAACATGAAACCACAGCCGATTCGATTGCACAGGCAGGCCACCGGACAGCCGACTGCCTGCCTTTCTTCACTCACCGATCGTTGTTACCGTGGTGCCGGTTCAACTTGTCGCGCACCTTCTGCTGCTGTTGTGGCGTGAGGCTGTCGTAGAACGCGGCCATCCGGTCCAGCACATTGGGCGAATGCGCCTGCACCGCAGCAATCTTCTGCTCGACCAGGCTCTGCGCCTTTGCACGATCGAAGGTGTTACCCGCGATCACCCCACCGAGATCGGTGCGCAGACCATTGTCACCACGCAACGCCTTGCGCTGCTCGCCCATTGCATCGGCCAGCGCATCCAGCTTCACCTTCTGCTCTGCATTCAGGTCAAGCTTGTCGCTGATGCGTTCGACCATCTTCACACGCCGCTCGGCCATGTCTTCGTCGCTGCCGCCCCAGGGGCCATGCCCCCACGGCCCGCGCGGGCCGCCGCAGGCCACCATGCCTGTCGCAACAACCACAACCGTTGCCATGCCCAGAACAGCGCGTTTCATACCCTTTTTCATGATGGACTCCCGTCAAAAGCCATTGAATATGAACGGCATTCTGCCGCCAGGCAGACGGGTCTTCATCTCGGACGGGTCGCGGTTTTTTTCGTTTTGTTTCAGCACCGCCGACCAGTATTCCGGCTGCGCCGGCCCAACATCACCCGGCGCCCGTTTTTGGGGCTCCGACCGGAGAGCGCCATTTGTGATGCGGTGTTCCGTGTCAACGACTTGTGAGGAAGCAACCGCATCACCGGGCGAAATCAGGGGCACGCATTCACCGTGGCCTTCGGCAGGTCTTCGTGCAACAGGTAGCCCATGCCGCGCACCTGCTGGCTTGCCTTTTCGCGGTCTGCCACCTCGATCTCGAAAATGCCGATGCCGCCATCGCTGGTGCCACACTGAAACGGATGCGCGAGACCATCATGACCACAGCGCGAGGTCAGCACCTCGTAGCCGGCATCTGCCAGCGGCTGCGAGAGCCGGTACAGATCGACATTCTGCTGGTTGAGGCACTGCACGGTCCCCAAGGGACGATAGATCTGCAGGGTTTTCATGCCGGGTTTTGGCGCGCTCTGGCAGCCCGCCAGCAGACCCAGCAACAGGACGAGGGAAGCAGTCGATTTGAAAGAAGTCGGACGCATGCGATCAGGACAGGAAATATCGGAATAAAAAAACGAAAGCGGCGTCAGGTGCGACGCATCCATGATGCAGCACCTGACGCCAGCGATAACAGCTCGATTGAAAACCTTGCGGCATGATGCCCATGCCGGGCACCTCCCTCCTCCTGCATGCAGGAGAAGCCTGTCAGGCCGGGAGATGCCACGCGCCACCGCAGGCCGTCAGCCCACCATTTTCTCGGGGCGCACCCACTCGTCGAACTGCGCTTCGGTGACGTAACCCAGCGCCAGAGCCGACTCCTTCAGCGTGGTGCCTTCCTTGTGGGCCTTCTTGGCGATCTGGGCGGCCTTGTCATAGCCAATGTGCGGGTTCAGTGCCGTCACCAGCATCAGCGACTGCGCCATCAGCTGGGCAATGCGCTCGTGGTTGGGCTCGATGCCCACGGCGCAATGGTCGTTGAAGCTGAGCGCAGCATCACCCAGCAGACGTACCGATTGCAGCACGTTGTGGACGATCATCGGGCGATAGACGTTCAGCTCGAAATTGCCGCTGGCACCACCCACGTTCACGGCCACGTCGTTGCCGAAGACCTGGGCGCAGGCCATCGTGAGGGCTTCGCACTGCGTGGGGTTGACCTTGCCCGGCATGATCGAGCTGCCCGGCTCGTTTTCGGGGATGGTGATTTCGCCCAGACCCGAACGCGGGCCACTGGCCAGCCAGCGCACGTCGTTGGCCAGCTTGAACAGCGAGGCCGCAATGGTCTTCAGCACGCCGTGCATCGCCACCTGCGCATCGGCAGCAGCCAGTGCCTCGAACTTGTTCGGCGCGGTCTTGAAGGGCACGCCGGTGAGGCGGGCGATTTCGGCCGCCACCTTCACGGCAAATTCCGGGTGAGCGTTCAGGCCGGTACCCACAGCGGTGCCGCCCTGCGCCAGTTCTTCCAGATGCGGCAGCGCTTCTTCCAGGTGCTTCAGGCCGTGGTTCAGCTGCGCCACATAGCCCGAGAACTCCTGACCCAGCGTGAGCGGCGTGGCATCCTGCAGGTGGGTGCGGCCGATCTTGACGATGTCCTTGAACGCCTCGGACTTGGCCTTCAGCGTGTCGCGCAGCTTGGTCAGCGACGGAATCAGCGTTTCGCGCACCGCCACGGCAGCCGCCACGTTCATCGCGGTCGGGAAGACGTCGTTCGACGACTGGCCACGGTTCACGTCGTCATTGGGGTGAACCTTGCGCGATTCGCCACGCTCGCCGCCCATGATTTCGCTGGCGCGGTTGGCAAGCACCTCGTTCAGGTTCATGTTGGTCTGGGTGCCCGAACCGGTTTGCCACACGGCCAGCGGGAACTCGCCCGGATGCTTGCCGGCCAGAACCTCGTCAGCGGCCTGCTCGATGGCGCGTGCCTTGTCGGCTGCCAACTGGCCCAGACCTGCGTTCACCGTGGCCGCGGCGCGCTTCACGATTGCCAGCGCGCGGATCACTTCGGGAGACTGCTTCTCGGTGGAGATCTTGAAATTCAGCAGGGAACGCTGGGTCTGCGCGCCCCACAGACGGTCGGCCGGGACAGCGATTTCACCAAACGTGTCGCGTTCCATGCGCACGGATTCAGTCATGGCAGTGCTCCTTGAGTAATACGGTTCTTTTTATGCAGGACCCCCTGCATTCAACAACCGTACTATAGAAGCCATCCCGCCATTGGGCAAACCGAAGGCTGCGCAGATTGCACGGATAATCCGGGCCGGACGCACACGGGGCCGGGCACGCCGGCAGGCATGCCCCGGATGACGGATCAGCCGCGCGGCAGGCCGATGATGTCGTCGATGTCGAAGGGCGGACGGGAATCCATCCAGCGCTGCACCACGAAGGACAGCGGGCGATCTCCCCAGCCCATCGCCAGCCCGAAGGCGCAGATCTGCTCGAAGGTGAACTGGGAGCCCACGATGGCAGCAGGTTCGGCGTGTGCAGCAGGGGAAGTTTGCGTGGCCTCGGGCATGATCAGAGCGGGCTGCGTGGCCCTTGGCGGCAGTTGACGATAGCGCGAAGACTACCCGCCGCCCTGCCCGCCCGAAACGGCCAGCGCTGCCATCGGTTCACCACATCAGACTGACGGCCTGCCGCTGTGGCGAGGCACAACGGTCAGCAGATGCACGCTCCTGTTCGTCTCCACCAGGCCCCCGCAAGAACGCCAGCATCGGCCGCAGACCCAGGCAGTCGCAACCCGCAGACGCCCATTACCCGTCTCTTGCCGAGGGAGTATCTCTGCGGCCCCATGCCTGACGACGCCCGGCACGACCAACCCCGGCTGCCCCTGGTTCTACGAACCTCGGCCCCAGCCAACACGCGAACACAATATCCCTGCCAACACGCGGGATTTTCGCCAACCCGCCTTTGATCGGCACCAGACGACCACCCATCCTGCCCGGGGTGGCGCGCCAGACACACCGTGACGGAAAATGCGTTTCAACGAAGCGGATGAGAATGTCCGTCTGACAGGAAGGCCACTGTCATCCGCTTCATGGTTTCTTCCTCTCCTGAGTTTCTCTTTTTACGGGCCATTCTGCGTGCCCCCTCGCCTGTGATGAGCACGAGGGAGCGGCAAGGGATGGTCCGCTTTTTTTGTTTTGCTCAGGCACCAGGATTGCCCGGGCGGCACCGAAAGGAACGGAGCAAACCGGCCCCGCTGACAGAAACGCAGTCACCGGACACCGCCCCTGCCCGTTCAGGGCTCAGTCGTTTTCGGGGGCGCGTGGCAACTGCACCTCGCGCGTCTTCCCGTTGGCCCCCGGGAACTCGGCGAAGATGGCGTCGATCATCAGCGGCACCTGCGGCGAAACCGATGCCGACAGCGACTGCGTGACCAGCGTGGATTCATAGACACGTTCACCAGTCCGGGCACCACCCGCAGAGGGCGTCAGCTGCGTGATGCGCACCTGCATCTGATGGCGGTACAGGGTTTCACCGGCGCTGCTGCCTCCGATGGGAATGCCCACACCCAGCCCCCAGCTGGAGCGATACCCGCCGCCAAAGCCCACGGAAAATCCGCCACTGCTGCGCTGGCTGGAAACCGTGGTGGCTCCGCCCGACCCATAATCGAACTGCACCAGCAACTGCGCCGTGCTCCGGTCGGCAACCGGAACCAGGCCATGCTTCTGCAGGGCCGACTGCACGCGCTGGGCATGCGCGGAGAATTCCAGGCTGTTGCGCTGCCCTTCTTCCGGTTCGATGACGAAGCGCTGCCCCGACCAGGCGGTTTCAGCCTGACGGCTGAAGGTGGTGAGCTGCCCCGGCACCGTGCTGGCACAGCCCGACAGGACGGCAGCGCCGAGCAGCAGCGCCGCCATCAGGGTGCGCGGCGCAACGCGCCTCCCGGTCTGGCTACGGATATCAGACATCCTGATTCACCAGAAACTCGTTGATATCCCGGCCATTTTCGACATGGGCCTTCAGCCAGTTGGGCTGTTTGCCCCGACCAGTCCAGGTATTTCCTTCGTCATCACGATAACGGATGGGCACGGGCTTGCGCGTGCCGGAGCCGGCCGGCCGACCACGACCGCGACGCGGGCTCGCGCCCTCATCTGCCGACTGACGCTGCGCAGCAACACCGGGACGACGGCCACGACGCCCTGCCGGCCCGCCATTGGGGGAAAACAGGTCGGCCACGGTCAGCTCATAATCATGGATGTCGCGCCGGATTTGCTCGATGACGGACTTTCGCTCCCGCTCCCGGATGGCATCTGCCAGTTTCTGGAGCTTGGCGATTTTTTTGTTGAGATCAACGAGTGAAGCCATCGAAGTAAATACCCTGTGAATGAAATCGCCTCAAGAATACGCCATTTTCCGCCCGGTGAACAGATATTCACACATCAGGATTACCCCTGCCATCCCTGAATGGCCCACATATTCGGTGCAAATAAAAGAAATCCATCTGAAAAAGCCCGAAGCGGCGGGCCACGTCCCTACCCGGCGGCGGCCGCTGCAGCGCTGCCACGGGGCAGCGACCGACGATACCCTTCAACACCGCCCCGCCAGACACATCACGAATATCGACCGGAACCGGATATCGGACTGATCGCGGATATCAAATATCGCCCGCACCGGGGCCACGCATGGGATATCGACCCGGGCCGAGGATAACCCCAGGCCCGACAACGCCCGGCCATGAAGCATCACCGGCGCAGAAAAGTCATGCGCGCCTGTGTTGCCAATATGACAAAAACGCATACCCGGCCAAAATCCCGGAAAAAGCAAGACCCGGCCCGAATGGCAGGGATTGTGCCCCCGAGCCGACAGTGCAGGCAGAAATCCTGTGCAGGAACCTGTTGTCAGCGCTGATGACGGAATCTGGCCCGGAGGAAAATGCCCGCCCTTCAGGGTAAGCCGCCGAATCGTTTCCCGACACGACAACGGAAAATCCCGCCCGCCGGCCGGCACGACTAACCCGAACAGGAAACCGGCAAAAGGCTGGCAAAGGGAGGGTTGAGCACGGCCCGGAAAGGAATCAGAAGCCGGTGGCAGCACGGGCAGGCAGAACACACGCCGGAAACGGCAGCGCGATGAGCAAAGGCTGGCCACCAGAACGATGAAGGATCGCCACACCGGCGGAACCGGGGCACAGGCAGAAGCCCCCGGAGAAAAGGAAACGAGGGGGCGCCAGCGGCGAACAGGAGATGCGCTTGCGCAGATCGCGCGCAAACGAAGCAAGAAGCACGACCGGGACAAAAACCGCCGGACGCAGGCCGGAAGACAGGGAGAAAGCAGGAAAGGGAAATATGGTGGGCCCAGCAGGACTTGAACCTGCGACCAAGCGATTATGAGTCGCCTGCTCTGACCAACTGAGCTATAGGCCCGCGCGGCGCATTATCTCATAGCTGAGAGTCCTGCTGCCGCCCCTCTGCACCCCCATGTGGCGGACTCGCTGCGGGGGCATGCCCTCAAAGCACCCGGCCAGCGCCAGATGCCCCGGACGGCACCCTGTTGCAGGCCACCGACGGGCACTCACGTCAATCCCCTCGCCAAAGCCCTGCATCTTCCTGCCAACGGCCCGCATCCCTGCTATTCTGCCGACCCTGTGCAGCAGCCGGCCGGACTGCTGCCCATCGGAGGGCTCCTGACCCGCGGCCGTAGAACGGGCTCATCGGGCAGCACCGACCTCAGGTCGCTTCCGCCCGCAGCCTCTCAAACACCCCAAAGTCTGAAGGGACACTGCCCGGATCACCCTGACATTGCTCAGGCCCTCCTTTCCCCTACTGTTCAAACCGAAGTCGAAGTCATCCCTATGCCCCTACCGCTGGAACAACGCCTCGCCGACGAACTCGCCATCCGCCCGCAACAGGTACTGGCCACGATTGGACTGCTGGACGAAGGCGCCACCGTTCCCTTCATCGCCCGTTATCGGAAGGAAGTGACCGGCAACCTCGATGACACCCAGCTGCGTGTCCTGGCCGAGCGCCTTACCTACCTGCGCGAGCTGGATCAGCGCCGTCAGGCCATCCTGGATTCGATCAACGAGCAGGGCAAGCTCACCCCCGAGCTGGCTGCCCGCATCGACGAGGCCGACAGCAAGCAGCGGCTGGAAGATCTCTACGCCCCCTACAAGCCCAAGCGGCGCACCAAGGCGCAGATTGCGCGGGAAGCCGGGCTGGAGCCGCTGGCCGATGCGCTGCTGGCAGACCCGACGCTGACGCCTGAAACGGAAGCCGCCAAGTACCTGAAGGAGGCCTTCGCCAACGCCGATGGCGACAAGAACCCCGGCGTGCCCGATGCCAAGGCGGCACTCGACGGTGCCCGCCAGATTCTGATGGAGCGCTTTGCCGAGGACGCCGACCTGGTGGGCCGCCTGCGCGAGCGCCTGCAGGAAAAAGGCGTGCTGATCTCGAAGGTGGCCGACGGCAAGACCGAAGCGGGCGCCAAGTTTTCCGATTATTTCGATTATTCGGAGCCGCTGGCCGAAGTGCCTTCGCACCGGGCGCTGGCGCTGTTGCGCGGCCGCCGCGAGGAAGTGCTGAACCTGTCGCTGAAACTGGCCGACGAGGTGGATGGTGTGGATGGCCCCGGCTGGTGCGAGCGTCTCATTGCCTCGCGTGCCGGCATCCAGGATCAGGGCCGCCCGGCCGACGCCTGGCTGCAACAGACGGTGCGCTGGACCTGGCAGATCAAGCTGGCCTGGCAGATCGAGAGCGAACTCATCACCATCCTGCGCGAAAAGGCCGAGGAAGAAGCAATCCGCGTCTTTGGCCTGAACGTGAAGGACCTGCTGCTGGCAGCCCCCGCCGGCCGGCGCGTGACGATGGGCCTGGACCCCGGCCTTCGTACCGGCGTGAAGGTGGCGGTGGTGGACGATACCGGCAAGCTGGTGGCCACCAACACCATCTATCCGCATGCCCCGCGTGACGACTGGCACGGTTCCATTGCCACGCTGGCCAAACTCTGCACCACGCACGGTGTGGCGCTGGTGGCCATCGGCAACGGCACGGCCTCACGCGAGACCGACAAGCTGGTGGCCGACCTCATCAAGACCCACCCCGAGCTGCGCCTGACGAAGGCGGTGGTGTCGGAGGCCGGTGCCTCGGTCTATTCGGCCTCGGAACTGGCCGCCGCCGAATTCCCCGAGCTGGACGTGAGCCTGCGCGGTGCGGTTTCCATTGCCCGCCGGCTGCAGGACCCGCTGGCCGAACTGGTCAAGATCGAACCCAAGGCCATCGGCGTGGGGCAGTACCAGCACGACGTGAACCAGACCCGGCTGGCGAAGGCGCTGGACGCCGTGGTGGAGGACTGCGTGAACGGCGTGGGCGTGGACCTGAATACCGCCAGCGTGCCGCTGCTCACCCGCATCGCCGGTCTGGGCCGCTCGCTGGCCGAGAACATCGTCCGGCACCGTGACCAGAACGGCCCCTTCCCCAGCCGCAAGGCTTTGCTGGACGTGAGCCGGCTGGGCGCTAAAGCCTATCAGCAGTCGGCGGGCTTTTTGCGCATCCAGGGCGGCGAGAACCCGCTGGATGCCTCCGCCGTCCACCCGGAAGCCTATCCGGTGGTGGAGAAGATGCTGAACGACCTGAAACTCGGCATCAAGGACGTGGTCGGCCAGAAGGACATCATCAGCAAGCTGGACCCGGCACGCTACACCACCGAGCAGTTCGGTCTGCCCACCATTCAGGACATCCTGAAGGAGCTGCTGAAACCCGGCCGTGACCCGCGCCCCGAGTTCAAGACCGCCACCTTCCGCGAAGGCGTGGAAGACCTGAAGGATCTGGAACCGGGCATGACGCTGGAAGGCGTCGTCACCAACGTCGCCAACTTCGGCGCCTTCGTCGACATCGGCGTGCATCAGGACGGTCTGGTCCACATCTCGGCCCTGTCCGAGCGCTTCGTGAAGGACCCGCACGAGGTGGTAAAAACCGGCGATCTGGTGAAGGTGAAGGTGCTGGAGGTGGACATCAAGCGCCAGCGGATTGCGCTGACGATGCGGATGTCCGACACGCCGGGCGCCAGCAATGGCGGTGGCCGTCAGGGCGCTCCGGCCGGCGCCGGACGTGGTGATGGCGGCCGCGGCAATGGCCCGCGTGGCAGCCAGGGCGGTCGTGGCGATGCCGGCGGCAACCGCCGTCCCGGCGGAGGTGGCTACAACCGCCAGCCCGAACCGGCAACGCAGAGCGCGCTGGCGATGGCCTTCGCCTCGGCACGCAACAAGGGGCGCTGAGCCACCTGCTCCCCTTGTTTTCTGTGCGGGAAGCCCCTCCTCAGGGGCCTCCCGGTCTGACCTTCCGGCCAGACCATGCGGAAGCATGTGCCGCATTACCAAACCGTGGGGACAGGCACGTAGCCCCTGCCTTTCCCCCTCCTCGCCTGAACCATCGCACACCAGAAGCCTGCAACCCGTCAACCAGACAGACAGGCGTCATTTCATGCGTTCATCAGGCGATCCGTGTTCGATGCCCCCTCATTCGGGGCTCAGGCCGCCTGCACCCTCAGCTTCAGATAGCGCCCGGCGTCGATCAGCAGAAAGAGCCCCAGGCTCATCGCCAGCACCGGCAGCAGCCAGCCAAACAGTGCAAAGAACAGCACCACGGCCAGCTTGCCGGCCGCACCCATGTGCAGCCAGGCGCCCCAGAGGGTGTCCCGTGCCGATACCGGCCGCCGCGCTGCGCGACGCCACCACATCACGTAGCCCAGCACCACCATCACGGCCAGCGCCAGTGCCAGCGCGGCAATCACCAGCTGGTTGGGCAGCCCGAACAGCACGCCCATGTGCAGGTCGATGCCCCAGCGGATGAGCTTGGCAATCAGCGGGAAGGTCTCGAAGTCGGACCGGCTGATCACCTGCATGTTGCGCGGGTCCACCGCCACCGAGTCCACCTGGGTGGGCCAGTGCCGGTCGATCTCGCGCACCGTCCACGCATGGCCGTCCTTCTTCGGCGGGCGGATTTCCAGCCCCGGCGCGTCGATGCCGGCATCCCGTGCGGCCTTCAGCACCGGATCGACGCTGGCCTCCAGCGACAGCGGCACGGCAACCGCGCCGGTAACGCCATCGGCATGGGCATCATGCGCCGCCCCGGCCGGCGAACCGGCGGGCAGTCCCCTAGCCGCCCCACCACCGGGTTGTGCATTCGCGGCATGGGCCTCATGCGCCGCCCCGGCATGCCCGCCGTGCCCGCCACCCACATCACCGCCATGCCCCGTGCCACCGGCAGGCGCCGATGCCACATGCCCATGCTCCTCGTGCGGATTGGCAGGTGCCGCAGCCTTTGCCGGATCGAGCGCCGTTTTCAGCGGCGGCGTCACCCAGCCCAGCTCGGTGCGGATCTGCTCGATGCGCAGCTCGCCGGCCCACTTGGACCACGTCATGCCGGTGGCCGAAAAGAACAGCACGCCCAGGGCAATCCACAGGCCGACGCGGGTATGCCAGCCGCGCACGCCCGCATCCTTCGGGCGGCCCAGCACGGCACGCCGGTACACCCAGAGCATCAGCCCGCCCACCACGGCAATCCATGCCCATGAAGCCGCCGCCTCGCTGTAGTAGCGGCCCGGCTCACCCAGCCCCAGATCGCGGTGGATGTAGTCGATGAAGCCGCGGAAAGGCAGCGTGCCACTGGTGCCATACACCACCAGTGCCCCCTGCACCTTCAGGCTGACCGGATCGACGAACACACCCAGACTCTCGCCCGAACGTGCATCCGCCATCTTGTACATGATGCGGCTGGTATGCCCCTCGGCACGGGCCGGGCGCACGGCAAACAGCGCCTGCTCGGGCCGGCCCTGCTCACGCAGCCAGGCACTGGCCGCCCCGATCTGCTTCAGCAGCGGTTGCGGCTCACCCTGCGTGGTGGCCACCAGCTGATCCCGGTAGAGGTACTGGTCGACCTGCGGCGTGAGCACGTAGAAAACGCCCGTGAGTGCCGCGATGATGAGGAAGGGGCCAACGAACAGCCCGATGAAGGAATGCAGACGGGCCATGAAGGCCATGAACGGCGAATAGCCGCCCGCCCCGCCATGCGGCGAAGGGGTTTGAATCATGGAGAATCTCCGGATATGTGCGGTAGTGCAGGCGAGGACAGGCATGCGCAGACCAACCGCCGGCTACGTGAACACTTTGCGCACTTCGCCACAAAATGCGAACGAACGCAGTTTACGGGAAATGGGATGTGTTGACACTGAGACGAATCGACGTCAAACACAGTGAAACACGTGTTACCAGTGCAACACAGCGCGTACCGCCATCACCATGACGCCCCGATGCCTGCAGATGCAAGAACGGGCGTGAGCACTCCCGGGAACAATCACCGGAAAAGCCGGCATCCGCAATAAGGAGGGAGCTGCAATCCGTTCAGAAAGATGTCGACCGGCTCAGCGGCCTCGGCTGACGCGGTCTGGAAAGCAGGATCGCCCCCCGGCGCAGCGACAACAGGTCGGCAAGCTGGTAACGCAGGGTGAACATGGCGATGACCACCGGCAACAGCAGCAGCCAGGCAGCAGCCGCCAGCACCTGCCATTCGGTGCGCAGCGCGCTGGTCTGCTCGGGCGGCAGCACCGCCAGCGATTCGGACAACAGCACCACCAGCGGCGGCCACACCATCGACCCCAGCACCCGTGCAAACAGGAACTCGATCCAGGCCAGCAGGAAGCAACCGACGAATGCGGCCCACAGCCGGTGCCGGACGCCGGGCAACAGCACCTGCGTCATGAAGCGCACGAAACCGAAGCCATCGCGCATGGCCACCTCATCCACCGTGACCGAGACCTCGGCCATGCCCAGGGTGAGAATCCAGACTGCCAGCGGCACGGCAAAGACCAGATGGGCCATGCCCACGGCCCAGGGCGAGCCCAGCCAGCCCAGCTCCTGACTGATGTGGCCCAGCGGGAAGGCCAGCACCATCGCCGGTGTCATCAGGCTCACCATCAGCATCATCGCCATCGGCCTGTCACCCGCCAGCAGACGACGCGACATCGAATAGGCCATCGGCAGCGCCAGCAGCACCGCCACCAGCGCCGTCAGCAGCGCGCCCACGAAGGTGCGCCACAGGCTCTGACGCCAGACCTGATCGTCGAAGACCACCATGAAATGCCCGAGGCCGATGCTTCTGCCCTGCCCCGGCAGCTCCACCTGCAGCGCCGCCCAGGCCAGCCAGATGAAGGGCATCAGGGCAAAGACCAGCCACACCAGCCGCACCACGGCACGGCACAGGCGCACGAAACAGCCGCGCTGGGGACCATAGACCTCGTCTCCCCGGCTGAACACCACCGGTGCCGGCACGCCATGACGATTGCCCCGCCGGATGATCCACAGCAACAGGAGCAGCAGCGGCAGCACCAGCACCACCTGGGTCAGGCCCAGGCTGGCCGTGAGATTCACCACCGGCACGACACCATCCAGACTCTCGCTGGTGGCCACCAGCGCCGGCAGCAGCCACGACAGCGGGGCCTGATCGGGCACCGTGCTCAGCGCGCCGTTGCTCAGCCAGCCCTGCGAGGCACCCAGCTGCGCCAGCACGCCCTCCTCGGCCGTCGCGGCCGCATGGAAGACATCGACATCGATGATGGCACCCAGCAGCAGGCGCAGCGTGAGCCCCAGCAGCAGCGCACCGCGCAGCCGGGGCCATTCCAGCAGCCGGAAGGCAGCCCAGGCCGAACCGCCGTCGAACTGCACGGCCCGGTAACGATAGCGCTCGATCCGGCGCAACTCACCCATACACAGGAGCGCGAACAACGGCACCCACTGCCACAGGTCGCGCAACAGATACATGCCCTCCAGCCACCACCAGGGCTGATCCACCGATTCGCCCAGCCAGGACTGCATCCAGCCCGGCAACAGCCCTGGCCCGGCATTCAGCATGCCCCAGCCCATCATCGACACCACCAGTGGCGTGAACAGGCAGATGCCCAGCATCATGCACCACAGCCCTGCCGAGCGCCCGTGCAGCGGCAACGCACGCGCCAGCAGGAGCCCCAGCAGCATCTCCAGCCCCAGCGCCACCAGCAGCCACAGGCCCTGATCCACCAGACCAGCCTGCACCGTCGGGTCACGCAGGATGCCGGCCATGAACTGCCCGACCTGCCCCATCGTGGCCCCGCCACTGCCCAGCGTCAGCTGCAGCAGGATCGTCGTCGGCAACAGCCAGAGCACCAGCAGCGCCAGCGCGCCCGGCAACACCAGCCACACCGGAAACCAGCGCTCTCGATGCAGGGCACTCATGCAAACATCCTCATCGCCCCAGGGCGGCCAATATTTCCCGATTCAGTCACTGCACCAGCCTCCCGTCGAGGAAAAACAGGCTGTGCCGATTGATGATCTGCAACAGCAGGGGCCGGCCGATCACCTGAGCGGCCGGCAGCGCAACCAGATCATAGGCCTGGGGGGTATCCACCTTCACATGGGCCACCAGCGGCAGGCCGGACTCGGCCAGCACCACCTGCAGGCGCATCCAGGTTCCGTCATCCTCGATACCCGTCAGCGTCGTCTCGATGCAGCCTTCCAGCCCGGTGCGCCCCAGGATGATGTTCTCCGGCCGGATGGCCAGCTCGATGTAGCCCTTCGGGTACTGAGCCTGCAATTCGGCCAGCCAGATGTCCAGCTGCGGCGGCAGCGGCGGCAGCAGCTCCTGGCCTGCAAAGCGGGCCTGGCCATTCACGGGACGACAGGGCAGCACATTCAGCGAATTGCCGAACAGGCGCCGGGCCACCGCCAGCGTGCGCGGATATTGCTGAAACTCCGCCGCACGCCCCTGCTGCGCGATGCGCCCTTCGTCGAGCATCACCCACTGGTCGCCCAGGCCCATCACGTCGGCCTGATCCAGCGTGCTGACCAGCGTGCACATCCGCCGCATGCGCTGCACCTGCCGCAACGCCCCCACCACGCGCGTCCGGCTCTCGGGCTCCAGCACGCTGAAGGCATTGTCGAGCAGCAGCAGACCCAGATCCTCACGCACCAGCGCCCGGCCAATGGCCACCCGTTGCGCCGTCGATGGCGTCAGCCCGCCGGCACGCAGGCTCAGGCAATCGAGCAGCCCCAGCAACGACGCGATGTTCGACACCTGATGGCCGATCTGCTCGGGGGGAACGCCCTGACACACCAGCGGAAAGGCCAGATTCTCGCGCACGGTGAGCGCGGGGTAGACCACCGGCTGTGCCGGCACCAGCGCCGTGCGACGACGGCCCAGCGGACGGCGGGTGATGTCCTCACCATCGAGCACGATCTGGCCACGGGCAGGCCGGTGCAGGCCGGCCAGCGTGCGCAGCAGCGTGGCCTTGCCCGAGCCCTCGGCCCCGAACACCGTGCACAGGCTGCCTTCATCCAGCATCAGCTCGATGTTGTCCAGCGAACGACATGCCTGCGCATGCCACCAGCGCGGACGCACATCCAGCGAAGAAACCCTCAGAAAAGCCATCGCCGCCCCCTGTCAGCGCGAGGCAAACAAAACCGATGCGACACCTTCCGGTGCATCCTCGGCCACCGGCACTACGGGCACCACCGGCCGGCGCTCAGCCCGTTCGGTCGCCCGCTCGATCTGCTGCACCAGCGCACCGGCCCCATCGAACAGATAGAGCGCCCCCGGATCGACATGCAGCACCACCGATTCACCCGGCGTCGGCCGGAACAGCGTTGGCGTATACATAGTCATCGGCCCCGCACGCGCACGGCATTCGATCCGGCTGCCCCAGATGCCGCATTCCACCCGCTCGATCCGCGCGGGAAAACCCAGATCACCGCCCGAGCCCTGAAAGCAGATGTCTTCCGGCCGGATGCCCACCAGCAGCGCCGGGTCTTCCACCGACAGCGGATGCATCAGCGGCACCGTCGGCCCGTTCTCGATCATCAGCGTATGCCCCGACAGCGTGGCCCGCAGCAGGTTGATGGGTGGCGTGCCGAAAACCCGCGCCACGTTCAGCGACACCGGCCGCATCAGGATATCGATGGCACGGGCCTCCTGCTGCTGCAGCCGCCCCTGCGCGATGACCGCCGTGGCCCCGCCAAAGGCCAGCGCCAGCCGGCTGTTGCGACAGGCCAGCACCGTGGCCGTGCCCTGCGCCCAGGCCAGCCGGCAGATGCCGGGCAGATCATCCAGCATGTTGCTGGCTTCCGATTCGGTGAGGCCCGACATGGGATTGTCGATGAGCAGCAGCGCCGGCCGCAGCGCCAGCGCACGGGCCAGCGCCAGACGACGCTGCCCCACCCGCGACAGCCGCGCGGCCCGCAGCGACAGGCAGTCACCCAGCCCCACCGCATGCGCGAGCTGGATCACCTGCTCCTCGATCTGCTTGCTGCGTGCCAGCCGCAGCGGCACCGCCAGATTGTCCCACACCGTGAAATCGGGATAACAGGCGCTGCGGTCATCGACCAGCACCGTCTGGGAATTGCGCCGGCCATCGAGCACCACCTCGCGCCCATGCACGTGCAGGCGCCCGGTATAGGGGCGAAGTTCGCCCGCCAGCACGCGGAACAGCGCCGACTTTCCCGCCCCGGCCGGGCCGATCAGCACCAGCGCAGCATCGGCCGGAATGTCCAGCGACAGGGAACGCAACACATCCCGCCCCCCGTCACGCAGGGAAATCCGGTCGCAGCGAATCGTCATGGGCATGCCCCGCCCGCACCGGCGGGCCACAGTGTGCCGGCGCATGAAGGAGGAGTGGCACCACGCCGCGGGTGACTCCGGCAAATTCGGGGCCATCCCCCGGCAACAGGAAACATCACGCCAACACCTTCCTCGGTCAGGCCGCGTGCGGCCGCCGCACACATGGGTGCATTACAGAGCAAAACGTGATGTTTGGCAACTTTGGCAACCGAGTGAAACAACTCCAACCGCCCACACAACAGGCCAAACCCGTAACATCGCTTCATGTCAGCAACGGGAGGAGGAACGGTCAGCCTCCGCCTCCCGACGGTCCTCACCCCTGCCCAAAGGCACACCTGCGGGCAGGTTCCTTTCATCCCATTGCCGTGGCACGGACACCCCCACGCCCTGCCCGGCTTCTACGGAAAAAGCCATCATGCGCTGGGAAAACGAACGAGAAAGCAGCAACGTGGACGACAACCGCGGCCAGGGCGGCGGCTTCGGCGGGGGTCGCGTTCCCGTCTTTGGACGGGGCAGACTCAGCCTCGGCACACTCGCCGTCATCCTCATCGGCGGCTGGCTGCTGGGCGTCAACCCCCTCACCCTGCTCGGCATGCTCGACGGTGGCGTCATGCCGACACAGCAGCAGAGCCAACAGCAACATGTACCATCCGCACAACAGCAGGGCGGCGCCCCGGCCGGCAGCGACGAGGCCGCCCGCTTCGTGCGGGTGGTGCTGGGCAGCACAGAAGATGTCTGGGGCAACATCTTCAAGCAGTCCGGCTCGCAATACCGCCCGCCCCGGCTGGAACTGTTCAGCGGCACCACCCGCACCGGCTGCGGCGTGGGTCAGGCTGGTGCCGGCCCCTTCTACTGCCCGGCCGACCAGCGCATCTACATCGACCTGTCCTTCTTCCGCGTGCTGCAGAGTCAGCTTGGCGCCCACGGTGACACCGCCGAAGCCTACGTGATCGCCCACGAGGTTGGCCACCACATCCAGAACCTCACCGGCACCCTCCAGAAAATGGAACAGGCCCGCCGCCAGCTTGGCGAAGCCCAGTACAACCAGCTTTCAGTGCGCCTGGAGCTTCAGGCCGACTGCTACGCCGGCATCTGGGCCAACCACTCGCAGCAGGCCAAGAACTGGTTCGAGGCCGGTGACATCGAGGAGGCCATGAACGCCGCCGCCGCCGTCGGCGACGACAACATCCAGGGGCGCTCCGGTGGTCACGTCCACCAGGAGAGCTTCACCCACGGCACCTCGCAACAGCGCCTCGCCTGGTTCCGCATCGGCTTTGAGAGCGGCTCGGTCCAGCGCTGCGACACCTTCACCAACCAGAAGCCCTGATCCCCGCTGCAAACCAAAAAGCCCCGTCGAAAGACGGGGCTTTTGCTTTCAGGCCGGCCCGCTGCCGGCCTCGGTGCTCAGGGGGTACGCTCCAGCGCGTTCATCTCGCGCCACCACCAGCGCGAGTCCGGTGGCACGGGCACACAGGCCGACTGCGAATGCTTCGCTGCCACCGCCGTGTTCAGCAGGGAACCACGTTCGCAGAAGGTCTGCGTCGCGGCCTGCGTGCAGGGCGCGCTCGTGCAGGGTGCAGGCGGCGCAGCCGTCAGCACCACTGAACGCCCTGCCCAGTCCTGCACGCTCCATCCCCCCACGACCTTGTCGTCCGCGTTCAGGACGTTGTCGCCGTTGGTATCGATGGTGGCCTTGGAGGCCATCAGCCCGGTGAGCGGATCGAGCAACAGGCTGAAGGCAGGCGCATGCAGTTCCGTCTTGCAGGCATTGTCGTGATAGTTATGGGACAGTGCCGGACTCATCGTCTCGAACAGCGCAAGACCCGTAAGGAACTGTGGCTTCACGATCATCCGCTGGGCAGCCGCCGCATCGGGCAGCATCGTCAGCGGCACACGCCAGCCCCGTTCCTGATCCCAGTTGAGGACTCCCTTGTCGGTGGTGATTCTGGCGAATTCATTCCCCGGAAGCATCGTCACGTCATTGGTTCGCACCTGACTCGGCCGGATGCTGCTTCCGCCGGTCCACGAGAGCTTGCCGTCCTTGTCGCCAACCAGCCGCTCATTGTCCCACAGGCCATAGACGGATTCGAGCTCGACAGACTTGTCGTCATCCACCTGGAACAGCTTGCCGGTTCCCACCAGCACCATCACGCCAGCATCGGGGCGCACCACCGTCGCCGGTGCGGCTGTCACCGGACGCGAGCCAACCGTGGTGAACAGCGCCTTTCCACCCAGACCGACCTTCCAGCGCGTCTCGTCCTCCGATGCCAGATCGAATTTCCAGACATTGCCGCGCAGGTCACCTGCATAGGCCGCCGTGATCACCTGCGTGCCATCCTTCACCAGCGTCACGCCGCCCAGCCCGTTGCGCGTGGTGGCATCACCCACGCCAGTGTCGATCGTGCGCAGCACCTTGCCGGTCTTCAGCTCCACCACGAAAAGTTGCGCCCTGCGCGACGCACTTTCATAGCCATTGCCGAACACCGCAACCCAGCGCCCGTCACGCAGCACGCCCACTTCGGGAGCCGCAAGAACATGGCCAATTTCCGGCTGGGTGCGCGCATCCAGTTCCCACATCAGCGTCTTTGCGTTCAACTTGCCCGGTGCAGTTTCCAGGACATCGAGCGCAAACACGGAACGCGGCCCCGCGCCAGTGCTGCCCAGCAGCACGCGACGCCAGCTCCTGTCCCAGAAGGCATCACGCTCCACCAGGGGCCCGTCCATGAGGTAACGCGGCTCATAAGTCACCCGTGACGAGCGTGCCATCTCGCTGGTTACCGCATGCGGCGTGAAACCATAAACCTCGACCCCGGTGGCGGCATCGAAGGCATGCAGCACGCCATCATTGCTGCCCACGAATACAAGCCCGGGCCGTGCCGCACTCGCCTTCTTCGCATTCACATGTGCACGATAGCTGCTCGCCCCCGAATCCACGCCGTTGGGAAACTTCAGCGGAAGAAAACGATAGCCCTGGTCGATGTCGGCTCCCACATACACCGGTGGCGAGTTGACGATATGCCCAAGCACCCCGCTGCGGCGGCGGAAATAGCTGCCCTCGTTCGACTGGTCGCCACGCAACCACGCCATCATCGGACTTCCACGATTGGGAGTCGTTTCCAGCCCGGCAGATTTCATCATCTGAGTCCGCATGTCAGCCGGAATCCTGTCCCAGAAGAACATCACGGACTTGTCCCCGGTACCGGGGTTCCCGGGATCGACTCCCAGCCCCACGAACCAGTTGCGCGACAGCGCCGGCGGCACCTTCTCCGTGGCCTTCCAGAGGCTCTCCTTCTGCACACCCATGTCCAGCCGGAAGGCTTCCACCTCCCCGGTCCAGTCGCGGGTGACATACGAAGGCACGTACTTCACGTTATTGGCCTGCAGCGACTGCGAGCTGACCGCAACCCCGGCCGCATTGCCAATGCCCTTCTGGATGCTGGAAAGAATCTGCTGGATGCGGCTGAAAAAGCCCGCCCCTTCCTGCACGTTCACATACTGGCCCCGTGAATTGACGGCCGCATGCCAGAGATCGTCAATGGTGTCGCTCGTGCCCGCATTGATCGGGTTCGGCCACCGCTTTGTGCCGTCACGCATGGCATCCTCGTCACGATCGGGGTTGAGCGCACCACTCACGCCAAAGCTCAGCGTGTAAGTGGAAACGTGCTGCCAGAACGCCGGGTTGATGTTGTCCGTCTGCACATCGTTGACCAGATCGGCACGAAGATCGTTCTTCCACAGATCCATCGCATAATCAGCCAACGAACCTCTTGCGCTACTGGCATAGGGCAGTATCGGTTCATAGGTGTACGACGCACCGTCCGGCCCGCTGATGGTGTTCCCCTTGTAGCTGTCAGACTCCAGCGTGTAATTGTGCGCGTACTGCCCCACGCCATCATCGAAGTTGTACATGCCGTCGGTCATCAGCAGATGATAGGAACGACGGCAGCTGAGATGCGAACTTCTGGGTTTCGACGGCCCCGGATCAGTACCCGGCGTGTCACCCCACGGCCCCCTGTGGTCAGCACGCCTGAAGTACTTGCCCACCTCATCCACCGCATTCACCAGCGGCGTACTGCCAACACCGATGTTGCCATTCAGCCAGCGGAGAAACTTCCTGCGCTCATCCCCCTGAAAACGACGGACGCCCTGCACGATCACTTCATGACGGCCGCCGTCGATGGTTTCGGCCTCCAGCTTGTTGATCCGCCCATAGCCGAGACGCATGTTGTCCGGCAGGGCGGCAAAGGCTTGCCCCACCGACGCAATCGCCACGTGCATCCGCGTGCGGTGATACTGGTACCAGTTGGCAAAGTTCTGATACTCCTGCTCACGGGTGCAGCGTCGCTTGCCGGTGCCATCCGAGGAACAGTCCTTACGCTCGGCACCACGGATGAACTCCGCATGGTCGGCAATCGACACGCGCTTGTAATTGCCAGCCCTGCCCTTGTCGGCTTCGGTGGGTTCGCGGGGCGGCACCTCGTTCATGCCGTCCCATGTGAACTCGTAATAGGTGGCCGGTTTCACCGTCGTCACCGAACGGTCCTCATCGCAATACACCACCTGACTCGTCAGCTTTCCGGGGCGTGGCGTCTGGCAGACGCGCATGCTGCCCTTGCTCACTTCCCCCGTCAGATCCATCTTCAGCTCGCGTATGTGCCTGTTGCCACGCTGGTTGTAGGCACTATTCGGATCTCCCCGTCCGGAATAATTCAGGTGAAAATACGCCCCCTTCGGATTGGCGTTGGCCATCGGCCTGCCGTTCTCGTCCACCCACGGCAGGTACTGCACCTCGGGGTTGTAATACAGCTTGTTCACCTTCGGCGCGCGGCGACGCATGCCCAGCACATTCGAGTCGTTCGTGGCCAGCAGCCCCTCGGTGTAATGCACATAGTATTTCACCCACTCCCCCCAGGGTTCGGCGGGGTGAAAGGCAAAGGTGTGATCCGGCAACTCATCGTCGGGCAGAAAGTTGTATGCCATCGACGCGGAATCATCCAGCGTGAACATCAGATTCGGCTCGACGACCCCCGGGTCCTTCACGACCAGCGGTTCCTGAGCAATGGTTGATGCCGGGGTGGTCTGTGCCATCCCCGTGCTGGACAGACACGCCAGCAACAGGCATGCGCTCGTTGCGCACAACCGGGAAGGCAGATGAACCGGAAACAGATGGCCAGAACTTCTGGAATGAGCCATGAAACGCCTTCCTGGAACAGAGAGCAAGAAAAAACAGGCAGACATCACAACGCGCTGGGCGCAGCGACATCCACAAAGAGAATTGCCCCGACACTCGCCGGGCACATTCCTTCCAGCCTACTCCCCTTCCGCGGCGGCCCACGCCCCGACGCGACAGGCAGCAGACGAGACCGACAGACGTAAGCCTTTCGACACGCACACAACGAAAACGGCCGCCGGCCACCTGCATGCAGATGATCGGCGGCCGCACCAAGGGCCTGCCCTGCGGATCAGACCATCAGGGCTTTTGCTTCATCGCGTCCATCTCCCGCCACCACCAGCGCGAGGCCGGCGGAATCTTCACGCAGACATCTTCATTGCCGTTCGCGCTCAACAGGCTGTTGGTCAGCCAGCCGGCCGGACAGATCTTCTGAAGCGGCTGCTGCTGCGTGGCCGACGCGCAGGGTCCGGTGGTGCACGGTGCAGCCGGGGCTTCGGTCAGCACCACCGAACGCCCGGTCCAGCCATTCACCTTCCAGCCACCGATGGCGTCATCCCCACCATCCAGACGCCGGTCGCGGTTGGTGTCGAACACCTTGCCCGTGGGCATGGCGCCGGTCAGCGGGTCCAGCAGCAGGTTGAAGGCCGGTGCAACGACACGGGTCAGACAGATGTCATCGGCGTCTTCCTTGCTCAGCACCGGGTTCATCGTCTCGAACAGCACCAGGCCTGTCACCATCTGCGGTGCAGCAATCAGGCGTTGGCCCCGGATGCCCATCATGTTCTGCTCCAGGTGCCATCCACGCATGGTGGTCCAGTTCATCGGGCTGGCAACGATCGTGGCAAAGGCCCCCCGGCGGATCAGGCTCGACCGATGCGACTGGATCTGGTTGTCGAGAATGCTGGTGCCGCCTTCCCAGAAATGATTGCCCTGGCCATCCACCTTCAGCATGTCCTTGTCCCACAGACCATAAACGGACTGCATGTCGGTAGTCTTCTCGTCACCTTCCTCAAAGAGCTTGCCCGTGCCCACCAGCACCATCACGCCACCACCGGGGTGCGCCACCGTCGTGGGTGCCGCGGTAATCGGACGTTCGTCCTTTGTGGTGAACAGTGCCTTCCGGCCAAGACCCACCTGCCATTTCGACCGGTCGGCAGAGGCCAGATCAAACTTCCAGACATTGCCCTTCAGGTCGCCGGCGTAGGCTGCCGTAATCACCTGCATGCCGTCCTTCACCAGCGTGACGCCACCCAGACCATTGGGCGCAGTACCCTTGCCCTTGCCCGCGTTCAGATTCGCCATCACTTCGCCAGTCTTCAGGTTCACGACGAACAGACGCGCTTCACCCGACTGGCTTTCATAGCCATTGCCAAACACCGCCACCCAGGTGCCATCGCGCAGCACGCCCACTTCGGGTGCCGACAGCACATGACCGAGTTCAGGCTGCGAGGAAGCGTTCAGCTCCCACAACACCGTATTGGCATTCAGCGCGCTCTCCCGGGTGTCCTGCACATTGAGGGCAAAGACCGCACGCGGACCGGCACCCGTGGTGCCGACCAGCACGTTGTTCCACTTGCCGTCCCAGAAGGCATCACGCTCCACCAGCGGGCCATCCATCAGGAAGCGCTGCTGGAAGTCCTTGCGCGACGAACGAGCCATCTCGCCCAGTACCGCACGCGGCACGAAGCCATACACTTCCTTGCCGGTCTTCCCGTCGAAAGCATGCAGCACGCCGCTGTTGCTACCCACGAAGACGAGCCCCGGACGACTGGCACCGGCCTTCTTGGCGTTCACGTAGGCACGATAGCTGCCCCGACCGGAATCCGCCCTGCCCGCACCGAAGGTTTCCGGCAGGAAGCGATAACCCCGGTCGATGGCCGCACCCACATACACCGGCGACGAATTCACGATATGACCGATGATCTGGCCCACGCGACGGCGACGAAAGACGGATTCACGGGACTGATCACCGCGCATCCAGTTCACCAGGCCAGGGCCGTCTGCTGCAGCCAGACCAGCCTGCGTCAGCATCTCGTTCTTCGCATCGTCCCGCAGACTGCCCCACTGCAGGGCCACGGATTTCTGCGAGCCGCCGGCCGTAAGCCCGGTTCCTGCGTACAGGTTGCGGCTGGCAACTGGCGGCATCATGTTGGCGGCGCTCCACAGCTCGTTGTGCTGCTTGCCATCGGGCCCCATGTCATAGGCCGTCACGTTGCCGGTCCATTCACGTGTCACGAAGGAAGGCACGAACTTCACGTTGCCGGCCTGCAGCGAATGGGAACTGACGGCGAGCCCGGCCGTGTTGCCCATCTTGCCAACGATATCACCCAGAATCTGCTCGATGCGGCTGAGAAAGCCCGTGCCCTCCTGCACGTTCACATACTCGCCGCGCGAATTGACGGCAGCATGCCAGAGGTCGTCGATGGGGTCGTTGCTCCAGAGCTCGACCGGATTGGGCCACTGCTTCGCACCGGTCTTGAGTGCGTTCAGATCGGTATCCGGGTTCAGGCCGCTGCTCAGGCCAAAGCTCATCGTGTAGGTGGATACGTGCTGCCAGAAAGCCGGGTTGCCCGCATCGGTCGGCACGTTGTTGTCCAGGCCAGGATGCAGGTCGTTCTTCCACAGATCCATGGCGTAGTCGGCCAGCGTGCCACGTGCCGGACTCTGGTACGGATTCTGCGGCACATATTCGTAGGTGCGGGTACCTGTCTTGTCAGTAATGCTCGGGCCACGACGGCTGTCCGACTCCAGGTCATAATCTTCCTTCCGGACCGGATCACGGAAGTTGTATTTCCCGTCCGTCATGATGACATGATAGGAGCGGCGGCAGCTCAGATCCTTGCCCTTCGAGCCCTTGCCGGGGGCATTGCTCCACGGCCCCAGGGCGTCGGTTCGCTTGTAATACCGGCCCACTTCAAGCATGGCGTTCACCAACGGCGTGTAACCTTCTGCCTTGACGCCATTCAGCCAGGTCAGGAACTGCTCGCGCTCGGCTCCGGCAAAACGGCGCACCCCACGCTCCACCACGGCATGCCGCCCGCCATCCACGTCCGTTCTGTCCAGCTTGTTGATGCGGCCATAGCCAATGCGCAGATGCTCGGGCTGGCCCGAAAATGCCCGGCCACTGGCCGCAATGGCGATGTGCATCCGCGTGCGGTGAAACTGATACCAGTTGGCAAAGTTCTGGTATTCCTCGGCCTGCGTGCAGATGTAGCCCTTGCCGCTTTTCTGCGCACAGTCATCCCGTTTTTCCCCGCGCACGAAGCTCGCCGCATCGGCAATCGACACCCGCTTGTAATTGCCAATCTCCATCTTGTCGGCTTCGGTCGGTTCGGTGGGCGGGCTGGCATGTTTGCCCGGCCAGTCGAACTCGTAATAAGTGGCCGGTTTTATCTTCGTAACCGAACGATCAACCGGACACAGACCGGCGCGGTTGTCGAAGTCTGCACGCCAGGAGATGCAAACCCCCTCACCGTTCAGCTCGACCTCGCCTTCGAGATTGACGTAGGTATTGCCGAATCTGGGATGGCCCACATGGAAGATCGCCTGTTTCGGGTTTGCGTTGGGCATGTTGTTGCCCTTGGCGTCCACCCACGGCAGATAGCGCACTTCCGGGTTGTAGTAAGCCTTGTTCACCGCAGGTGCACGCCGGCGCGCGCCCAGCAGGTTGCTGTCATTGGTGGCCAGCACCCCCTGGATGTACCAGACGTAGTCGCCGGCCCTCGGCTCCTTCGGATGGAAGACGAACGACTGATCGGGCAATTCGCTGTCGGGCAGGTGGTTGTATGCCATCGAGCCGGAATCGTCGATGGTGTACATGATGTTCGGCTCGATGATGCCGGGGTCCTTCACGATCAGCGACTGCTGTGCCATCGCGGCATGAGCCTGCCCCGAAAGCGTCGCGCAGGACATCAGGAATGCTGCAGCTGCCACCACCCGCCAGCCCGGCGAATGCGTGAACATCGCTGTGGCACGAAATTGTCTTGAAGAAATCATGATCGTCTTCAGTTGCTTGAAATGATGAATCCCAGAAACATCTGCCTGCCCTTCCCTGCCACGCTCATCGCCAGCATTCGGCAATCTTCTGTGCCGTGGCATTGGGCCCCAGCATCCGTCTGCCGGTGTGGTCGATGCGAAACTCGCCACAGGGGTCTTCGTTGCCACGGGTGAAGCTGGCTACCAGCACGAACTCGCCGGCCGTGGCCCGCTCGATGTTGATTGCATAGCGCGCCGTGCCGGTTCGGGGCGACTGACGCATCGAGGGCGGCAGCTCCACCGGATTGCCACCACGATTCCTGTCATAGGCGTCGTTGGCCGAATAGAAACGCTGCATGAACTGCTCGGCCTCCATCATCACCGCCTTCATCTCGTTGCGGTTGGCACGCCGCACATAGTCGCCATACATGGGTACTGCGATGCTGGCCAGAATGCTCACGATCAGCAGCGTGACCATGATCTCGATCAGCGTGAAACCCTGCATCCGTTTCATGCCCCCTCCTTTGCCCGATAGCCTGTTTTCATGATGGAGATGCTCACTGGATCGAACGGATCATCGTCTGCACCTGGGCCACCGCACCGCGAATGTTCCGTGGCAGGGCCGGATCGGAAGACGGCTGGTAATCGGGGCTATAGCCCCGGGCGGTGATCCGGTAGAACATGAAGTGCTTCGGATCATAACCTTTCGATTCGACCGTGACCGAGCCGGACACCGGCGGATAAAGCTCGCGCCACTCCTCCAGCGTGAAGTGCCTGACCAGGCACACCGGCTGATGCGTGGCAGACATGGTCCTTCTCAGGTTCACCTCGGCAAGCGGCACCTTCAGGCCATGCGAATTCCAGTAAGCCTGATCCAGCCACTCGTCATCCCGACTGGTGTAGTTGGCGCTCGACAGCATCAGCACGCCCTGCGGGCTGTTGAACACCTGGCGCTCGCACCAGCGCAGTGCCGACTCTGCCGATTCCAGCGCCAGTTGCCGTGCGCGCATGTTGTGTGCCACGCGGTCACTGTTCATCGACAGCTTGGCGGCCACCGTGGCGCCAATCACCAGCACCGCCATCATGATCAGGGCCAGCAGCATCACGCCGCCCCGCTGTCCGGCGGGGCCTGCCAGCACCAGGGCCCGGTCGTTCATTGCGCGCATCATCATGGCATCACCACCCTGTTTCTCATCGTGACCACCGAATTGAAGGCCTGCCGATGGCGGCGGTCGGTTGCATTGACAGTTCCGCCTTCGCAGTTCAGCCAGGGCGAAGGCTCGGCATTGATGCCATCTTCGGTGCGCAACACCAGGCATACGCGCATGCCAACCACCGAACACCAGCTGTTGGCGGGCACCTTGCCACTGCTGACATCGCACGCTGCCATCTGGTCTGCCCTCAGATAGCGAACCGCAGCCCCCGTGAGCGCCTTCACGTCAAAAGGCGTGTTCTGCTGTCCCACCTCCGGATTGGGATCGGCCACGGCATAACGCACCTCGAAGCGATCGACGTTGTCCACCAGCTGGACAGGCGTGGCAGACGATGGCGTCCTGCAAAACAGCGCCGGGTTGCCCGTGGACGCCGAGTTCGCCACGTAGTACACCTCCTGCACCTCGTCGCGCAGCAGATGGGAAGGCGTCGTCGCCCCACCGCTGTGCTGTGCAGCAAGCTGCATCGCGTTGCTCGTCAGTTCGTTGCCGGCGCAGTCCCAGTTCCGGCCCGAGCCATGCACCTGAAAACGCAGCGCCAGCGCATCATTGCCGGTTCCGGCCGCGCAGTTAAGTGCCCCCCAGTCGGCACCCGGGTCGATAAAACCATTTCGGCACCCCCGCAGCGGACTCTGCCCCGACATCGGGCCGTCGGTTGCCAGCACTTCCGACGTGGGCACCCAGAAGCCGGTCATCCGTGCATGCTCCGACAGTTGCGCAAGCGCCATCTGGCCGGCATCGTGCATGCGGGCCTGCGCATCCTGATGGCGGCTGCTGACCTGGCTGGCGCTCACCGTGTAGAGCACCGCACCGCTTACCACCAGACCGATGGCCACCGACACCAGCATCTCGATCATCGAGAAGCCCTGCTGCATGCCGGAAGCCAGCGCCTTTTTCCGCATCGGCGTTTTCATCACGTTCTTCAAAGCATCACTCCCAGAGGCAGACATTGCGGACGGGGGTTATAGGTACCGAGAGCCGCGGGACAGCGCCCGGAGAACGACATGTCTTCCTCGTAGCGATCATTGGTGGCAGCAACCGAGCCCGAACCGGAAACCGGCGTGTCCAGTTGTCTTGGCTGCAGCCAGACGGTCCAGATCGTGTAGCGGTTGCCACCGTGGCTTTCCACGAAGAAATCCCCGCCCGGAAGCGCGTTGCGTGCCCCCTGGCGCAGTTCGCTCAGATCGAAGGCCGCCATCTGGGCCGCGTCGCATCTGCTCGTCACGCAATCCGTTGCTGGCGCCCCCACGGCCTGATCGGGGTTGTAAGCCGTGTTGAACACATAGCGGGCAACCTCCTTGCTGTTGGCGCGCATGCGGTCGGCATAGCCTCCGGCAAGCTGCTGTGCCATGCCCCGCAGTTCGGCACTGCGCTCGTACTGGACGGCTTTCGTCTGCGTCATCAGCAGCGACAGCATGCCCACGGTGAGCAGCACCACCGCCACCAGCACCTCGATCAGACCCGAGCCCTGCTGCATGCGGACCGCGTTCAGGCCCCTTCCCCGCAACGACATCACAGGTACGCGGATTCTGGAATCAGGATTCATCGACATGAAGATATTTCCTTGTGTCAAAGCCATCCGGCTCAGCGACAGACGCCATTGCTCACGGTTCCGGTGGAACTGATGCAGACGGTACGAACCAGCTCGCTCCTGGAAGCATCGGCCCCCGTGTCACCGGGGCCGAACGCAAACTGGCGCGGCGAGGCAGGATTGAGGATGCCGTTGCCCATGAAAACGATCCGGCCCGCCGCCGCAGCCGTAATGTGGCTCTGGTTTCCGTAGCGCTGCTGCACGCGCAGATACTGGCTGGCCGCCGTGCCGTTGTCGATCAGCACCATGTAGCCGTTGCCCCACTGGCTTCCGGCGTCGCATGTGGGAGAAGGCGTATGCGCATTACTCGTGGGGCAGAGCGTGACCGGCCCGCCCCGCTTGATGGCTTCCGAGCGCGCAAGCCGCAGCGCAGCGCTCAGGTCACTGATCTGCGCGGAAACTGCCCGCCGCAACACGAAATCACGAAAGCTCGGCGCAGCAATCGCAGCAATGACACCGAAAACCGCCATCACCACGATCATTTCCACCAGCGTGAAACCGCGAATGTTCCTGCGATGCCTCATGAGCGCACTTCCAGCGTCGAATCGGGAGAATGCCGGAAGACTGACGCCATTCCGGCCCTTTCTCAACATGAACAAGACAGGCGGTGTACGGTCGACTACTGGTGGCTGGCGCACGCATGACCGGCGTGAAACAGGTCACGGAGGGATTTCACCCGCAACATGGCGCACAGGCAGACCGCGCATGAAAAAGGGGCGCACATGGCGCCCCGCTGCACAACAACGCAGGAAGGGTCGCTGCCCTTCCTGCACCTTCAGACTCAGTTGCTCCCAGTGGCGGTGCCCGAGGCGGCCGGGTCCGGGTCTGGTGCCCGCTGGGTACCGTTGGACACATCCGGCACAGCCAGCTCCCGCCACCACCAGCGACCAGCCCCCGGAACTTCCACGCACATCGACGTGCCATGCGCTGCGGTTCCCTGCGCACTGCTCATCAAGTACCCCTTGTCGCAGACAATGGGGTTGCGCACGGCAACGGTACACCCCCGGGTCTTGCAGGGCTCCGGCGGCGGCTGCGTCAGGATCACCGAACGCCCGGTCCAGTCATTCACATACCAGCCACCCACCACCTGGTCGTTCGAGTTGATCTTCCTGTTGCCGTCAGTGTCGATGACCGACTTTTCCGACATCTGCCCAGACAGCGGGTCGAGCAGCAGGCTGAAGGCCGGATTTCTCAGGCGTTCCTGACAGGCGTTCTGCGCGCCGTTGTTTTCATACGCCGGCGTCATCGTCTCGAACAGCGCCATCCCCGTCACCAGCAGGGGTTGCGTGATCAGACGCTGCCCCCCCTCCTTCAACATGGTAAGCGGCAGACTCCAGCCACGCTGCCTGTTCCAGTCAGGTGCTGTGGCGTGGATCTTTGCATATACGCCATCGCGGGAGCGTTCCGCAAGTTGCGGCTGGATGGCCGAGGCATTGATCTTCGAGCCCCCTTCCCACCGGAAGTCGATCCGCGCAGGCATGGTGCCGCTTGCCGGGGAAATTTCCTTCGGCTCCAGCCGCTGGTTGTCCCACAGGCCGTAAATGAACTCCTTGCTTGCATCCAGCTCATCGCCGTTCTCGAACAGCTTGCCGGTGCCCACCAACACCATCACGCCACCAGCCGGATGCGTTACCGTTGCCGGCGCTGCAGTAATCGGCCGTCCCTTCTCCGTCACGAACAACGGTTGGCCGGAGAGGGCAACACCCCAGTTGGCGGAGTTTTCCGATGCAAGATCGAACTTCCAGACATTCCCGTGCAGGTCGCCCGCATAGGCGGCAGTAATCACCTGCGTGCCATCACGCACCAGCGTCACCCCGCCCAGGCCATTGGGGTTGGTCGCACTGCCAGCTCCGGTGTTCAGCACCTTCACCTTCCCCGTTTCCAGCTCCACGATGAAGAGCTGCGCCTGCCGGCCGACACTCTCGTAGCCGTTTCCGAAAACGGCCACCCATTTGCCGTCGCGGGTCACGCCCACTTCGGCCTGCGACAGCACATGCCCCAGTGCAGGATGCGTTGCCTGCGTGATTTCCCACAACAGGTTGCGGCCCTGCAACTCGGCAGCGCGCGTGTCGGTCACGTTCAGCGCAAACACCGATGTCGACCCGGCCCCGGTGCTGCCGACCAGCACGTTTTTCCATTTGCCGTCCCAGAAGGCATCACGTTCCACCAGCGGGCCATCCACCAGAAAGCGGTGCTTGTAACCAACCTTTGATGCGGCCGCCATCTCGCCCACCACCGCGCGCGGGATGAAGCCGAACACCTCTGCGCCGGTCTTCTCATCGAAGGCGTGCAGGATGCCGTCGTTGCCGCCAATGAACAAGGTACCAGGACGTGCCGTGTCCCGGGCCTTCTTGTTCTCTACGTATTTCTTGTAGCTGTCACGACCCGAGTCGGTGCCATGCGGCAGCTGAGCCGGCAGGAAGGAATAACCACGGTCGATGGTTGCCCCCACATAGGCGGGAGTGGAGTTCACGAAATGCCCCATCATGGCCCGCTTGGTGTTGGGGATGCTCACGCGACGGCGGAACAAACCGCCCTCGTTCAGCTGGTCGCCACGCATCCAGTTCACCAGATGATCACCCAGGTTTTCTGCCACACCGGCCTTGCTCGCCATCTCGGTCTTCATGTCTGCCGGCAGAAGTTTCCAGACAAACTCTGAAGCCTTCACGGTGTCGGTGGTGGCCCCCTTGCCCACGTACAGGCGACGCTTGTTGGGCTCGGGCAGCTTGTCGGTGGCTTTCCAGATCTCCGCCTGCTGATTACCCGCCTGATCAACCCCATAGGCCGTCACTTCACCGGTCCACTCCCGCGTCACAAAGGAGGGAACGAACTTGGTGTTGCCGGTCTGCAGCGCCTGATTGGACATAGCCACGCCAGTCGTGTTGCCAATGGTACCGGTGATGCTGCCCAGAATCGTCTCGAGCTGGCTGTGAAAGCCCTTTCCTTCCTGCACGTTCACATACGTACCGCGGGAATTGACCGCTGCGTGCCAGAGGTCATCAATGGTGTCACCATTGCTCAGGTCGATGGAGTCCGGCCATTGCTTGGTTCCGGCGGTAATGGCAGGAAGGTCGTCCTCGTGGTTCAGACGCCCACTCACCCCAAAGCTCAGCGTGTGGGTGACAAGGTGTTGCCAGAAGGCAGGATTACCGCTGCTTAACGGAACGTTGTTCTGCAGATCATCCCGAAGGTCATCCTTCCAGTAGCGCATTGCATAATCTGCCAGAGAACCTCTGGCAGCGCTGGCATAAGGCCGCTCCGGTCTGTATTGATAAACGGCGGCAGCACCTTTCGAGATGCCACGAATCTCCGAGCCATATTCCGTGTCGGCGCTGTCGTTGAAGTCCTGGCGCCGCTTGCCCTGGGCCTGACCAAAGTTGTACATGCCGTCCGTCATCAGCACATGGAACGAACGACGGCAGCTCAGGTGACTGGAGTTCGCTGCAGGCCGAGGCTGGGTCGGCTGGTAGTACGAACCGCGCCGGTCGCTGCGAACACTGCTGCCAGCGCTGCTGACGGACTGCTTCCCCGGCTCATCCGCCCACGGGCCACCATCATCCTTGCGCTTGAAGTACAGCCCCACCCGCTCCATGGCATTCACCAGCGGGGTTCCGCCTTCCGGCACCGTGCCATTCAGCCAATTGATGAAAGCCTTGCGAGCATCGCTGTCAAGATGGCGCACCCCCTGCTCGATGACCTCATGGCCCACGCCGTCGATATCCGTGACCGTATCCTTGTTGATGCGGCCATAGCCCACCCGCACATGATTGGGCAGCGCCATGAAGGCTTCACCCACCGCGGCAATGGCCACGTGCATGCGGGTACGATGGTATTGATACCAATTGGCAAAGTTCTGCAGCTCCTGCGCCTGCGTGCAGATGTGCTTCGCTTTTGTCACATCCACCGGCGTGCAATCGGTTCGCTCCTTGCCGCGCGTGAATGTCGTGTTCTTCGGGTCGGTAATCACCACCCGGGAGTAGTTGCTGATATTGTTCTTTTCATCCTCGGTGGGTGGCACCTTGGGATTCATGCTCTTGCCGGGCCAGTTGAAATCGAAATACACGGCCGGCGTGATCTCGGTCTCACCCGCACTGTCCGGACAGCGCGGGTACGTCGTAACACCCCGACGATCAGTCGTCGGAAATTTCGTGCGCCGGGCAGAACAAATCGGCATACCACCCTTTTTCGCATTCACCGTCAGGTCGATTGTCAGGGCCGCAATCTGTGCATCACCCTGGTAGCCCAGGTGAAAATACGCAGCCTTCGGGTTGGCTGGTAACATGCGACTCGCGTCCGGATTACTCTCATCGATCCGCTTGCCATCCGGCTTTATCCAGGGCCTGTATCGCACCTCTGGGTTGTAATACAGCGTGTTGACTGCGGAGGCGCGTCGGCGCGCGCCCAGTATGTTCTTCTCCGAAGTCGACAGTAACCCCTCGACAAAGGACACATACTCTCGCCTGTCCGGCTCCTTGGGATGGTAGGCAAAAAGGTGCTGGGCCGGGTAATACCTCCCGTTACTATTGGACCAGATCTGGGACATCAGGTCGCTGTCGGGCAGATAGTTGAACGCCATCGAGCCCGAATCATCGAGCGTGAACAGGATGTTCGGTTCGACGATGCCCGGGTCCTTGGTAATCAGCGGCTCCTGCGCCAGATTCGACGCGGGGGCCGGCGTGGGTGCCGGCGTCTGCGCCTGGGCAGCATTGCCCGCCAGCGCGCACGACATCAACAGTAGCGCTGCACGCACGGCATTGCCAATGGTGTTCTTCTTCCGGGCAGGAAAACTCTCTTTCATATAAACGCTTTTCTTCATGTATCGGCAAGCAGCCCCAAGCGGGTTGCTTAAAGAAGCGAAATGCAAAACCGTCTTCAGCGCAGGCACGCCTGTTCGCTGGTATTGCCATTACTGGCACCTTGAGCCCGCATGCGGCCCAGGTTGTCGAGGGTGAAGTAACCACATTCATCCCCACCAACGGGAACGGCCCGCAGGGTGTAAGCAAATCGGCTCAGTTTGGTCGGATCCAGATCGATCTTGTAGCGAGCGGTACCGGTGCGCGGTGATTGCTTCAGCGAGGCAGGAAGCTCCACCGGATCGTCATTTCTATCCTTGTGATAGGCGTTGTTCACTGCGTAGAAACGCTGCATGAACTGCGCCGCCTCCAGCAGGATGGCCCTTGCCTCTGCACGCTGCGCCCTGCGGGTGTAGTCCGAATAGGACGTGGTGGCAAATGTGGCCAGAATCCCCACGATCAGCAGAGCGATCATGATCTCGATCAGCGTGAAGCCACGCGCTGCATGTTTTGCTGCTTTTCTGTTCATCATCATTTTTCTCACTGAACGCTGCGCACCACAGACTGCAACTGCACCACGGCACCGCGTGTGGTCTGCGGATCATCGGGCCGATGGGGAGGCATGTAGTCGGGGCTGTACCCCCGGGCGGAAATCCGGTACATGAAGATGTGGCGGGTGTCGAAACCACGGGTTTCCGCCGTTACCGTACCCGGCTTCGTCGGATATCGCTCCCGCCACTCATCGAGGGTGAAATGGCGCACCAGGCATTGCGGCGAAATGCTGAGATGCGATGTCTGCGAGCTGTCTACCGTGCGTGGCGGCAGTTCGATGGTGCGCAGCGTGTCAGGCATGCCCAGCTTGTCCACTGGCACGGCAATGCCAAAATCCCGCCACTGATCCTCGTGTGTCCACTCGTTGTCACTGTAGACCGACTTGAAATTGGTAATGACATGCACGGCTGCCGGATCGTCTTCCAGCAGTTTCTCGCAATGTCGCAGCGCGGTTTCCGCGGCCTGAAATGCCAGCTGGCGGTTGCGCAGGTTGGCACTGACCATGTCATTGTTGATCGACATCTTCACGGCCATGGCAGCGCCCAGCCCCATCACGGCCATCATGATCAGCGTGGTCAGCAGCACGTTTCCGGAAACCCGCTTGCGCCCGAACATCGCTTCCTTCATCCCTTTCATGGTGTACCCGCCGTGTTCGTGGCCGGCGCACTGCACCCCTTGGGCAGGGGCGCCGGCGTCGTGCCCGTGCCACCAGAACCAGCACTACCCGACGATACCGTTCCGTTACCACTGCAATTGTCGACTGCCGTGCGGTTTCTCAGGGCCACTGTCATCGTGAACGCCTGCCGGAAGCGCCGGTCATTCTTCGTTTTATCCAGCACCCCATCGCAATTGATGAAAGGTGTGTTGCTTTCGGTGTTCACGTTGTCATCGCTGCGCATGACGATGCAGATGCGCACCGAGGTGACGGCACACCAGGAGTCCGGCATCACGTTGCCCGGCGTGCAGTTACTGTTCAGCTGATGCGCCTTCAGGTAGCGTGCCGTCCTGCCCGACAGGGCCGGCTCATCAAAAATGGCGTTTCGGGTAGCCTGGGTGGAATTGATCGGCGACACGCCATAATCCACCTGAAAATGCTCGACGTTGTCTGCGATGAGCTGTGTCTGCTCATTGGGCAGTCCCGTCATGGTGCGGCACATCAGCGCCGGATTCTTCGTGAAGGTTCTCCCGCCCGCAGCCACATAGAAACGGCTTTCCACGTATGGGCTCACCACATTCGGATCGGCCGACTTCCCCGTTGGCCGCTTGGCGTTCAGATCCGGGTGAATGATCGCGTTACCGGCGCAGTCCCAGTTACGCCCCCCTTCCACCGGCTCGAAGCGTACCGCCAGCGCGTGGGGAGCGCTGCTGGCACCACTCGTCGCGCAGCTCAGCGATCCCCAGGGCGCAGCAGGATCGACGAAGCTGCCCGTGCAGCCATTGATGCCCGGATCGCCATTGGCCGGCGAGTCAGCACTCAGCACTTCCGAAGGAGGCGCCCAGTAGCCCGCCATGCGGATCTGGTCTGCCATCTGGTTCAGCGCCATCTGCCCCATGTCATACATCCGCGCCTGCACTTCCTGCGTGCGCGAACCCGCGTGCGAGCTTGCCACCGAATGCACGACAGCAGCCGTCACGACAAGACCGAGCGCGGCCGAAACCATCATCTCGACCATCGAGAAGCCCTGCTGCCTCGTGCCCGGTGCTTTCTGCAAACGACCAGCGGCCACTTGTACGCGGTTTTTGCTCTGGGGAATCTGCATGCCCATCATCTGTTTCATCACAGCATCGCTCCCACGGGAAGACACTGCGGCATGGGATCAACCTGGCCGATGCCGCTCGGGCACAGGCTGCCAAGACTCGTGCCGGCCGAATCCAGTTCGTCATTGCTGGGTTGCTGCCACAGCACCCAGACCTTCATCATCCCGGTTGAGCTGTCACGCTCAACGAACACGTCACCACCCGGCAGGTTGCCACGCAGGCGATGACGCAGCATCGTCAGGTCATAGGTTGCCATGTCCTTGGCGCTACACTCCACCTGGCCACAATTGACCGTCAAATCGCCAATTTTCGAGTTGGGATCGTATGGTTTGTCATGTACATAATTGTCTGCTGCCTTGCTGTTTGCCCGCATGCGGTCAATCAGGTCATTGGCATACTGAATGGCCACTGAGCGCAGCTCGGCCGTGCGCGCATATTGCATCGCCCGGGTCTGCGCCATCAGCATGGCCAGCATGCCGATCGACAGAAGGACGACGGCCACCAGAACCTCGATCAGGCTGAATCCCGCCTGCGGGCGGAGCGTGGCATGCCCTGCTCCCGTTCTTTTCAGCATGAATACAGCACTCCCGTGGAACTCAGGCACATCGTTCGAGTCAGCGCCTTGTAAGAAGGGTCGGAGGGGGGCAAGGCCGGAGAGAAGATGAATTTCCGCGGCCCGCCTGCGCTCAGCACGCCATTGCCCCGAAACCGGAACGCATCCCTCACATTCGCCTCGATGCGACTTCCCGCCGCATAGCCCTGCTGGGCACGCTGATACTGCCCCTTGTTGAACAGACTACCGGTGAAGACGATATAACCGTTCTGCCACTCCCTTGTATTGCGATTGCACATGGGAGCGATATTGTTTATGTACAACGCCGGACACATTGACACTTCGCGCCCGCGCTTGACTGCCTCAGAACGCGCAAAACGCACCGCCGATGCAAAGTCGGAAATCTGCGCCGAGATCGCCCGGCGAATGGTGAAATCGCGGAAACTTGGCGCAGCAATGGCCGCCACAATGGCGAAGATGGCCATCACGACCATCAATTCGACCAGCGTGAATCCCTTTACCCCTGAACGTGCCCCTGAACTCATCTGCTCCCGACCTTTAGACGGGTTGTCCGATACGGACGCCAGTTTGCGGGGCGTGTTCCGGTGCGGCAACGGGGACAAGACGGGCGGCGGGTGGCCCGCCCCGTATGGAGGATGCGATGTATCACGGAGAAGACGTGACGGCTGTCACAGGCCGACCCACTACCAGCCGCCAATCCGATGAAAGGCCCCCTGCCATGAAAAAGGGGCGCCAGATGCGCCCCTTCACTGATTGCGTCCCGCTTTCCAGCGGGATGCGCCCTCCCCTGAACATTTCACGCTCAGGGTTGCGCCATGCGGTGTCATTGCACCTTGAAGACCTCGTCCAGCGTGCGGGCATCCAGGATGTTGTCGATCCACTGATCCAGCTCGCTGGATGATGCCCCCTTGATGCGCGCCTCGATGCTTGCGTCGAGCGACCCGAAACGGCGCCGGATCTGACGTGTCAACACTTCTTGCAGTCCTTCCTGGCGACCTTCAAAACGGCCAGTCTGAAGCCCTTCCTGCAAGCCTTCCATCCGGCCAGCCTGCATGCCCTGCTCGATGGCCCGGGAGACGATTCCACCCATGTTCCTGCTCTCCGTTTGGTAGTTCCGCTCAAACTCCTCCCGCTCATTATCCTCAAGCGGCAGGTACATGTCGATGAAGTCCAGATACTTGCGCTGCCGCTCGGCGCTGGGCTCAAGTGTCAAAAGCCCCTTCAGCGCCTGGCCGTAGACTGTGGGCCGTTCCTCCTTCCGGTGACGCATCGCCACCAGATTCAGCCGCGCCACGATGTTGCTGCTATCGAAGTGCAACCTTGCCTGCGTCTGTGCCAGGTTGAACACGATGTACTCGAAGTGCAGATAGGGCCGCTCGGGGCTGCCCAGCGTCAGACTGGTGGGTGGTGTCGGCCCGGGCTTCAGGAAGATCACCACCGGCACGATCTGGTTGGTCTTCATCAGCTCGGATATCGACAGGCAATAGGAACCCAGCCGCTGGGGTGAGAAGTCTGCGGGGTTGGTTTCTTCTTCAACAATGAAAATGATGGCCTCACGACTGCCATCGGGCCACTCCACCAGCAGCGGCACGTCCAGCTCAAAGAAGCGGTCGCCGAGCCTGTCCTTCAGTTGCTCCTGCCGGATGGGGGTGATGCGGGCAGAGGGGTCGATCTTCTTCGCTTCAGCCTCAGCGTAAAAGAGCAGCGCCTCGCGCGGATAGTCGAGGATCAGGTTCTTGAATGCCTGATCGTGGCTGATGCGGGTGGCGTCCTTCGATGCTGGCGCGCTGTTCGCGGAAGTGCCAGCGTTCTCATTCAAAACTGGAGCCTTGTCATGGGAAGCTCCGCCGTTCTCATGCAAAACCGGTTCCTTGTCAGCGGGAATGCCGGCAGGATCAGGGGAACGCCCCCGGGGGATCTGACGCTTGCGTGTCATGAGGGATGCCTCGTGTGGCAACAAGAGCATCCATCATCGTGAAAGCGCCTTCGGTTGAACATCGGTCAGATGGCCGAAGCAGCTTAGGCGAATTGGCCGAGTGCGCTCCCCGTAAGGGTTTGGAGGGCATGCCCCTTCTCAACACAGCCTCTTTGCACACATCCCCCCAACGGGACGGAAGTTCAGACATTGACCCTACAAGGGAAAGCCCCGCACCAGCCGCAAGGGCCGGGAGGCCGTGCCCGTCGCAGGCGCATTCGGCGCTTGACGGCGTTGAGCCTGAGATGGGTACGGCCTCACGGCCCTCTCTCATCGAAGGCACTGCAACAGCATCCCCAAC
>JAUNHU010000127.1 GCA_030523825.1 Lautropia sp. | reverse complement strand
GGCGCAGCAGGCGCTTTACCCACTGACGGCACAGCTCCCTGGGGGAATGCAGAACGTGCAGTCCTCCCCGCCGCCGCTGTTGCAGCAAAGGGATCGGCCGCGGCCGGCGCTGCTGCACCAACCGCCTCCGAAGCATCTTCCCTGGACACAGGCGCAGACTGCCTTACGGGGACGCCCCCTTGAACACCAGCGGGTGCCACTCCGGCATGCCCCCCGATACTGCTGACCTGCTGCGCAGCATCTGCCGGCAAGTGTCCCGCGGCAGCCCCGTGCCGTGCCGCGAACGGGTCTGTCACGGCAGATGGCTGTGGCGGTTGCTGCGACACATCTCCGGCCTGTCCGGCATCAGCAGCCGGCAAGCCTCGACGCCTTGCAAGCGGAGCCGATGGCAGAGCAGGATGCGGCTGCCCCCCGGAGGCAACACCCGCACCGGAATGCCCCAGCTGACGCTGCGCCCGATAACGGCCGATGATGGTGTTGGACCACAGGCCATCGGTGGGGAAGATGATCCTGGCACCACCACCTGCCATCCTCGCCTTTGCCTTCTGGCTACGCTTCAGATCGGCAACCGTGGGCGACAGCGGACCATGACGATAGCGCCATGCAACAAGCCCCAGAACGAAGGACACGATGAAACCGTGACTGACCAGCAGCACCGCGGTGTTTGTATACATCGACATCACCAGCGTGACAGCCAGGCCGGCCATCAGCAAACGGCACAGCATCCGGTCGAACCCGGTCGTGGCTTCACGAAGGCATTTGGCCACGTTGATCATTGCGCCCACGAAGACGCCAAAATACACCACGGCCCCCACAAAGCCCACGTCCCACAACACCGTTGAAGTCGTCAGCAGGTCAATGTGCATGCCCCGATGGAGCGAGAACATGTGGCCGGGCTCGGGCACCAGGCCGTCCACACCGTAGGAAGACCCCAGACCCGTACCGAACAGTGTCTTCAGCGGGTTGTTCCAGGACTGCGACTCGAACCAGTAGGGCACGGCCGTGAGCCGGTTGACCCCGGTGGCGTAGTACCCGCGCGAGCCAAAGTTGTACTCGAAGGTGTCCCGCAGGATTTCGTCGGGCGCCATGTTGGCCATGTCGCCGGCAACCTGCACCGTAAAGTACAGATAGCCCAGCACGGCACCTGCAATCAGCGTGACGATGACAATGCCGAGGAAGGCGAGTGGGCGCTTGGCGACCAGGTCGAAGTAGGCCGCAAAGAGCACCACCGGCATGATGATGATGACGATCTTGGTTTCGCCAAGACCCAGCGGGGTGAGCAGGACGGCGATGAGTGCCAGGGCGGCGAAGCCATTCAGGATTTTTTCACGCCAGGAGACGAAGACCGCCAGAGCCATCAGCACCAGGAACATCGCAAGAATGGAACTGGCACCGCCCCCCGTGATCGACCCCTCGAAAGAGCCGACGATGATGTCGAAAGGAACGAAACCAGGCTTGTCGAAGCCCATGACGCCGGGCATCAGCACCAGGTACTGGTAGAGCGTGAGCGGCAGCTGGACAAGCCCCGCCCCCAACAGGAAGAGCAGCCAGTTGCGAACCTGCTTTTCGGTGAAGGGAATGACGGCCAGGAGGAACATGACCCCCCAGAAATGGAAATAGCGCTTGGCGCCAGAAGCCACCTCACCCAGACCTCCATCCGAAAGGAGTGCCGAAACGAGGGCCAGCAGGACGAAAACCAGACTGAAGTAGATGAAGGCTGGCATCGGACGCTCGAAGCGCCTGGAACCAGCCACGGCATAGAGCAATGCCGCGCCGGACATGAATATGCCCAGCAACGAAAACAGCCAGGACACCTTGGCCAGACTCGGCCAGAAGTAGCCGATGGGGCCATTGATGAGGAAGACCCCGATCAGGAGCAGCCAGACAGCAGCCGGAAGCGCATTGAGCAGCAGCAAACCGGCGATGCCGCCCACCACGAGGGCGATCATGATCAGGTTGCCGGTGGCAACCACCAGCCCCACGACCGCGCCGGCAAACAGGAACAGGGCACCGAGCAACAGCGGGAACCAGGAGGACTGGTCCCCGCTTTGCCTGGGCATGCGGTTGAGAATCGAGGTTGCCATGCCAGACAGGAGATGGTTCAGTTACCGATCCGCAGGGAAGGCGGAGCGACGGTCGGCCCCGTACCACCGATGAGGCGCTGGGCACGGGTGGATTGCGACGGCGGCAGCACGGCAAGGACCGGGATGCCCGACGCCTGCAGCAGGTCATCCGCATTGCGCACCGGCCGCTGGGCAGCTTCGAGCGCGAAGGCAGCCACCATGCCGATGAACAGCCCAAGGAAGATGCCCACACCCGTGTTCAGGACGAGATTGGGGCGGCTGGGCAGAAGCGGGACGACCGCCGGCGTGATGACGCTGATGTTGGAGAACCCGGCACTCATCGCAACGGTGTTCTCGGTCATGCGACGCTCGACCAGCTCATAGGCGCGCTGGGCACTGGCCAGATCCTGTTGCAGGATGGCGATCTGGTCACGCTTGGAGCGCAGCCCCAGCACCTTCTGCTTCTGGGCCTCGACGGCAGCCGACAGCTCACGCTCGCGCTGGAGGTTGACCGTATTGGCCGTGCGGATACTGGACTTGACGCGGTTGATCTCGGTGTTCAGGCGGGAGCGCAGTTCCTGCACTTCGGCCTGAGCCTGAAGACGCATCGGGTGGTTGGCACCATACTGTGCCGACACGGTACCCAGACGGCCTTCGGCACGACCCAGCTCGGACGTGAGGGTCTGGATCAGCTCGTTGGCAACCACCTCGGGGATGGCCATGTCACCACCACGACCGGCCACAGCGCTGCGCGAGCGGCTCTCGGACAGGGCAGTCTGAACCTGAACGAGCTGGGTGGAGAGTTCCTGCAGACGCTGGTTCTCCACGTCGATGCGCTCGTCGCTGGTGATGATGCCGCTCTCACGCTGGTAGTCGGTGAGTTTCTTCTGGGCGGCCTCGACCTTGGTCTTGTACTCCTTGGCCTGCTCGCTGAAGCGCTGGGCATATTCCTGGGCCGGCCGGGTGCGCAGTTCGAGTGCAGCGGCCTTGTAGGCGTTGGCAAAGCCGTTGGCCACGGCAGCGGCCCCCTCGGCCGTACCCCACTCGGCACCGATGGCAATGGTGGTGCCGTCGGTGGAGGACGTGACCTTGATCGCTTTCAGCAACGTGGTTGCCAGCCAGTCGACGATGTCCCCCTTGCCTTTGGTGGCCTTCTGCCAGTCAGCCTGAATCTCAGGATCCTGGTCGAGTTTCAGATCCTTGATGACACGGTTGACCACCTGGCTGCTCTGAATCAGCTCAGTCTGGCTGGCCAGCATGTTACGAATGGTTTCCCGGCTGGGGGCAGCCGCGCCAGAAACCTGATCGACCGTGTTGGCATCGACAAAGACCGTGGTGGCTGCGCCATAGCGCTTGCTCATCAGCAGGCTGCCGGTGATGGCAGTCAGCGTGGTGACAGCGACGACCGCGGCAATCAGCCAGAAACGCGATCTAAGAATTCCAAAAAGCAGATCAAAACGCATAGGTTTACCTGGAAAGGGCACAGGGGCGCCCATTGTGAATCAGAGGAGGGGGCGAGGCGATGATAATCCACACATTCGCCAGCAGAGCCCGCAGCCGGGTCAGGCCACGGAATGAAACCGGTCGGTCCGACACGAAGCGTCATCGCCACACCAACACGACAAAAGCCCGCGCTGTCCGGACGAAACGGCGCGGGAGAAGCCTGCATTGCGTATTATCCCAGCATCCTGCAAAGTGATGGCGAATTGTCACGCATACCGGCTGCACTTGCAGGGGGAAAACCTGACGCGTCCCGGGGCGGAAGAGGGCTGCGTGACAGGAATCATCGTTAGCCTCGCAGCATAACCGACGAATGCGAGGCGCCGGACGACGAAGTGTGAAATCTGCCACTTCAATGCCCTCCGCATTGCGGTGCAACGTAATCACCATGTAAAAACCGAAGCGTTCGTCGACACACCGCCCGCATTCCGACACCCGCCGACCAAGCCTTCGCGAATGTCATCATTGTCTCACCAGTCAACGAGGCTGTCATTTTTCTCAACAGGGATCCACCATTGCGCCAGAAGACCGCGGCACAGCCTTCATGACACGCGCGTCTGCACCCCGGAACCTGGCCAGAAGCCCCTTGAGCCCGTCCCGGACGCAACCCGGGCACGAAATGCCATCCGGAGCCCGTGCCTGCCTGGCTCATGATGTGCCCCCCCGCCCGGGCCGGGCGAACCGGCCATCAGCCCGATGTGCAGTATTGCCTCGCTGGTACGACGACGGTGGTGCAAGATACCATTTGGACTTTGACATGGTCACAGGATTTACAGGCAGTCAATGCAGGGGCGCCGCCCGCATTGCAAACGCACCGCTGCGCCGTAATCCAGAATCAGGGACAATCCCGGCTGAGTCTGCTGCATGCCGACCTTGTCTTCCCGACCTTGTCGTCCTCGTCTTCACGGAAACTCTTTCGCCACCATGAACAACCACTTCGACCAAGACCCGACGACAGGCTCTTCCGCCCCCCTGCCGGGCGCCCGCCCGACGACGACCGGAAACGCCCTGGTCCGTGAGGAACCGGGTTCGAGGCTGCCCGAGTTCAACAGCGGCAACCGCAAGACGCTACGGATGGGCGGCATCCTGGTGGCCAATGGCAAGTTGCGTCAGGATCAGATCGACCTGGTTCTGAACGAGCAGCGGGTGACGAACCTGCGCTTTGGCGAAACCGCCATGCGGATGCGCATGGTTTCGCACGCCGACGTGGAAGAAGCGCTGGCCATCCAGTTCGGCTATTCGTCCTCCCGTGCCTCGGCCCTGGCACTGCCCGACAAGGTGACGAGTGCCGTCAACCCCTATTCGCCCTTTGCCGAGGCCCTGCGTGGTCTGCGCAGCCAGCTGATGACGCGCTGGTTCGACGGATCGCCCGAGCGCGCGACACTGGCCATCACCAGCGTGGATCGCGGCGACGGCAAGAGTTTCGTTTGCGCCAACCTGGGTGTTGCATTTTCGCAAATCGGCCAGCGCACGCTGATCATTGATGGCGATCTGCGCCACCCCACGCAGCACCTCAACTTCGGGTTGCGCAACCAGATGGGCCTGTCGGGCATTCTGAGCGGCCGCGCCGGCCTGGAAGAAGTGATGGAGTTTCCGACATTGCCCAACCTCTCGGTGCTGCCCTCGGGCCCGCAGCCACCGAACCCGCAGGAACTGCTGGGCCGCGACATCTTCCTCGATCTGCTGCACACGCTCTCCGGGCATTACGACGTGATCCTGATCGACACGCCGTCTGCCCAGGAAGCCTCTGACGCGATGGTGATCGGCCAGCGTGCCGGTGGCGCGCTGATCGTCGGCCGCAAGAACAAGACGAAGGCCACGGAGATCGCACAGCTTGCCTCGGTGATGGCCAGCTCCAACATCACGCTGCTGGGCGCCTCGCTGAACGAATACTGACCAGCAGGCACCTGTTCCATGACGGCCGCTGTCCGGTTGCCTGCCGGGCCAGCGGCCGTTCTGCCCTCTTTTGGCCTGATCGCATCCGCGCGCTGGCGCGCATTCCTGCGCCTTTCCTGCGCCCCCCCCTTTACAGTCACCCCGAGACGGGAAAGGGATTTCATCTCCAGCAGCCAACCACTCACGCGCCGGTTTTTCTCCCTGAATGCACGGATGCCTGTATATTCGTCCGGTGACGACGAGGTGAACACATACGTTGCGTGCTTGCCTCATACTGCCGGCTTACCTTTCAGAGCTGAATCCTTCGCGTGAAATCCCCTATGCCCGCCCTCATGCCTGTGCTTGGCCTCGTGGCCACGGCGCTGGCGGCCCTGATCATCGTCTGGAAAGGGCTGGTGATTCCCGTCCTGCTGGCACTGCTCGTCTATGCCTGGAGCTGCATGATGGCGGACCGGATCGTCGGCCCGGCGCGCGCTGCCCAGATGCTTGCCGCCGGGCATGGTCATGCGCCGCGCTGGCCGACGGTGCTGGCCGGAACGCTGGTCACGCTCATGGTGATCACGGCCTTCGTGCTGCTGACCTTCTGGACGATCCGGCTGGCGTCTTCCGACGACCTGCGAACCTTCCTGTTCCGGATCGAGGATTCGCTGGAGGTGCTGCGCAAGGCACTGCCGGCAGCCATTGCGGGTTTCGTGCCCGAGAACTGGGCCGACCTGAAAACCCAGGTCTTCAGCGTGCTGCGCAGCAAGGCAGCCGCCCTGGGCAGTCTGGGTGGCACGGTAGCCCACACCATCGTACAGGCGCTCTTTGCCATTCTGGTGGGTGCGCTGGCGGCCATCTCCACCTGGGAGCCCTACCGGCTGCGCTCCGATCAGCTGTTCATTGCACGGTTGCTGGTGGTGCTGGAGCGGGTGGTGATCGCCCAGATCCGCATCGCGATGTTCAACACGGCAATGACGGCGGTGTACCTGTTCTTCATCCTGCCCTTTTTCGACATCCACCTGCCCTTCCGCGGCCTGCTGTGCATGTTCACGCTGCTGACCGGGGTGCTGCCGGTGCTGGGCAACCTGATGGCAAACACGATCCTGTCACTGATCTCGTTTGCGATCTCGCCGTGGGTGGCCATTGCTTCGCTGACCTTCCTGATCCTGATTCACAAGCTGGAATATGTGATCAATGCCCGCACCGTGGGCTCGAAGATCTCGATGAACTCGTGGGAGATTCTGGCCGCGATGCTGACGGGCGAGGCCCTGTTCGGCGTGCGCGGGCTGGTGACGGCGCCGCTGCTTTACCCCTTCTTCAAGCGGGAGATCGGCCGGATCTGGCCCAGGAAGCCGGCAGCGGTGCATCAGGCCGCCGCGCTTGAAGCCGCGCAGGCCGCGGCACAGACAGCTCAGGCAGCAAAGGCACAGGAAGGGGCCGCGGCCGGCAGCGGAGGCCCCGCATGACGCGAGCCGTCAGCGCCCGCGGCTGGCATTGACCTCGGCCTCGCGGTCCAGCAGGGCCTCCCAGCGCGCCATCATCTCCGTCAGGCGTGCTTCCTGTTCGGCCACGCGGGCCTGGAATGCCTTG
>JAUNHU010000126.1 GCA_030523825.1 Lautropia sp. | reverse complement strand
CCGATGGACAGCTCGCCCTCGCTGATGTCTTCGAGACCGGCGATCATGCGCAGCAGGGTTGATTTGCCGCAGCCCGACGGGCCGACGAACACGCAGAACTCACCCGGTTCGATCGTCAGATCGACCCCATGAATGACGTGTGTCTTGCCGAAGCTCTTTTTGACGCGCTTCAATTCCAGACCGGACATTTCTTTCCCCTGCTGCGGTAATCAGAACAGATCGTTGATCTCGTCGTTGGCCTTCTTCATGATCTCGGCCGTGTCGCCCTGCCCCAGCATCACCTTCTCCAGTGCCGACTTGGCAATGTTGGAGATTTCGTTGCCGTGATCGGTGATCGGGAACGGGAAGGTGCTTCCAGGCTTGGCCACGTCGGTGAAAGCGCTCACGTCGATGCCTTTCTTCTTGTAGGCAGCGATGGTGGGTTCGAGCTGCTTCTTGCGGGCCGGGAAGACCACGGCCGATTCGGCCACGATCGACTGGCACGCATCGGAGCCCAGGAACTGCACCCATTTCCAGGCGGCTTCGGGCTGATCGGAGCCTGTCCAGATGGAGTCGGCCAGACCGTTGAACATGGTCTTGCGCCCTTCCGGCCCCTTGGGAATGGGCGCAAAGGCGATGGACGGCTTGCTCTGGTGATAGAGGCCGATAAGCCACGATCCGGTGACGGTGAGCGCGCCCTTGCCGGAGAACATCAGGGTTTCGGCGCCCAGGCGGCCCGACTGCTCGGCGGTGGGCATGTGGTGCTTGACGCGCGAGAGGTTGCGCAGCCAGTTCAGCGTGTCGACCAGACGCGGATCATCGTAGTGATAGGTGCTTCCCCAGGGCTCGTCGATGAATTTCCAGCCGGTGGTGGAGGCCAGGAAGCTCCATTCGGTTTCGCCGTGAGCGCTGAGGTTGTTGGTGACGAAGCCGAATGTCTTGACGTTGTTGGCATCGAAACCGGCCTCGTTGCCGCGCTTGCCGTTCTTGTCGACGGTGAGGCGCTCGATGACCCTGGCAAAGCTGCCGCCGTCCTTCGGGTTCCAGGTGAGGTCGGCCATGTCCTTGGCGGTGAGGCCGGCTGCCTTCAGCGCCTCGGTGTCATAGGCCACGGCCACGGTGGCCCAGTCCTTCGGCAGACCGTAGATGGCACCGTCTTTCGTCCAGCTGTCGAGCAGCCCTTCCTGATAGCCCTCGGTGTCGTATTTCGCCTCGTCGATCAGCGGCTTCAGATCCTGGATGATGTCGTTTTCGGCGAATTCGGGCAGGCGCGTGAGGTGGTTGGCAAAGGCGTCGGGCGCGTCACCGGAAATGAGCGCGGTCTGCAGCGAAGTCCAGTACTGATCCCAGGCCGACTGGGTGATGTTCACCTTGATGTCGGGATTCTGCTTCTGGAAGGCGGCTGCGCACTGCTGATAGACGGGCAGCTGCGGGCCATCCCACATCCAGTAGTCGATGGTGACCTTCTCGGCCTGCGCGACGGCGGGAACGAGCACGGCACCGGACAACAATGCGGCGGTCAGTTTCTTCATCAATGACTCCTTCTCAGGAAAATGCTCTTGTTCGAGGTTTTTTGAAACGCTTTACGTTGAAACGCCTTACTTCATGCCACTGGTCTGCAGGGATTCGACGATGCGACGACCGAAGAACACCAGCAGCGCCAGCACGGGGATGATCGACAGCATGACGGCGGCCATCAGGCCGGTCCAGTCGGGCTGGCCCTGCCCGGTCTGGCTCTGGTAATTGGCGAGCGCCACCGCCATCACCTGCACGTTCTTTTTCTGGCCGACGAGATAGGGCCAGAAGAAATCGTTCCATGCCTGGATGGACAGCAGGATGGCGAGCGTGGCCAGCGGCCCGCGCTGCAGCGGCAGTGCCACGTGCCAGAAGATGCGGAACCAGTTCAGGCCATCGAGACGCGCTGCTTCTTCGAGTTCCTTGGGAGTGGACAGGAAGAACTGCCGCAGGAAGAACACGGCAAACGGCAGCATGAGAATGTTGGGCGCCACCATGCCGGCAAAGCTGTTCAGCAGTTTCAGCTCGCGGATGAGCACGAAATTGGGGATGAACAGCACGATGCTGGGAATCATCGTGGATGCGATGAAGGCATAGAAGATGGCTTCCCGCCCCGGAAAGCGCAGGCGCGCAAAGGCGTAGGCCGCCAGCGAGGAGAAGAACAATTGCCCCGACACCAGCAGCCCCGTATAGATGACGCTGTTGCGGATGGCCAGCAGGAAGTCGATGGGCGCGCCGGTGTTGCCCGGTGCCTTGATGTCGGTGGGCAGGCCCAGCACCCGCAGGAAATTGCCGAAGGTGAAGGAGTCCATCCAGAGGCTGTTGGCCGACGAGAACACGTCGGTGGGCAGCGTGAGCGCCGTCTTGAAGGCCATCCAGATCGGCAGCAGCGACAGGAAGCAGAAGATGGCCAGCACCGTGTAGCCGAACAGCTTCTGGGGAGTGAGCGACTTGTTCATGAGATGTATGCCTCCCTCAGCTCAGGTCCGACTGGTCGGAACGCAGCACGCGCATCTGCAGGAGCGTGACGAGCATCAGGATGACAAAGAGCACCATCGACATCGCCGACGCATAGCCCATGCGACCGAACTTGAAGGCGTTTTCGTAGATGTACCAGAGCACGGCACGGGTGGCGCCGGTGGGCCCGCCCTGCGTGGTGACGGCGATCACGTCGAAGACCTGGAAGGAGCCGATGACGCTGGTGACGAGCACGAAGACCATGACCGGGCGCAGCAGTGGCAGCGTGATGAGACGGAACATGTCCCACTCGGACGCACCATCGAGGCGTGCGGCTTCGTAGAGCGAGCGTGGCACGGCCTGCAGGCCGGCATAGAACAGCAGCGCGGTGAAGCCGACGTGACGCCAGATGGAAATGCCCGCCACCGACACCAGCGCCTGGTCGGGCGAACTGAGGAAGGGCTGTGAGCCGGCACCGATGCCGTTGAGGAAGGCATTGGTGATGCCGAGCAGCGGATCGAGCATCAGCAGCCAGACGAGACCGGCCACGACGTTGGAGATGAGGTAGGGCGCGATGATGACGGCCCGCACTGCCACCGAGCGGGCGAGGCGATCGGCCAGCACGGCCAGCAGCAGGGCGAGCGCCGTTTGTACCGGGATGTTGTAGAGGACGTAGGCCAGCGTGACCACCATCGAATCCCAGAACTGGCCGTCGCCCCAGAGCCTTTCGTAGTTGTCGAAAGCCACCCATTTGGCACGGCGGATGAGGTTCCAGTCGGTGAGACTGATCTGCATGGCGCGCAGGGTGGGCCAGACGTAGAAGACCAGCAGGCCGATGAGCGCGGGCAGGATGAACAGATAGCCCGTGCGGGCTTCTGCACGCCGCAACATGCCTTTCCTTGCCGGAGGCTGGCCCGGCGATCCGTGGGTTCCGGTATCTGCTGACATGGGGTCTCCTTCCTTGCCCGAATCTCATGTCGCACAAGCGTGCTAACACGTGTCATCGTCAATTTTCAACATTTTAACCATTCGCCGGTTTTGTGGGACGAGGGTTTTCCCTAGCCTCCGGTGCCAGCGGGACAAAAGCATGACGATTGCAGGCAAAAAGGCCCATGCCCACGACAGGCAGGGCCGATGCCCGCAGGTAGGCTACACTGCAAAAAAGTGCGAAGCGCCTTGCTGGCGCCCTGCCCGATCAACCCGCCGTTGCGTCTTCCCGGAGCCCTTACCTGATGAAAGCAAGAACCGTGACCAGTCACGATGTGGCCAGGCTGGCAGGCGTGGCACGGTCCACGGTGTCTCACGTGCTGAACGGCTCGAATGCCGTTCGACTGAGTGAGGAAACCCGCGACAAGGTGCGCCAGGCCGCACTCAAGCTGGGCTACCGGCCCAACTCGGCAGCGCTGATGCTGCGCCACGGCACGACGAAGACCGTGGGACTGCTGGTGACGCAGGCCCAGTCGCTGACGGTGGACCAGTACATCTCGCTGCTGTTTTCGGGCATCGGCCACGTGCTGCGACGCGAGGGCTATCACCTGCTGCTGGAAACCTTCGACCATGCGTCGCACCGGCTGGACGAGCTGCACCCCAGGCCCCGCGCCGCGCCGCACGCCACGGACTCCACACCGGGCGCCCACCCCGATGCAACACCCGAAGCCACCGCGCACACGGATCGCTACGCGGATCTGGTGCTGACGCAGCGCATCGACGGCCTGATCGTGCTGAGCCCCGACCCGACATCGGACGAACTGCGCTCGCTGGTGGACGGCGGTTTTCCGATCGTGCTGATCGGCTCGATCGGGTCGCCCAACGAGGTGTCGATCGAGGGCGAGGTGAAGGAAGCGATGGCGGCCGCGGTGAAGCATCTGGTCGAGCTGGGGCACCGGCACATTGGCTGCATCCCGTTTTCGCCCCCCGGCTTTCCCGCGTCGGACCTGCGAACCGGCATGCTGCGCGAGCTGCTGCAGGAACACGGTCTGGAACTGCCTGACGACGCCATCGAACCAGCCGCCTTCAGTGCGGCCAGCGGCCACCAGGCAGCGCGTGCGCTGCTGACACGCCGGCCACAGCTGACCGCGCTGCTGGCGGGCAATGACACGATTGCGCTGGGGGTGCTGGGCGGCGCCGCGGCACAGGGCCGCTCGGTGCCGGGCGATCTGTCGGTGATCGGTTTCGACGACCTGCCCTTTGCCGCGTACATGCACCCGGCGCTGACCACGATCCGGCAGGATGCAGTGGCGCAGGGTGAAGCGGCAGCCGAGCTGCTGGTGGCCCGTCTGACAGGCACTCAGTGCAAGACCCAACCAGCGGGCAAAGCCGTTTTCGTGCCCCGGCAATCGACCGGCCCTGCACCGCACCACTGACCGAAGGAGCTGCGGCAGTCCGACCCAGGCACAGGGAATGCCGTCCGCCGTGTCTGGCATGGTTTTCTTCCCTGCTTGCCCTTCGACCTTGCCGTGCAGGCATGGAAAATGCTGGCGTGTCGGCGGGGGTGCGTCTGCCCTGCTGCCATGACGGCCATCCAACACCCGGTGCCTTCCGGAGCCCGACGGGCGGCGCCGGTCGGCAGACATGTTTCGGGATGCAAAAATCAGGCCGGAGTTGTTCTAACATCGGCGCCCCGTGACACATGAGGCACGCACTGATGCCCTCCGGTGTCATTCGTTTTCAGACCCGCTGCGAGGCTGACATGAGCCCGCCTGGCCGCAGATAGAATCCGTCCTCATGAATGACCTGCACGACCTCCCCCCTGTTCCGCCCAACGCGCCGGCCCCCGAACGCCAGCGTCTGGCGGCCCTGCCCTACCTGATCTTTGCCAGCCGCTGGCTGCAATTGCCGCTGTATCTGGGCCTCATCGTCGCCCAGCTGGTGTACGTGGCGCACTTCCTCACCGAACTCTGGCATCTGGTGGAAGCCTTCTTCGGCCACCAGGAAGCACTGGCCAAGCTGGTGGAAAGCATCGGCTACAAGACCAGCGCGCCGGTGACATCGCTGAACGAGACGATCATCATGCTGGTGGTGCTGGCGCTGATCGACGTGGTGATGATCTCGAACCTGCTCATCATGGTGATCGTGGGTGGCTATGACACCTTCGTCAGCCGGATGAACCTGGAAGGCCACCCCGACCAGCCGGAATGGCTGAGCCACGTGAATGCCTCGGTGCTGAAGGTGAAGCTGGCGATGTCGATCATCGGCATCAGCTCGATCCACCTGCTGAAGACCTTCATCAATGCCGACAACTACACCGACAAGGTGCTGATCGCGCAGACGGTGATTCACCTTGCCTTCCTGCTGTCGGCGATGGCGATGGCCTATACCGACAAGCTGATGGCCAGCAGCCACAAGGGCCATCACTGATCGGGTTATGATGGCAGGGACAGCCGTCCCTGCCGGGGGCGGTCAATGCACCGCCCTGTGTGGGCAACCATCCCCGGTGCAACCACGTTGCCCGGAGCTGCTCCTACCCCTCCGCACTTCCCCTGCCATGATCGACTTCATCCTGAACGGCGAGGCCCGCCAGATTGCCGCCGGTGCCACCTTGGCAGACTTGGTGAATGAACTGGGCTATGCGGGCAAGCGCATTGCCATCGAGCGCAACGGCGAGATCGCCCCCAAGTCGCAATATGCGAACACCCCCCTGATGGCCGGCGACCGGCTGGAAATCGTCGTGGCGGTGGGCGGCGGCTGAACGCACGACGACACGGCAACCGGAATATCATTGACACTGCACCGCGCTGTCGGTGCATGATCTGACGCCTCGCCTCCCGACCGCCCCCGGCACCTGTCAGCATGGTGCGGCCCACCCGCGCCGCAGCGCTGTCGCGCTCCTGTCATGCCACGCACCCGCAATCGGGATGGGCCCGTGCGTCAACGTCCGCATTCCTGACCGCACGAGGAGCCCCGCATGAACGACACCGCAGACCAACTGGTGGTCGGCAGCCACCGTTTTTCTTCCCGCCTGCTGGTGGGTACCGGCAAGTATGTCGATTTCGCGCAGACACGCGCGGCCATCGACGCGAGTGGCACCGAGATCGTGACGGTGGCGATCCGCCGCACCAACATCGGCCAGAAGGCCGGCGAACCCAGTCTGCTGGAATTCGTGCCCCCCGAGCAGTTCACCATCCTGCCCAATACCGCCGGCTGTTATACCGCCGACGATGCCGTGCGCACGCTGCGCCTGGCGCGCGAGCTGCTGGACGGGCACAGCCTGGTGAAGCTGGAAGTGCTGGGCAACGAGAACAACCTGTTTCCGAACATGCCCGAGACACTGGCGGCTGCGCGCACGCTGGTGAAGGAAGGCTTCGAGGTGATGGTGTATTGCAGCGATGACCCGATCCAGGCGCAGATGCTGGAAGACATCGGCTGCGTGGCGATCATGCCGCTGGCCTCCCTCATCGGCTCGGGCATGGGCATTCTCAACCCCTGGAACCTGAAGCTGATCCTGGAACAGGCGAAGGTGCCGGTGATCGTGGATGCGGGCGTGGGCACGGCCTCGGACGCCACGGTGGCGATGGAGCTGGGCTGCTCTGCCGTGCTGATGAACACCGCCATCGCCAAGGCGCAGGACCCGATCCTGATGGCACGCGCGATGAAGGCCGGCGTGGAAGCCGGGCGCATGGCGTATCTGGCCGGGCGCATGCCACGCAAGTATTATGCGGCCAC
>JAUNHU010000013.1 GCA_030523825.1 Lautropia sp. | reverse complement strand
AGCAGAGGACTGAAAATCCTTGTGTCGGTGGTTCGATTCCGCCCTTGGCCACCAGATTCTCACGCCCAGCCCTCACCGGCTGGGCGTTTTTGTTTGTGCCTTCGCAGAAGGCACGACCCCCATCAGCCGAGCACCGCCCCCGTCGCCCGCGCCAGTTCGTCCAGCAACCGGTTCTGGAATGTCACGTCGCTGGCTGCCGGATGCGCTTTCTGGCGCTGCTGGTGATGCCAGTAGCCACCCGTGGAGAGAGCGTCGCGGTCATTGCTGACCGCCAGCCATTCCTGTGTCTTGTGCCCAAGACGCAGATCATCGGGCGCACTGGGGCCACCCATGCGGGTGGGAACCCAGCCGGGATCGACGGCATTGCTGTACACGTCCTGCCAGCGGCGGGCCACCGCAAAGCTCAGCGCCGTCACGAACAGCTTGCTGTCGGAATAGCTGCCCGTTACCCGCTTGCCGATCCAGGCCATGCCATCGAGGTTGTCATCGCCGCCCAGATGCATGCTGCTGCTCAGATAGATGAGTCGCTTCGGGCGCCTGATGAGTGCCGTGAGCAGATAGGGCGCAACCACATTGACCACCAGCACGGAAGCGCCGGACATGACACCTGCATTGTGGATGACGGCATCCATCGGGCCGATTTCATTCACCTGACGGGCAAGATCGCGGATCTGCGTCAGGTCAGCCAGATCACCGATGGTGACGATGGCCCCACGATCGACCAGTTTCTGCACAGCGGAGGCCCGCGCTTTCGAGCGCACATGCACAACGACCGAATGCCCCGCTTCCAGCAGGTTTTCTGCCGTCAGATATCCCAGCCCGCTGGCCGAGCCGGTCACGAAGATGCGGGATTTGCTGCCTGCCGATGCCTGCATCCCGCGGTTTTCCTGCTGATTCATGACGCCCCCGCTCAGAAACCGGCCTCCTTCGCCAGCAGCGCAACCAGATCGGCTGCCGGCATCTCGCGCGCCAGTGGCACGCCCTGCCCGGCCCAATGGGCCGCGAGATCATCGACTCCCTGCTTGCCGGCCGCGCCGAAGATCTGCTTTGCCGCGTCGTAGGCCACCGGGTAATCGGGCGGCTCGGGTGCATCGGTTTCGCAGTGCACGATCATCCGGTTGACGATGCCCCTTGCCCTGCGCCCTGAAATGGCCCGGGTGAGCCGTGTGCGGGCAGCACGCGGACTCTTGAGCGCAAGACGATAGGCAGTTGATGCCGATGATTCGGGCGCCAGCACGAAAGCCGTGCCCAGCTGGGCAGCAACCGCGCCCTGGTCGAGTGCGGCGCGAATGCCTGCACCATCCATGATGCCGCCTGCTGCAATGAGCGGCAGCCGGGTTTTCTGCACCAGCAGGCGCAGCAACACCGATGTGCTCAGCCCCTCGTCGACTTCGGCAGGGTCGAAATCGCCGCGATGACCGCCCGCCTCGATACCCTGGGCAACAATGGCATCAATGCCCGCGGCTTCCACTTTTTCGGCATCCTGCAGGTTGGTGGCTGTGGCCAGGGTGATGATGCCTGCCGCCTGCAGCGCCCGGATGTGCTCACGCGACGGGATGCCGAAATGAAAGCTGACCACCGCCGGCTTCAGGTCGAGCAACAGCGTTGCCATGTCATCGTCTTCAAGATAGCTGGCATAGGAAGGCACCAGGGAATCCGGCGCGTCGATGCCCAGCTCGGCATGCAGCGGCCCCAGGTGCCGTATCCACGCAGCCTCCCGCTCCGCATCGCGTTGCGGTGGTGCATGGCAGAACACGTTCACGTTGAACGGCCGGCTGGTGAGCGCGCGCGTGGCCTCGATGGCGCTGCGGGCCTGATCGACCGTGCTGGCCCCCAGCCCCAGCGACCCCAGCCCGCCCGCCTCGGACACGGCAGCCGCCAGTGCAGGCGTGGATACACCCGCCATCGGAGCCTGGATGATCGGGTAACGGATGCCAAGGCGCTGGAAAAAATCATGGTTCATGAATCGACCTCCTCTCGTTCCGCCCATGATGACAGAAAGCGCAAGCGCATGATCCATTGCACATGACCCGATGTGCGGGCATTGCCAGCCCGGCAATTATGGTGCAATAATTTACACCATGAAGCTCACCGCACGTCAACAGGAGATTCTGTCGTTCCTGCGCCAGCACATTGCCAGCCAGGGAGTGCCGCCCACACTGCACGAACTGATGGCGGCCTTTGGCTGGGCCAGTCCTACCGGCGCCGCCAAGCACCTGCAGGCGCTGGCCGCCAAGGGAGCCATTGCACTGTCGCCCGGCAAGGCACGCGGCATCCGGCTGCTGCATGATGATGGCATGCCCCCCGATCACGATGCGCTGTCGGCCGACACCTTGCGCCTGCCCCTGATGGGGAGGGTGGCCGCTGGCGTGCCCATCATGGCGGGCGGGCAACCCGAACGTCATCTGGTGGTGGATCGCTGGGTATTTCGCCCTCAGCCGGACTTTCTCCTGCGCGTGCAGGGCGATTCCATGATCGACGACGGCATCCTCGATGGCGACCTGGTGGCCGGCAAGGCCACACCTCAGGCCGAGCACGGTCAGATCGTGATTGCACGGGTGGACGGCGGCATCACCATCAAGCGGCTGCATCACCAGAACGGCCAGCTGCGCCTGCTGCCGCGCAATGTCCGCCACGCCCCCATCGAGCCCGATCCCATCGAAGACTTCGCCATCGAGGGCATCTATTGCGGGCTGATCCGCCCACCCGATCCCTGAAACGCCGCACATCAGGCACTCATGCCCCCTCTCCCGGCGGACTCATGCAGATGCCTGCAACCCGATGGGCCAGGCTCTGCACGAAAACATTCACGAGAAAACAGACACGCAGCGTTTCCCGAAACAACCGCAAGACACGGCGCACGACGATGACACCGGCCCAGGCCCAGAACACGACGGAAGGCATGCCCGTGCAAGGCACGGTCTCGACAGCACATGTCCTGCCAGGCCGGGCACACGGCGCGCCCGCGCTGCATGCCCTGTTCGAGCAGGTACAGGTCTGGCAGGCCAATGCCCGGCATGCGCCCGCATCCGGCATTCGCACTGGCATTCACAGCCTCGATGCGGCGCTGCCCATGGGCGGATGGCCCCCTGCCGCCCTGACCGAGATCCTGCTGCCAGCCTGGGGGCTGGGCGAACTCGACCTGCTGATGCCGACACTGGCACGCCTCACCCGCAATCAGCAACGCATCGCGCTCATCGCCCCGCCCTTCATTCCGCATGCAGCCGCCTGGCAACGCGCTGGCGTGCGGCTCGATTTCCTCGATCTCATCGAATGCACCGACACCGCCCGTGCGCTCTGGGCCTTCGAGCAATGTCTTCGCGCGGCCTGCCATGCCGCCGTGCTCGGCTGGCCCGACCATGCCACGCCCGCCCAGCTCCGCCGCCTGCAGGTGGCAGCCGACCAGGGACAGACGCCCGGCTTCATCCTTCGTCACCAGCGCCATGCCGTACAGACATCCCCCGCCGCGCTGCGCATGCAGCTGCTGCCTGGGCATGCCGTGCAGGTCATCAAATGCCGTGGGGGAGCCATCCCCGCGCATGCCCTGTCGTTCCGGCCGGCATCGAACGCCCCGGCCATCACGCCGCCATCATGGCAACGCACGGGATGAATCATGCTGTGGGCCTGCATCGTGTTTCCGCAACTGGCGCTGGACTGCGTTCTGCGCCGACAGGAAGACCCCGAACGCGCACTAGCACTGCTGGGCGGGCCGCCGCAGCGCCGCGAGCTGCTGGCCGTCAATGCTGCAGCCCGACAGCAGGGGTTGCGCTCCGGCCAGCGGCTCAGCATGGCACAGGCCATCAGCGATGATTTCGTCACCGTCGTGCATGACCCGGCCGAAAGTGCGCAATGGCAGCACCAGCTGCTGGCCAGCTGGGCCCACGGCTACAGCGCGCAGGTACACACCGGCTACGCCCATGCCCTGCTGCTGGAAGTGGGCGCCAGCCTGACACTGATGGGCGGCTGGCCTCACCTCGAAAACAGATTGCGCACCGATCTGCGTGCACAGCAGTTTCATCACCGCATTGCCGTGGCCCCCACGCCCCGCGCAGCGCATCTGCTGGCCTGGTGGCAGGATGGCTTCAGCCTCGTGCCGGAAAGCGCCGGGCGGAAAGCGCCCAACACCCCACCCCAAACGCAGGCACACGCAACGCCTTTCCCCGCGCCGGGTGCATCCCTGCCCCCAATGCACGACAGGCTGCGCGAAGTGCTCGACCGCATTCCGGTGCGCCATGCCTGCCTGCCCGACGATGCGGGCGAACGCCTGCACCGGATGGGTATCCGCACGCTGCGGCAACTGTTTGCCATGCCGCGCGACGGCCTGCAGCGCCGCTTTGGCGACAGCCTGTTGCTGCACCTCGATCAGCTGCGGGGACTGGCGCCCGAACCGCTGGGCTTCTTTCAGCCTCCCGAGCACTTCGAGATGCACATCGAGCTGCCCTTTGCCGTGGAAAACCATCAGGCACTGTTCTTTCCGCTGCGCAGGATGCTGAACGATCTTGCCGCGTTTCTCGCGCAGCGGGATCGGGGTGTGCAGCATTTCCAACTGCTGCTTCAGCATGAAAGCCAGCGGGACACGGCCGGCCGCCTGCAGAATGCGGCCACCACCTGTCTCGACATCGGCATGCTGTCGGCCGAGCGCGACCCGGAGCTGCTGTTCGAGCTGACACGCACACGCTTGGAACAGGTGCAGTCATCGGCTCCGGTGCTGGCCTTGCGGCTGCTGGCAGAAAAACTGCCTGCCTTCGTGCCAGCCGCGCACGAACTGTTTGACGAGCGTCCGGCCCATGCCCTGCCCTGGCCCCAGTTGCGTGAACGATTGCGGGCACGGCTCGGCGATCATGCGCTCTACCGGATCGGTACCGTGGCAGACCATCGCCCCGAATTTGCCTGGCGGCGTCTGCCCGCCGATGAATCCGCCCCCCCATCGGTCCACAGGCAAGGCCCTCCCCTTCCGACAACCACCGAGAAAGGAGTGGCTCCCCTGCGACCTGTCTGGCTGCTGCCCACCCCGCAGCCGCTGCAAGAGCGTGTGGCACGCATCATCTGCGGCCCCGAACGGCTCGAATCCGGCTGGTGGGACGAGGCCGACCTGCGCCGTGATTACTACGTGCTGGAAACGGTGAAGGGCCAGCGTGCCTGGGCCTTCAGTGCCCCGGGTCAGCGCGGCCCCTGGATGCTGCATGGCTGGTTCTGACATTCCCGCCTATGCGGAACTGCATTGCGTCTCGGACTTCAGCTTCCTGCGCGGCGCTGCCAGTGCACGGCAATTGTTTGAGCGTGCCAAAGCCTGCGGCTACAGCGCACTGGCAATTACCGACGAATGCTCGCTGGCCGGCATCGTGCGTGCCTTCGAGGCATCGAATGCCACAGGCGTGCCACTCATCATCGGCAGTGAATTTCAACTCGACGACGGGCCGCGTTTCGTGCTGCTGGTGGAAAACCAGACGGGATACGAGCGCCTGTGTGCGCTCATCAGCATCGGGCGACGCGCCGCCACCAAAGGCAGCTACAGCCTGAGCAGGGCCGATGTCGAAAGCTGGCTGCGCGCCGATGAAAACCTGCCACCCAGCACACAGGAAAGCGCTTCAGAAGCTGCAAGTCACACATGCCATGCAGCATTTGCCGCGCCCCCGGACACGCGCCACCACACCGGCCTGCTTGCCCTCTGGCTGCCGGGGCGCGCACCAGACATCCGACACGGACAATGGCTACGGCAAAACTTCAGCAACGCCTGGCTTGCAGTGGAACTGCACCGCGACCGCGATGACGACCTGACCCTGAAGCAATTGCTGCATCTGGCAGAACAGACCGGACTGCCTGCCGTGGCGACCGGCGATGTGCACATGGACGTGCGTCGCCGTCGCCCGTTGCAGGACGTGCTGACGGCCCTGCGCCACAACGTGCCGGTGGCTGAAGCCGGGCTGCTGCTTTTTCAGAATGGCGAACGCCATCTGCGCCAGCGCGAGACACTGGCAAACATCTATCCTGCCAGTCTGCTGGCCGAGAGCGTGCGCATTGCCGAACGCTGCCATTTCCGGCTGAATCAGATCCGCTACCGTTACCCGGCAGAACTGGTGCCCGATGGCGAAACGCCGTCCTCATGGCTGCGCCAGCTGACGGAAGCCGGCATGCGCTGGCGCTGGCCGCAGGACACGCCCCCCAGAGTCGCAAGGCAGATCGACGATGAACTGACGCTGATTGCCGACCTGAACTACGAAGCCTATTTCCTGACGGTACACGACATCGTGCGCTTTGCGCGCAGCCGGAACATCCTGTGCCAGGGCCGTGGCTCGGCAGCCAATTCTGCCGTCTGCTTTGCACTGGGCATTACCGAAGTCGATCCCTCCCGCATGCAGTTGCTGATGGAACGCTTCATCAGCCGCGAACGGAACGAGCCGCCCGACATCGACGTGGATTTCGAGCACGAGCGCCGGGAAGAAGTCTTTCAATACATCTACGGCAAATATGGCCGCGCCCGCGCAGCACTCACCGCCAACGTCATCTGCTACCGCAGCCGCAGCGCGGCCCGTGACGTGGCGCGGGCACTGGGCTTCCCGCTGGATCAGGTCAATGCCATCAGCGCCTGCTTCGGCCGCAGCAGCGTCTATGGCGACACTGTCGAGCGGCTGCGCGAAGCCGGTTTCGACCCCGACACGCGACTGATGCAGCGGCTGCTGCATCTGGTCGATGCGCTGCGAGATCATCCCCGGCACCTGTCGCAACATGTGGGCGGTTTCGTGATTTCCGACGAGCCCCTGTCGCGCCTCGTGCCCATCGAAAATGCCGCCATGCCGGATCGCACCATCATCCAGTGGAACAAGGATGATCTGGACGTGCTGGGACTGCTGAAGGTGGATTGTCTGGCGCTTGGCATGCTCACCTGCATCCGCAAGGCCCTGAGCCTCCTGAAGCAGCATCACGGCCTGGAGCTGACACCGGCCACCATTCCCCAGGATGATGCCCCCACCTGGGCCATGATCCAGCAGGCCGACACCATCGGCACCTTCCAGATCGAATCGCGTGCGCAGATGTCGATGCTGCCGCGCCTGAAACCCGCCAGTTTCTACGACCTGGTGATTCAGGTCGCCATCGTGCGGCCCGGCCCCATTCAGGGGAAGATGGTGCATCCCTACCTGCGTCGCCGTCAGGGCAAGGAGGCCGTCACCTATCCGTCGGCTGCCCTGCAGGAGGTGTTCGAGCGCACGCTGGGTGTGCCGCTCTTTCAGGAGCAGGTGATGAAGCTCGCCGTGGTGGCTGCGGGCTATACCCCCGGAGAGGCCGACCAGCTTCGCCGCTCGATGGCTGCATGGCGACGCCACGGCGATCTGGAAGTGCACCGCAAGCGCCTGATCAGCGGCATGCTGGAACGCGACTACACCCGGGAATTTGCCGAACGCATCTTCGAGCAGCTGAAAGGCTTTGCCAGCTATGGTTTCCCCGAAAGCCATTCGGCCTCTTTCGCTCTCATCACCTGGACGAGCTGCTGGCTGAAGCAACATTACCCGGCAGCCTTCGTCTGCGCCCTGCTCAATTCACAGCCCATGGGCTTTTACTCGGCCAGTTCCCTGATTCAGGATGCACGGCGACACGGCGTGCGCGTGCTGCCCGTGGACGTGCTGCACAGCCATTGGGACAACACGCTGGAAAGCATCGGGCAACCCGACGCGCAAAACAGGAGCGGCGCTCACGATGCTGTCCCTACCTCCGGCGCAACGGCTGGAACAGTATCGCCGGCAGGGCCGGTAGCTTCCTCCCCCTGCGAAGCGGCTGGCACGCCGACCGAGACTTCCCTGTCAGCCATGACTGACACCCATGACGCGCCCGGCACCAATGCTTCTCCACACACAACGGCACGCCTTGCGCTGCGCCTCGGCTTTCGCCAGCTGTTCGGATGCAGCCCCGACAGCGCACGACGCATCGTGCAGGCGCGTGAACGCAAAACCTTTGGCAGCGTGGCCGAGCTGTGCGAACGCGCCCGCCTGAACCGGCGCGAGGCCACCCTGCTGTCTGAAGGCGGTGCACTTCGCAGCCTGAGCGAACACCGCAACGCGGCACGCTGGGAGGTGGCAGGCGTGCAGCCCTCCACCCCGCTGCTGCACGGCGCGCCCACTGAGCAGCTGGTGACACTGCCTGCACCGCACCGCGTGGAGGAACTGATGGCCGACTATCGCACCCAGGGACTGACGCTGGAGACACATCCGGTTGCCCTGCTGCGCACACGCCTGGATGAATACCGCTGCCTGTCATCAAGCGTTCTGAAAAAACGCGCTCATGGCAGCCTGGTGCGCACGGCAGGTCTGGTCATCGGCCGGCAGCGGCCCGGCACGGCGCACGGCACCACCTTCGTCACGCTCGAAGACGAGGACGGTGTCATCAACGTCGTGGTCTGGCAGGATCTGGCGCAGCGCCAGCGGCAGGCTCTGGTCGGCAGCCGTCTGCTGGCCGTCGATGGTCGCTGGGAACATGTTGATGGCGTCTGCCACCTGATCGCCCGCCAGCTGCACGACCTGAGCAACTGGCTGGGCCAACTCGTCACGCAGTCGCGGGATTTTCATTGAACAGGCAGAGGAACCAGCTGGAAGGGCTTCTGCAGGTGCTGAAGACCTTCGGTCTCCGATGCGAGAGGGCCGTGAGGCCATACCCGTCGCAGGCTCAGTGGCGTCAAGCGCCAAATGCGCCTTCGACGGGCACGGCCTCCCAGCCCTTGGGGGTTGGCAAAGGGTATCCCTTGCAGGAGGGTAGCCGCCCTGGCTGGCGGATGAGCAGATTTTTCTCGTCAGAAAAACGCCGATCCACAATCAGGGCGACATCAAGTGAGTACGTCGTGAAGGGATAAGCGCGACGCTCGCCACAAGGGAAAACGGGAAGGCAGCGCGGCCCAGCGGCACATTCGGCGCTTGACGGCGTTGAGCCGCTGGGCTGTGCCGCCTTCCCCCGGGGGAGATGCCTCAGCGCTTCCTGTCCTGAACAGAAACCTTCCCTGCGCAAAAACAAAGCCCGGCAACAAGGCGGCTTCAGTCCCCTTTCCAGGACAGAAGCCCCCATCGTGAACCAGACATCACCATTTCTCTTACCATGAACATCTGCTCGCAGTACCAGCCCCTCGGCCCGCATCATGTCCAGCACACACTCAACCCACGCTCCGCTCACCCGCTACCACCTGCAGCTCGTTGGCATGGCCGTGCTGTGGGGAGCCTCCTGGGCCTGGGCGCGCTACATCGTGCAGAGCATGCCGCCGCTGACGGGCGGTGCCCTGCGTTTTCTGATCGCCAGCCTGACCTTGCTGCTCTGGATGTTCCTCACCGAAGGGCCCGGCCCCCTGCTCCGCCTGCGGGCACGACAATGGCTCGGCCTGACTGCAGCCAGTGCCTTTGGCGTGTTCGGCTACGCCAGCTTTTTCATGCTGGCCCTGCAATACGTGCCGGCCAGCAAGGCAAGCACCGTGGTGGCACTCAATCCGGTGTTGCCGCTGGTGCTCGGCGCCTTCTTCTTTCAGGAAAAACTCAATCGCGGCATCGTCGCCGGCATGGCACTGGCCATCATCGGCGCGCTCACGGCCATTGCGCGCGGCAATCCGCTGGCAATTCTTACCGGCGGCGTGGGTACGGGCGAGTACCTGCTGCTGGCCACCGTGCTCTGCTGGACGGGTTACACGATGATCGGTCGTGTCGTGCTGCAGGGCATCAGCCCGCTCGTCACCACGCTGGGCACGGCCATCGTCGGCACGCTGATGCTGACGATCACCGCCAGCATCAGCGAAGGGCCGGGCAACTGGGCGACGGCTCTGAACGCACCAGCCCCCGTCTGGTTCAGCCTGATCGGCCTCGCCGTTGGAGCCACTTCGGTCGCCTATCTCTGGTATTTTGCCGGCATCCAGCATCTGGGCGTGGGCACAGCTGCCAGCTACATGGTGCTGGTGCCCATCTTCGGCATCCTGATCTCGACGCTGTGGCTGGGCGAAGACATGCACCCTTCCCTGCTGATCGGCGCTGCGCTGGTGGTGGGTGGCATGTGGCAGATGAATCGCGCCCGGCGCCAGGGCTGACGGACTTCCCTGCCTGCAGACCGCAACAGCCCGTGCTCCTGGCGTGCGCAAGGCATGCGCAAAAAACCCGTGGCATCTGTGGATGCCACGGGATCACTCCGGCCAATTTCCGGCTGATGCCGGTGATGCAGCCGGGGCGCCAGCCGCAGGCCGGCGCCAGGCACTCCTGCTTCAGGCCAGCTTCAGCGTGAGCGCCGGGATGTAGCTGAACATCAGCATCACGGCCAGCGCAGCGAAGTAGAAGGGCAGCAACTCCTTCACCACCTTCATCACAGGCTCCTTGGCAATGGCGCTGGATATGAACAGCGTGGTGCCCAGAGGCGGCGTGAACAGGCCGATGGCGAGATTCAGCACCATCATGATGCCAAGCTGCACGGGATCGAGACCGATCTGTTTTGCCAGCGGCACGAAGATCGGGCCGAGCAGCAGGATGGCAGCCGGCAGGTCGATGAACATGCCCACCACCAGCATGATGAGGTTCAGCACCAGGATGATCAGCCAGGGTTCCTGCAGGGTCTGCATCGCCCATGCGGTGAAGGTCTGCGGAATCTGCGCGTAGGTGAGCAGCCAGCCCACGGCCGATGAGCCCATGATGACGATCATGACCACACCCGTGGACACACCTGCGGAGATGATCGAGTTGATGACGCGCCTGAAGGTGAGATCGCGGTAGACGAAAAAGCCCATCGCCATCGAATAGAAGGTGGCGAGCACCGACACTTCGGTGGGGGTGGCCACACCAAAGCGCAGCAGCACCAGAATGAGCACCGGCAATGCCAGCGCAGGCGCAGCCTTCCACAGCAGCGACCAGAAGCGTTTCCAGTCGAAGGGCTCGTTCAGCACGGGAAAGCCACGGGCACGTGCCGAGAAATAGCAGACCATGACGAAGGCGCCGGTAATCATCAGCCCCGGCAACACACCCGCCAGAAACAGCGTGCCAATCGAGGCGCCCGAGACCAGCGAATACAGGATCATCGGAATCGACGGCGGAATGAGCACGGCGATCATCGACGAGGCCGCATTGTTGGCCGCGTTGAAGGCAGGCGGATAGCCTTCACGCTTCTGCCAGGGCAGCAGGATGGAACCGAGCGCCGAGGCATCGGCCACGGCAGAACCCGACACGCCCCCCATCGTGGCAGAGCCCAGCACCGTGACCGATGCCAGGCCACCGCGGAAACGCTGCACCAGCGTCTTGGCAAATTCGATCAGGTTGTTGCCCAGCTCGCCGCTCATCATCAGGCTGCCTGCCAGGATGAAGAAGGGCAGCGCCAACATCGGGAAGGACTGTGTGGGCGCAAAGAGCTGCTGGGAGATGAGGTTGAGCGGCAGGAAGTCGCTGAACAGCACCGCGATGCCGGAAGCAATGAGCAGTGCATGGCCGATGGGCACGGTGAGCACCAGCAGCACGAGAAATGCAATCACGAGTATGGTGATCATGTCAGTGAGCCTCCTCGGCCTTGTAGGCATGCGCGGCATCGATGTCCTTGAGCATGATGCGCAGCGAGATCGTCAGACAGCAGAGGGCCACACAGAACGCGGCAAAAGCCATCGCGCTGTAGGGCCAGCTTGCAGAGACGTTGAGCAATGCGCTGCGTTCGATGGAAACGATTTCGATCATTTCGAGCAGCGCCGAGAACAGGATGCCGTAGGACAGTACCAGCAGCAGATTGACCAACACGGCGAGCACACGCTTGCCCCCGGTGGGCAACATGTCGCGCAGCAGGTCGATGGCGATATGCGCGCCCTGCTGCACCGCCAGGATGATGCCGGCGGCAATCATCCACGGAAACAGCAGGCTGGGCAGCTCGGCAAACCAGCTGATGCCGCCTCCATGCATCAGATAACGCATCAGCACGTTCACCGCCAGGGTGACGAGCATCACGCCTGCAGTGGCCACCACGATCACCTCTGAAATGCGGCGGATGCAGGCATCCACCTTCAGGGTCATGGCGACGATGTTCTCCTTCACAGAAACCCCGGACATGACAGTCTCCTTGTTTTCCTGGGTTCAACCGGCCGCAGCAACGGCATCGATCGTCTGCTGGACGATCCGGCCAAACGGTTTCTTTTTCCAGGTGTCATAAACCGACGCGGTGGCCTCGCGCAGCGCATCCCTGTCGGGTTCGTTGATCTGGACGTTTTTCCTGCTCCGGAACACGTCAAGCAGTTTGAGATCGGCCTCCTCCATGCTTTGCCGCTGCCGTGCGCCAGCCTCCTCGGCGGCGGCACGGATGGCGTCCAGCTCGGGCCGGCCGAGTTTCCCGGGCGTGGCAGGCGACATCATGAACGGGTTGCACTGCCAGGCATGGCCCGTGAGGCTGATGAAGCGATTGACCTCGTGGATCTTGGCACTCTCGATGTTGGCCAGCGGGTTTTCCTGACCATCGACGACGCCCTGCTGCAGGGCCAGGTAGAGTTCGCCGAAGGCAATCTGCTCGGTGGTGGCGCCCAGCGTGCGGAAGATGTCCGTCAGCATGGCGTCGGCCGGCACGCGCAATTTCAGCCCCCGCAGATCGGCGGGCTTCTGGATGGGGCGCTTGCTGTTGGTGACGTGGCGGATGCCGTTGTCCCACCAGCCGAGCAGCACCAGATCCCTGGCCGCCAGCGCATCGACGAGCGTCTGTCCGACCGGCCCCTGCAGCACCCGGAATGCCTGGGCCGCATCCCTGAACATGAAAGGCAGGCCCAGCACGTTCATCTCGGGAATGATGGCGGAGGTAGGCCCCTGGCTGTTGATGCTGAAATCGATGGCGCCGATACGCAGGCTGGTGAGCATGGCGGCATCGCTGCCCAGCTGCTCGGAACCGGCAATGTTGACCTTGACGGCCCCTGCGGTCTTTTCCTCGACGAGGCTGGCGAAATGCCGGGCAGCCACCGCGCGCGGATTGGTGGGTGCGGCGCCGTGCGCGAGCATCAGCGTGACGGCGGCGCGTGCATGACGCAGGATGCCCGGAAATACCGGGCTTGCGAGTGCAACCGAACTGGCCAGGAAGGCCCTGCGGTTGATGCCCATCTCTTGTCTCCTTGTTTCTGGTTGCTGGCCTGTTATGGGGCTGAACCCCAGGCCAGCGGGGTATTCAGCAAGGACGGGCCACCGGACGCCTGCCTGTACCGTGCGGGCCGCCACTCATGCCCGTCGACGCGAGCAGCAGCCCCGATCAGGCGGCTTCACGAGGCATCACGCCCGATCAGCCGCCTGGCGTCAGCCAAGCCAGCCCTTGATGGAAGTCTTGATGGCGTCTGAAGAAATGCCATAGCGATCATGCAGTGTCGGCAGTGCACCAGCATCGAGGAAGGCATCCGGCAGTGCGATCATGCGGAATGCCGTCGGCACCACACCCCGCGTGAGCAGCGAGGTGGCCACTGCCTCACCCAGCCCGCCGACAGCCGAGTGGTTCTCGGCCGTGACGACGAGACGGGCCTTGCGCTTCACTTCGTGGGTGATGGTGTCGACATCGAGCGGCTTAATGGTGGGCGAATGCAGCACGGCCACGCCAATACCATCCTTTTCGAGCTGTTGTGCCACTTCGAGCGCGCGCATGGTGAGCAGGCCGCTGGAAATGATCAGCACGTCGTTCCCATCACGCAGCAGTTTGGCCTTGCCCAGCTCGAAATGGTAGTCATATTCGTCGAGCACCAGCGGCACCTTGCCGCGCAGCAGGCGCATGTAGACCGGGCCTTCATGGGCGGCAATGGCCGGCACCGCTTCGCGGGTGTCGAGTGCATCGCAGGGATCGATGATGGTGATGCCAGGAATGCCACGGAAGATGGCAATGTCTTCGGTGGCCTGATGGCTGGGGCCATAGCCGGTGGTAAGACCCGGCAATGCGCAGCAAATCTTGACATTGAGATGTTCTTCGGCAATGACCTGATGGATGAAGTCATAGGCACGCCGGGACGCGAACACTGCATAGGTGGTGGCAAAGGGCACGAAGCCTTCCTTCGCCATGCCTCCTGCTGCGCCCATCAGCAACTGCTCGGCCATGCCCATCTGGAAGAAGCGATCGGGATGGGCCTGACCGAAGATGTGCAGGTCGGTGTATTTGGCAAGGTCTGCCGTCATGCCGACGATGTCGGCGCGCGCTTCGGCAAGTTTTGCCAGGGCGTGGCCGAAGGGAGCGGCCTCGGTGCGCTGATCCTCACCGGCGATGGACGCAATCATCGCGGAGGTTTTCAGGCGGGGCTTTGCGGATGAATCTTTCTGCTGGCTCATGGACGGCTCCTTCACGGGCGGGCTTCGGGATTGGCGGCATCGAGAATGGCGATGGCTTCGGCCCATTCATGCTCATCCACCCGGATGAAGTGGTTCTTCTCGCGCGATTCCAGGAAGGGCACGCCGCGGCCCATGCGGGTATCGGAAATGATCACGCGCGGCTGCTTTTCGCTGTGGGTGCGGGCATTGTCGAATGCCTTCACCACGGCCTCGATGTCATTGCCGTCGATGCGCTGCACATGCCAGCCAAACGAGGCCCATTTCTGCTCCAGCGGCTCGAAACCCAGAATACGCTGCGAGGCGCCATCGGCCTGCTGGCTGTTCACGTCAACGATGCAGATCAGGTTGTCGAGCTGGTGATGTGCGGCCGACATGGCTGCTTCCCAGGTCGAACCTTCGTCCAGCTCGCCATCAGACATCGAGTTGTAGACAAAGGCGGGATTTTTCTTCTGCCGCAGGCCCAATGCCATGCCGACGGCAATCGGCAGCCCCTGCCCCAGCGAGCCTCCCGAAATTTCCATGCCGGGTGTGTAGGCTGCCATGCCGGACATCGGCAGACGGCTGTCGTCACTGCCGTAGGTTTCCAGTTCGGACTCGGGGATGATGCCGGCCTCGATCAGCGCGGCATAGAGCGCGATGGCATAGTGTCCATGCGACAGCAGGAAGCGGTCACGATCCTCGGCTTCGGGATTGGCCGGATCGTAATTGAGTGCATGCCGGTAGGCGACGGCAAGCACTTCGGCCATGCCGAGTGCCTGACCAATATAGCCCTGCCCCTGCACTTCGCCCATGCGCAATGCAAAGCGGCGGATGCGATAGGCGGCCTTTTTCAACGCCTCGATATCGGCTTTTGGTGGTGTGCTTCGTTGATCCATGATGCGGGGAAATGTTTGTAGTGCAGCCCTGATGCCATCCCTGCGCCCTGATGATTCCTGCACAAGCGCCATGCAGGAGCAGCAGCCAGTACATTCAGAAGCGGGAGGTCATCGTCACACGCTGCCGTCGTTGAATCGCGGGCACCTTCATTCATGCAGAACGACTGCAGGATGCCTGACCGTGCAGCCTGTCGCACCTGCTTGCGGGACAGGCTGCTGGCAGGTCATTGAAGCGCCCTTCCGTACCTGCGGCTCGGGCGTCGTGCAGTGCCCGCAGCCGCAGCAGAGAATCAGCCGTGGATCAGCATGCCGCCGTTGACATCGATGACGCCACCCGTGATGTAGGTGGAGAGATCGGAGACAAGGAACAGGAAGGCGTCGGCCACGTCGTCGGCATTGCCGAGACGGTTGAGCGGAATGCCTTTCAGGATTTCCTTGCGCATGTCGTCGGTGAGCTTGCCACCGGTGATGTCGGTCTGGATCAGGCCCGGGGTGACGCAATTGACGCGGATGTTGTCGGGCCCCAGCTCGCGGGCCATCGCCTTGGCGAGACCAAGCACGCCCGCCTTGGAAGCGGAATAGTGCGGGCCACCGAAGATGCCGCCACCACGCTGTGCCGACACGCTGGACGTGCAGGCGATGGAGCCGCTTTTCTGGGCACGGAATTGCGGGATGAATGCCTGGCTGAGGTAGAGCACGCCACGCAGGTTCACATCCATGATGCGGTCCCAGCTGGCCGTGTCGATCTCCATGATCTTGACGGGCTGGGTGATGCCGGCGTTGTTCACGAGTCCGTCGATGCGACCGTAGGTGTCGATGACCTGTTTCGCCGCAGCTTCGCAGGCAGCCTTGTCGGCTACGTTGCAGGCAATGCCCAGGTGCTTGCCGTCACCGAGCTGGGCGGCAGCATCCTTTGCTGCCTTCTCGTCGAGGTCGAGAATGACCACCTGGGCGCCGTGTTGCGCGAACAGTTTTGCGGTGGCAAAACCGATGCCGCGAGGGCTGGCGGCGCCGGAGATGACGGTGACTTTGTCTTTCAGCAGCATGGTGTCTCCTCTGAGAGGGTGATGCGGAGTCCTCGGCTCAGACCTGCCGGGACCGGATCTGGTTTCTGAAAATATGCCAATCGACAAAGGGCGCATCAAACGTTAAAAATACACGTATTGATGAAAGGATGTCACCAATGCTGCGCAACGTTCCCATCTCGGTTCTGCGTACCTTCGAGTCTGCCGCACGCACCGGTTCATTTCGTGCGGCTGCCAATGAACTCTTTCTCTCTCCCAGTGCCGTCAGCCATGCCATTCGCCGCCTGGAAGACAGCCTGGGCACGCCGCTGTTCAGGCGCACCACCCGCTCCATAAAACTCACGCCCGCAGGCGAGGCACTCTACAGTCACGTGGGGCGCGCACTGGATGCCCTGCGCCAGGGGCTGGACGAGATCGGCGCGAAGGGCCCCAGCATTCTGCGCGTGCACACCGCCCCCAGCTTTGCGGCGCAATGGCTGATGCCGAGACTGCGCGAATTTCTGGTGGCCCACCCGGACATCGACCTGCGTCTGGCAGCCAACACCGACCCGGTGCGTTTCGAGCACGACGAGTTCGATATCGACATCGTCTACGGCAAGCCCCGTGACGAGGGACAGGTGGTGATGTCGCTGGGCGAGGAGCTGCTGACGCCCCTGTGCAGCCCGGCAATGGCCCGGAAGATCCGTCGGCTGGAAGACCTGCATCAGGCAACGCTCATCCAGAGCGACGTGAAACAGATTCGCTGGTCAGGCTGGTTCCAGACGCAGGGCATGCCTCCCCCGGCGCTGCGCGGTGCGCGTTTCGACCGCAGTTTCATGGCAATTGCCGCCGCGGTCGATGACTGGGGGGTCATTCTGGAATCGACCCTGCTGGCCCAGCGGGAGATGGCCGCCGGCAAGCTGGTGCGGCCGCTGGCCGATGTGGAAAAACCCCTGCATTACCGGGGGCACTATCTGACCTGGTCACGTGCCACCCGCCGCACGCATGCCATCGGCATCTTCTGCAGGTGGATACGCAACGAACTGGGACTGCATGAAACGGAAGCCGCGGGCAGCGGTACATGAACCCACTGCCAACCGGGCCTTTGTTTTCGGGGTATAAGTCCGGAGAGCAGCCCGACGCGCAACGCCCTCCATTCCGGCCGGCACATCCTTTCACCCTGCCCGTTTCTGCGGGATAACCCTTATTGCCCATGTACTTCGTCGACAACCAGGACATCACCGATCCGAGCATCAACATTGCACTGGAAACGCACCTCGTCGAAAACTGCCGTTCCGACGAGCCGCTTCTGCTTTTCTATATCAATAGACCATCCATCATCATCGGTCGCAATCAGAACACGATCGAGGAAATCAATCAGCCCTACGTGGAAGCCCAGGGCATCCAGGTCGTCCGGCGCATGTCTGGCGGCGGAGCGGTGTATCACGACCTTGGCAACCTGTCCTACTGCTTCATCCAGAATGGCAGCGGCATGGCGCGGGACTTCTCCGCTTTCACACGACCCGTGCTGGCGGCCCTGCATCAGATGGGGGCGACAGGTGCCGTTCTGGAAGGACGCAACGACCTGCTGATCGAAGGCAGGAAGTTTTCCGGCAACGCCCTCTACACCCGACACGGCCGGCTGACGGCACATGGCACCCTGCTGTTCGACAGCAATCTGGACGAAGTGACAGCGGCCCTGAAACCAAGGGCAGACAAGATCGAATCGAAGGGCGTGAAATCGGTGCGCAGCCGCGTGACCAACCTGAAGCCCTGGCTGGCCCCTGAATGGCAGGGGCTCGACACGCGCGGATTGCGCGACCAGCTGCTGCTGAAGCTCTTTGACGTGCAAGACCTGGCCGACGTGCCACGCTTCGCACTGACCGATGACGACTGGCAGGCGGTGGAGCGCATCCGCGCCGAGCGTTTCGGAAACTGGGACTGGAACTACGGCCGATCACCGGCATTCAGCAGCGAACGCTACCGGAAATTTCCCATCGGCTCGATCCAGTTCCGTTTCGACGTGGCCGGGGGCACGATACGGCAGATCCGCATCTACGGGGACTTCTTCGGAATGGGCGACATTGCAGACGTGGAAAGGCGGCTGACTGGCGTGACTTACCGGCGGGACACGATCCGGGCGGCCTTCGAGGATCTCGACCTCACAACCTACTTCGGCAACATCGACGCCGAAGCGCTGACCGACCTACTGGTGGGCTGAGCGGCATGCGCTTTCAGCACGATGACCGGGAACGATCGGAGCACGGAAAAAAACCATTCGCATTGCCGTAAGTCAATTTCGCCCCCCGCCGATCAGGAGTAATCTGACAGTTATTTACTAGCGCAGCACCCTATCGGTTTGTGGTTTACCCAAGAGAGGCAAAAAGAATGGAATCGAAAACGCAAGGAGCGTCCCCGGAAACCGGCAACACCGGCGTCGGGCGGCGTCGTTTTCTCAATGCTGCTGCCGTGTTCGGCATCGGCAGCGTTGGGCTGGCTGCCTGCAAGGACGAGAACGCCGGCAAGGCTGCTGCGCCAGCTGCTGCACCGGCAGCCGCTGAACAACCCAAGGCCGACCCGCATGTGGGCGGCGCGGGAAGCTCGGAAATCAAGCCGGGACAGCTGGACACCCACTATGGCATCTGGAGTAGCGGTCACACCGGTGACGCGCGCATCCTGGGCATTCCCTCGGGCCGCGAACTGCTGCGCATCCCCTGCTTCGTGCCCGACGTGCTGGTCGGCTGGGGCATCACCAACGAATCCAAGGCCATCATGGGCACGAAGCCCGACGGCACGCTGGAGTACACGGTAGCCGACACGCACCACACGCACGCATCCTACAAGGACGGTTTCTACGACGGCAAATACGCCTGGATCAACGACAAGATCAACGCGCGCCTCGCCCGCATCCGTCTGGATTACATGGTGTGCGACAAGATCACCAAGCTGCCGAACGTGCAGGGCTTCCACGGCCTGTTCCCCGACAGGCGCGACCCGGTAGATCCGAAGATCAACTACACGACCCGGGTGTTCTGCGGCCACGAGTTCCGCACGCCGCTGCCGAACGACGGCAAGAACCTTTCGGATGGCAGCTACGGCGCATTGTTCACCTGCGTCGACGCCGAAACGATGGAAGTGCGCTGGCAGGCACAAATCGACGGCAACTGCGACCTGGTGGCCACCTCCTACGACGGCAAGCTGGCTGCCACCAACCAGTACAACACCGAAAACGGCACGCACTACACCGACATGATGTCGGCCGAGCGCGATGCCTGCATCTTCTTCCACATCGAGCGCATTGAAAAGGCCGTGAAGGAAGGCAAGTTCACCACCATCGGTGACTCGAAGGTGCCGGTGGTCGACTGCCGCGTGGAAGCCATCAAGGACCCGAAAACGGCACTGGCCGTGCGCGTGTCGGTGCCGAAGAACCCGCACGGGGTGAACGCCACGCCCGACACCAAGTATTTCATCTGCTCGGGCAAGCTCTCGCCCACCTGCACGGTGATCGAGCTGCAGAAGGTGCTGGACTGGTTCGACGGCAAGCTGGACGATCCCGACAAGGCCATCGTGGCCGAGCCCGAAGTGGGCCTCGGACCTCTGCACACCACCTTCGACGGACGTGGCAACGCCTACACCACGCTGTTCCTCGACAGCCAGGTCTGCAAGTGGAACATCGAGAAGGCCATCAAGAAGTATGCCGGCGACAAGCAGGTGAACCCGATCGTCCACAAGATCGACGTGATGTACCAGCCGGGCCACATCAATGCCACCGGGGCGGAAACCGTCAAGGCCGATGGCGTCTGGATGGCAGTGGGCAACAAGTTCTCGAAGGACCGCTTCCTGCCGGTCGGGCCGCTGCACCCCGAAAACGACCAGCTGCTCGACATCACCGGCGAACAGATGGTGCTGGTGCACGACAATGCCGTGCGCCCCGAGCCTCACGACTTCATCCTGATCCCGCGTGACTGGATCCAGACGAAACAGGTCTACAACATGGCCGATTTCCCGATGGCAACCAAGGATGCCTCGGAAGCCGGTGTCAAGCGGGAAGGCAACAAGGTCACGGTGAAGATGATCTCCTTCGCGCCGACCTACGAGCCGATCGACCTGGATTTCAAGGTGGGCGACGAAGTCACGCTGTACCTGACCAACATCGACAAGGTCGAGGATCTGACCCACGGCTTTGCGATTCCCGAGTACAACATCAGCTTCATCGTGAACCCGCAGGAAACCTGCTCTGTCACCTTCAAGTGCGACAAGCCGGGCGTGTTCTGGTTCTATTGCACCAACTTCTGCCACGCGCTGCACCTTGAGATGCGCGGCCGGATGACGGTGACGCCGTAACGAGCCTCCCTGCCGGCAGCACCTGCGTGCTGCCTGTGGCAACTGCCCATGCCGATGTGCAACCCACGCCGGCATGGGCTTTTTTCTTGTGCGGCCCGGACGTTTTCCGCCAAAAACCTTGCGCATTCTCAAGAATGAAAAAGCAGCAACGGTGCATGATCGGAGACAACCGGCCAACTGCCGCAGTCATCAGCGGCGATGTTTCCGGGGAAATCACATGAAATGTCTGCAACATGCCAGACAGCCCTCATCTGATGGCACCGGGCTGCGGCGTGTTGCCGATGGCAAGCGAGACTCGACATGACATGGCTATCCCGTGGCTGGCGCAGCATGGTTGCAGCATTCTGCAGCCTGCTTGCGCTGACAGCATTTGCCGCCCCCCACTCGCACACCGTGCGTGGCTCTCAGGCATACGAAGCAAAATTGCCGGCCGGGCTGAACACCACCAAGGACATGTGCGCACTGATTCCCTGTGCCGATGTCTTTCCGGGGGCGAAGCGCTTCTCCGAACGCAAGGGGCAGCCCCCTTACGTGGAAGCCTATGGCGGCGCCGATGGCAATCAGCTGCTCGGTTACGTGATGCTGTCCACCGACATCACCGACACGCCGGCCTATTCCGGCAAACCTGTCGTCACGCTGATCGGCATGGACACGGCCGGCAAGTATGTCGGCATCAAGGTGCTGAAGCATTCCGAACCCATCCTGCTGCTCGGCATTCCCGAGTCTGCCCTGCTGAAATTCAATGACCAGTACCTCGGCCGCTCGGTGAAGGACAACATCGAGGTGGGTCAGTCACGCCCCGAAGACGGCGTGATCGGTGTGGATGCCATTGCAGGCGCCACCGTGACGGTAGTGGCGCAGAACCAGGTGATCATGACCTCGGGATCTGCCGTTGCCAAGCAGGTGGGCATCATCCAGCCAGTGGTGCGCAAGCCCGTGAATTACGTGCAGCCCGCTGCTGGCGCAGCCCTGCCCGGCTGGGCAGATCTGGTCAGCCAGGGAGCCGTCCAGAAGCTCACGGTGCAGCCCGAACAGGTGGGCCTGCAGAACACCGGGACTCCTTTCATCGAGCTGTGGTTCGGTTCGCTCAATTCGCCCATCATCGGCCCGGCCATTCTGGGACAGAACACCTGGGAACGCCTGATGGCCGACCTGAAGGAAGGCGAGAACGCCATCTTCGTCATCCGCACCAATGGCAACGAATCCTTCAAGGGCTCGGGCTTCGTGCGCGGTGGCATCTATGACCGCATCCAGATCTTCCAGGACGGCGACACCTTCACCTTCCGCGATCTGGACGCGAAGAACCTTTACGGTCTGGGCGTGAAGGACGCGCCGCGCTACTCCGAATCGGGCATCTTCATCATCCGCTCGAAAGCCTTTTCGGCGGCCTATCCGTGGAAGATGAGCTTTCTGGCCAACAAGCTGGACCGCGAAACCGGGCAAAAGACCTTTCTCGCCTTCGACCGCGAATACTGGATGCCCGACCAATATCTGGTGGGAGGCCGGCCGGAAGTGGTGCGCCCCGATCCGGCATGGCTGAAGATCTGGAAGGCCCGCCCCATTCAGATCACGGTGTTTGCCCTGATGCTGGTGGCACTGGGCGTGGTGTATGCGCTGCGCGAGAAGCTCACGCGCCGCTCCACGCACAAGAACACCTGGCCGGTGAATGCCTTCAAGTACAGCTTCTGGGTGATCTTCATTACCTGGGTGGGCTTTGGCCTGCTGGCACAGCCGTCGGTCACGCAGATCCTCACCTGGTTCCATTCGATCCTGTTCAAGTGGGAGTGGACGCTGTTCCTCAGCGACCCGTTCATCTTCCTGTTCTGGATATTCATCGCCATCACGGTGATCGTGTTCGGACGCGGGCTGTTCTGCGGCTGGGCCTGCCCCTTCGGCTCGCTGCAGGAGCTGCTGCATGTCATCGGCGAAAAGGTTGGTCTGAAGAAATACCAGTTCCTGCTGCCGGTGAAGTGGCACGACCGGCTGAAATGGATCAAGTATGCGGTGTTCTTCGTGCTGCTGGCCGTGTCGCTGTTCTCGATGGTGGAAGCCGAAAAGCTGGCGGAAGTGGAGCCCTTCAAGACGACCTTCCTGGTGGGCATCACCAACCGCAGCTGGCCCTATGGCGCCTTCGTGCTCATCATCCTGGCACTGGCGGTGTTCATCGAGCGCCCCTACTGCAAGTACATCTGCCCGCTGGGCGCTGCACTGGCCATGCCCAGCACCTTCCGCTGGTTTGGCCTGAAGCGCAAGCCCGATTGCAATACCTGCAAGGCATGTGCGAAGGCATGCGGCTCGCTCGCCATCAACGCCGATGGACAGATCGACCACCGCGAGTGCATGCACTGTCTCGACTGCATGATCCTCTATACCGATCAGACCAGTTGCCCGCCGCTGGCGAAGGAGCGCAAGCTGCGCGAGCGCAAGGGCGAAGCCCTCACCCCCATCGGCAAGGACGGCTATTTTATTCCGATCATTCCCGAAACGCCGACACCGGCCCAGCTGCCCGTGAAAGGGGTTGACCCACGCCTGCCCACGGCGCCGGTGCTCCCCGCCTTTGCACAGCAGCGTGGCGTGCGCCGCTTCCTCGGCGAGCTGATCGACCACCTGTGGCCCTTCAGCCGTGCCAGCTGGCAGGCCAGCCACATGCTGGTGGCGCTGGGTGCTGCACTGGCCATCACCGCCACATTCCTGTGGATTCTGGCAGCGCAGGGCAGCGTCACGCCGCTGGCCGTGATCGGCACGTGGTTCGGCTGGAGCGTGCTGGAAGTGTTCGTGCGCCTTTCCGGCAAGCGTTATGTGAAGGATGGTCCGTGGTGGGGCAGCGTCTATCGCCGTGCCAACATCATGGACATGCTGAGCTATGTATCATTCAAGAACCTGCTGATCGGAGCCGCCTTCTTCTGGGTGCTGGCCCCGAACGACCTGCTGGCCTTCTGAGCAGTGTCACGCGCGGGTGCCGGCTGGCATGCACCCGCTTTTGCAGGTTCTTCTGCAGTATCCTCTGGCAGCCCCGGCCCTTGCGGGGTTGCATGCTGTTTGCTGTATCTTTCTCACTGGCAAGAGATGGCTGGCCCGGATGAAAAGCCGTCCTTGCCCCGAACACCACACGCCGCCCTGTTGATGTCAGCAATGCCGGATACTTACCCAGTCATTTCCCGACACGGCCCCCGGTTGCCACGCCTGCTGGCAGGTGGCATGGTGTCGCTGCTTTTGCTGGCAGCTCCCGTGCAGGCCGCCGTGCACACCGTGCGCCCCGGTGAATCCATTCAGGCCGCCATCGACCGCGCGGCTGCCGGCGACACGATCCGCATCGAACGAGGCATCTACCGCGAAAATCTTCGCATCGAGAAAACCCTGACACTGCAGGGCGTGCACCGCCCCACCATCAGCGGCGGACAGAAGGGAGACACCATCCGGGTGACAGCGCCCGACGTGGTGCTGGAAGGACTGAATGTGCGCGACTCGGGTGACAGCCTGCTGCGCCAGAATGCCGGCATCTACATCCAGCCCGGCGCACACCGGGCCATCGTGCGCAACAGTGCGCTGAGCTACAACCTGTTCGGACTGTGGATAGAAAAGGCCCACGATGTGCAGGTGCTGAACAATGTCATCACCGGCAAGCGCGATTACGACAGCGCCAAACGTGGCAATGGCGTGCAGCTCTACAACACGAAGGGCGCGCGCATCATCGACAACCACATCAGTTTCGTGCGCGACGCACTGTACGTCGATGTGTCTCACCACGCCGTTTTTCAGCGCAACCGGCTGCATCATAGCCGCTATGGCACGCACTACATGAATTCCTACTACAACCTGTGGGAAGACAATGACACCTGGAGCAACCGGGGCGGGCTTGCGCTGATGGAAGTGCGCGATCAGGTGATACGGAACAACCGCGCCTGGAACAACGCCGACCACGGCATCATGTTGCGCACGCTGCAGGATGCCACCGTGGACAACAACTGGGTGATGGGCAATGGCCGGGGGCTGTTCATCTACGACACGGAATACACGAAGCTGCGCGGCAACATCGTGGCCGACAACCGCACCGGGGTCCACATGTCGGGCTCGATCAACAACGAGCTGGACGGCAACGATTTCATCGAGAATCACCTGCAGGTTAAATATGCCGGCACCCGCGACCAGCCCTGGGGCGGTCCACGCGGCAATTTCTGGAGCAATTACCGGGGCTGGGACCGCGACGACGACGGGCGCGGCGACATCCCCTACGAAGCCAACGACATGGTCGACCGGCTGAGCTGGCGTTATCCCACCGTCCGCATGCTGCTGGCGAGCCCCGCCATTCAGGCGCTGCGCATGGTGGGGCAGCAGTTCCCCATCCTGCGGGTGCCCAGCATCGTCGAGAAGAATCCCCGCATGCTGCCGCAGTCGGCAGACTGGGCAACCTGGCGCAAACGACTGAAAGAGGACCCCAACGATGTCCGCTGACACCGTCGAGAAACCCATCATCGACATCGACCATATCACCCGGCAATTCGGGCAGTTCGTGGCGGTCGACGACATCAGCCTGTCGATCCGGCGTGGCGAGGTCTTCGGACTGATCGGCCACAATGGCGCCGGCAAGAGCACGCTGTTCAAGATGATGCTGGGCCTGCTTGCGCCCAGCAGCGGCAGCATCCGCATCGACGGTGAAGCCGTCTCCGGGGCCGCTGCACGCAAGGTGCGCGAACGCATCGGCTATCTGCCCGAGAACGTGGCGCTGTGGGACAACCTGAGCGGCCTGGAAACCCTCAAATTCCTGGCACGCCTCAAGCACATCGACACCGGCACCTGCGCCCCGATGCTGGAAAAGGTCGGTCTCGGGCATGCGGGCGACCGCCCTGTGCGCGCCTATTCCAAGGGCATGCGGCAACGGCTGGGTTTTGCGCAGGCGCTGCTGGGCAACCCGCAGGTGCTGTTTCTGGATGAACCCACCACAGGTCTCGATCCGCGCGCCATCCATTTCTTCTGGGACACGCTGGCCGAATTGCGGGAACAGGGGCTGACCATCGTGCTCACTTCGCACATCCTCGCCGAATTGCAGAACCGTGTCGATCGCGTGGCCGTGATGGCCAATGGCCGCCTGCAGGCGCTGGGCTCGCTCTCCGAACTGCGCGCACGCTTCGACCTGCCGCTGAAGCTGGTTGCCACGCCTTCGGCCCACGCCACGCCGCATGCCATCGAGCAGGTGCTGCAGCAGTTGCCGGCCCCGCTGGCCAAGGTGCGCGGGCGGAGGCTGCCGCACAATGGCAACTGGCTGTTCGATGTGCCCCGCGAGCAGAAGATGGCGCTGCTGCGCTTCCTGCTGGCCTCGCCGGGGCTTTTCACCGATGTGCAGGTCGAAGAACCTTCGCTCGAAGACATGTTCTTTTCTGATTCCGACGGAGAAACGCGATGATCCAGCCACGACAGGTGATGCACCTGGCTGCCAAGGAATTCCGCGACCGGCTGCGCAATCGCTGGGTGCTGGCCGTGGCGCTGGTGTTTGCCGTGTTTTCACTGGTGATTGCCTACGCCGGCGGCGCCCAGCAGGGCACGGTCGGTCTGCGCTCGCTGGAGTTCACCATCACCAGCCTCGTCAGTCTGGTCATCTATCTGGTGCCGCTGATTGCGCTGCTGCTGGGTTTCGATGCTGTGGTGGGCGAGCGCGAACGCGGCTCGCTCGATCTTCTGCTGTCGCACCCGATCACGCGCAGCGAACTGCTGTTGGGCAAGTATGCGGGCCTCTCTGCCGCACTGGCACTGGCGATGCTGCTGGGACTGGCAGCGGTTGGCGTGATGCTGGTGGTGCAGTTTGGTGAACGCGCCCTCTTTCATTACGGCGGTTTCGTGCTGAGTACGCTGCTGATGGGACTGGCTTTTCTGAGCCTGGCCGTGCTGGTGTCGGTGATTGCACGTGACCGCACGCGAGCCTCTGGCGCCGCCATCGTCCTGTGGTTCCTGTTCGTGCTGGTGTTCGATCTGGTGCTGCTGGGCGTGCTGGTGGCCACGGCCGGTCATTACGGTGGCGAGATATTCCCGTGGCTGCTGCTGCTCAACCCCACCGATGTCTTCCGCATCATGAACGTGTTCTCCACCGAGGACGTGCGCAGTGCCTACGGGCTGGTGAGCGTGGTGCCGCCCCTGCTGTCCAATCTGGCGCTGCTCAGCACCGTCATGCTCGGCTGGATCGCCATTCCCCTTGCCATCGCCAACTGGAGGTTCCGTCCATGACCATGAAACCCATCCGGCATGCGCGCTGCGCCTGCTGCGCCCCCCGCTCCGAGGACGCCACCAGCCGCCGCCGGCTTCTGCTGGGCATGGCGGCCCTGGCCGCGCTCGGCCCGCTGGCTGCCTGCAAGCAGGAAACGTCCAGCCAGGCCAGCGTGGCAGCCGTCGAGATCAAGGATGACACGGCCTGCGAGCTGGACGGCATGCTGCTGGCCGATTATCCCGGCCCCAAGGGACAGATCCATTACGCCGACAATCCCGAACCCTCGTTCTTTTGCGACACCGTCGAGCTGCTGCACACGCTGATCCTGCCCGAGCAGATTCGCACCGTGAAGGCGGCCTATGTTCAGGACATGGGCAAGACCGAATGGGAGCGGCCGCAGGGCAACTGGATCGACGCCCGTCAGGCCATCTACGTGCACGGCAGCAAGCTGCATGGCTCGATGGGCCCCACCTTTGCCTCCTTCAGCCAGGAAGCCGACGCGAAGAAGTTCATCGAACAGCACGGCGGCAAGATGATGCGGATGAACGACATACCGCACGAACTGCTGGATCTGCGTGGCGGCGCCCACATGGATCACAGCATGTAATGCGCTGCCACGGCAGCCCTGCGTGGCTGCCTCTGGCACCTCGCCCGTGCGCAGCCGCCGCGGCTTCCGGCTTCCGGCTTCCGGCTTCCGAACCGATTTCAACCCATTTTCCTCCCCGTCATGCAAAAACCTGCCATCGGAACCTCCCTGCCACTTTCTCCCGCTACGCCGAGCCACGCAGCCTGGCAGGAGCAGTCCTTCTTCGCCTGGTCCGGCCTGGGGCGACAGGCCAATCCGCTGATTCAGGCCAGCCTCATCCCGGCCCAGAAGGTTTCGGCCGGCACAGAACAGAGCACTCAGCCGGTTGCCCAGGCCGGTTTTGAATCCGTGTATTTCGTGCTGCAGGGGGAGCAGGAAGTTCGTGACAGCAGCGCCCCGGAACAGTGGCTGAGCGGCACTGCCGGCGACGTGCTGTGGCAGGGCACCGGCCGTGGCGTGCTCACCGAGAAACGCATCGGCAGCACGCTGGCCCGGCAGGGAGGCACGCTGGAAGCCGTGAATCTGTGGGTGAACCTGCCCGCTGCCTACAAGACGAGCGACCCGCATCACCAGGTGCTGAAAGCCGCCGACATTCCGGTGATTTCGCTGCCGGATGAGGCCGGCACGCTCCGCCTGATCGCGGGCAGCTTCGACGGCCAGACCGGCCCTGCCGAAACGGTGACGCCCGTGCAGTGCTGGGATGTGTCGATATCGGCAGGCAAGGCGGTGAAGCTGCCGCTGCACCACCGCTGGTACGCACAGGTGCTGCTGTTGCGTGGCAGCCTGAAGATCGACTTCGTCAATCATCTGGTGACGGCCCCCACGCTGGTGGCCCTGGACGCCGCAGGCGACGAACTCTGCTGCCAGGCCAAAGAGGATGTGCGGATGATCGTGCTGTGCAGCGAACCCGTGGACGAACCGCTGGTGGGACGTGACGAACTGGTGTTTGCCTCGGCAGCACAGCTTGCTGAAGCCGAACAGCAGCTGAAGGATGGCGGCTTCGGCCTGCTTTGAGAGGCCGGGCGATCATGCTCCGACCGGGCGGCCTGCCCCCTGATGGGCATGCCTGGTCATGATCCAGCGCGGACGGCCTGGACGGCCTGCGCTTACAGCCCCGCGGCGCGGCAGATCAGCATGCAGACGAGCGCGTTGGCTTCCCAGTGCGGCATGTGGCCCACCTTTTCGGGCAGATGCAGGGCCACCTGCGGCGGCGCGTTCAGCGCCTGCTGCCAGGGCAATACGCCATCTTCGCGGCCGTGCACCAGCACCACCGGCACGGTGGCATTGGTCAGATCTTCGATGAGGCTGACGCGCTGCTGGCCGATGATGTCGACCGTGGCGTCGATGAAGACATAAAGCTGTTCGCTGGCGGCGGCAATACGCTGGCACAGCCCGCGCATGTAGGCAGGGGAACTGCGGTAGTGGCGCACCGTAAGCGCGGCAAAAGCCTTTTCCAGCGCGGCCACATCACCCGCCTCTGCCGCCGACATCACGCCCAGCAGGAAATCCCGGTTGACCTCGGTGCCCAGGCCCACGGCAGAGAGCAGCACCAGCCCGGCGACATGCGGAGAAGTGGCATCAGCCTCTCCGGACGAGGGAACGCCCACAGGGCGCCGGCCGGAATGAGCACCACCAGACGGTGAGAAGGAAGACAGTTGTGGCGCCGCATCCGAGGCACGGCCGTCTGCGTGCTGATCCTGCGCGAAGCCGGCATTGCGCGCAGCATTCAGCCGGCTCATCAGGCGGGTGGCAATCAGCGTGCCAAAGGACTGCCCCACCAGCAAAAGGGGACGGGGGCCAAAATGATGCAGCGCCTGGAGAAGAGCTGCCACGGTCTCGTCCGGCGAGGCCACACGGGTCTTGCTGGCACCGTGTCCCGGCAGGTCGAAAGCGATGACTTCGAGCCCGGCCCGGGCAAGATTGAGTGCGGTTGCCGCCCAGACATCGCTGTCACCGAACATGCCGTGCACCAGCACGACCAGCGGATATGCCGACGCACCACGGGCAGATTCTGCAGCCTCGGGAGCAGTAGCGCCCGGCGGCATCCAGTGCTTCAGCGCCAGCGTGCCGATATCGGTCTGAACAAGATGCCGTGCAGGGGAAGAAGATGGAACAGCTGCACCGGCAGCCACCACACCTGAAACGCTTCCATCCCGGGAAACGGCAGACTGCGCGTTCCCATCAGGCGAAGGGTCAGAGGTGCGCTGTCCGGACATTTTCAGGGGGTCAGGTTTCAACGGCTTTCGGCTTCGTCGACGGCGTCGAGCCGGCGTTCGACGAAAACCACGTCGAGCCAGCGGTCGAACTTGCGCCCGACCTGTGACAGCTTGCCGGCCTGGCGGAATCCCAGACGCTCATGCAGGCGGATCGAGTTTTCATTTTGGGCGTCGATGACGCCCAGCATGACGTGCATCTGCTGGCCACGCGCAAGGGGCATCAGCGCCCTGATGAGGGCAGAACCGATGCCCTGCCCCCGGTGGGCAGCATGCACATGCACGCTGTGCTCGACCGTGTGCCGGTAGCCCGGCCATGCCGGACGGAACAAGCCATAGGACGCAAACCCCAGAACGCGGGCATCGTCTGCGGCATCGACGGCCACCAGCACCGGGAAGCCCTCATCCACCCGCGACTGGAACCACGCGCGGCGATTGTCCAGCGTGACCGGCGTGTCGGTATAGACCGCCGTGCTGTTGAGGATCACCTCGTTGAAGATTTCCTGGATGGCAGGAAGATCATCGGTACGGGCATGGCGAATGGAGAGAGACAGCGCACTCACAGGCACAAACTCCTTTTCTGCCTGACGCAACAGGTTGCGCAGGCAGACAAGACAAACCCGTTACTTGGCGATATCGCCTTTCAGGGCAACACCTGCCATGATGGCACCGGCATGGCATTCATAGTCCGTGGTGCTCTTGAACTCGTTCTTCTTGTAGTAGCTGACGATGTTGACGACCTTGGTGGCCCCGGCCTCGCGCGCCGACTCCAGCAGGGACTTGACGGCCGACAGGAAGACCCACTGGCAGGCTTCCTCGTCGCTCTTGTTGAAGGCGTTGGTTTTCTTGTTGGCAACCACATCCTTGCGGACGATGTTGCCACCACCCTTGCCGAAAACCAGCTTGATGTCTTCATAACCGGCCAGCGCTTCCTTGGCAGACGAACTCTTGCCAACATAATTGAGCGCATCCTTGACCGGCAGGATCAATTTGGTGTCACGTGCCTGGACGACGCTGGTGGTGGACAGCACGGCCATGCCAAGTGCCAGCGATGCTACGATTTTCTTCACGGCAAAACTCCTCTATGGTTGTTCGGCATCATTCGTGCAGGCGCTGCAGCATCCGATGCGTCCGTGCCCCGGAAGGTCATCGCAGCCGCATGCCGCGATGACCGGCCGCAGGGCAAAGCCCCGGACATCCGCCGCCCCGCCGCATCTGGTGGCCGGGTCATCAAAACCCGTTACCCAAAGGACCAGGCAGGAATGAAGGCCCATGATACGCAGGCACCCGACAGGCGGCAACCGGCACAACCGTCATCATCGACGAAAGTGTACCGGCTTGAGCCCAACGGCTGGCATGCCCGGACAGCCGGTCGCAGGAGATCGGAATGAGAACACCAAGCGATGTATCCAGGCAGGATGCTGCCAATCAGGCGTACCACCAGCCCCCTTCACGAGCAACGATCTGCATCGCGCTGGCTGACGCCAGTTGCCAGCCTCTGCAGGACCCGGCGCTGCTGGACACGGCCGACAGGCAGCGATGCGCACGCAGCCCCTGGCTGGCCACACGACCCGACTGGCGGGCAAGCCGATTTCTGAAGCAGTGCCATCAGCCGGTTGCCGACACGCCCGACAGCCGCTCATTGAGCCACAGCCGGGGACATGCCGCGCTGGCGATTCGCTCGCCAGCGGGCATCATTGGCGTCGATCTGGAAAAAATCCGGGTACGAAATTTTGTCGCGCTTTTGCCACAATTTGCCACCGATGACGAGGTGCAATGGTGGCAGGCACAGGCGCAACCGGCCGAAGCCTTCCATCGCCTGTGGACGATCAAGGAAGCGCTGCTGAAGGCAAGCGGGCTGGATTTTCCGGGAGACCTGCGACGGGTGGGATTGCGCCATGACCCGGACAGCCGCCGCTGGCAGCTGCACGTGGCCCCGTCATCCGTGCCGCCCGGCCCCGGCGAGCGCAATCCCGGGCGGCGTGCCAGCGGCACATCACAGGCAACGATGTCTTGCACCAAAGACATGTACGCCAGCGCCCCCGCAGCCAGGGCGGGCACGATATCCCCTGGCGACGCAGGGGATGCACAAGGAGGCTTTTCGCGCTCCGATGTAACGGATGGGACGCGGCACTGGCAGGGCGTCAGCGCCGTGCTGAACGGCCAATGGCTGCTGGCCTGCGTGTGGCTTGCTGCCGGAGAGCGCCCTGCCCTGCGCTGGGAACCTCATGGCAACTGGCGCATCGAAAACGTGGTGTATTTCTGAGCGCCCGGAACAGCCACGGCAACGGGATCAATCCATGCGGCGGAACACCAGCGAGGTGTTGATGCCGCCAAAGGCGAAGTTGTTGTTGACGACAAATTCGGTGTCGATCTTCCGGCCTTCGCCGCGGATGTAATCCAGCTCGCCGCAGCGCGGGTCGATGTCGTTCAGATTGAGCGTGGGCGCAAACCACTGGTGACGCATCATCTCGATGGAAAACCAGCTTTCCAGCGCACCGCAGGCACCCAGCGTGTGGCCGATGTAGCTTTTTTGCGAGCTGAACGGCATGTTGCTGCCGAACAGCCGGGAAGCGGCCAGGGTTTCGGCAATGTCGCCATGTTCGGTGGCCGTGCCGTGCCCGTTGACGTAACCCACATCCGACGGTGCGATGCCTGCATCCTTCAGCGCAGCCTGCATGCAGCGGAACATGGTTTCCTGCTCGGGCCGGGTCACGTGGGTACCGTCGCTGTTGGTGGCATACCCCAGCACTTCGGCATAGATTTTTGCGCCACGGGCCTGTGCGTGTTCCAGCGATTCGAGCACCAGCATGCCTGCGCCCTCCCCCAGCACGAGGCCGTCGCGGTTGCGATCATAGGGCGCCGGCGAAGTATGCGGTGCATCGTTCTTCTGGCTGGTGGCGTAGAGCGAATCGAATACGTAGGCTTCGGACGGACAGAGTTCCTCGGCACCACCGCCCAACATCATCTCGCTGAGACCATACTTGATGGCTTCATACGAGTAACCGATGCCCTGACTGCCCGACGCACACGCGCAGGACGTGGGCACGATCCGGCCGGTGAGGCCGAAGAAGATGGACACGTTGGCTGCCGTGGTGTGCGGCATCATCCGCACGTAGGTGTTGGCATTGAAGTTCGGTGACACACCGTCGATCAGCAACTGGGCCAGATCGCGCACATCGGCGGTGCTGCCGGTGGAAACACCGCAAGCCACGCCCATGCGCCCGTCACGGATGATGGGATCGTCGATGAGGCCGGCATCGGTCAGCGCCTTCTCGGCGGCGGCCACGCACAACTGCGACACCCGTCCCATGCTGCGCAGCTGCTTGCGCGTCCAGTGGGCCGGCACCGCAAAGTCCTGGATGGGGCCGGCAAGCCGGGTATCGAGATCGGGATAACGATCCCACTCGGGCATGACCTGAATGGCGTTCTCGTAACGCTGCAAACGCGCGAAGATCTGCGGCCAGTCGTGGCCCAGCGCGCTGACACCGCCCATGCCGGTGACGACAACCCTTCTCAACACAATCCTCCGTTCACGGCCAGCACCTGGCGCGTGATGTAGGCTGCCTTGTCGGACAGCAGGAAACTGACCGCATGCGCCACTTCTTCCGCCTGGCCCATGCGCTGCATGGGAATCATCTTCAGGATTTCATCGACGGGCACATGCTCATCCAGCATGTCGGTGTCGATGAGCCCCGGCGCCACGCAATTGACGGTGATCTTCCGGCGGCCCAGCTCGATGGCCAGTGCCTTCATCGCACCGATGAGGCCGGCCTTGGACGCGCTGTAATTGACCTGCCCGCGATTGCCGACAAGCCCCGACACCGAAGCCACGCAGACGATGCGCCCCGGTGCACGCCGACGGATCATCGGCATCATCAGCGGATGCAGCACGTTGTAGAAACCATCGAGATTGGTGCGCAGCACCTGATCCCAGTCTTCGCCGGTAAGCGCCGGAAAGGCATTGTCGCGGGTGAGACCGGCATTGAGCACCACACCGCGCGGCGCACCGTGTTCGGCCAGATCGGCTTCGAGCGCGGTACGGGCTGCCTCGCGGTCAGCCACATCGAACATCAGCACCCGCGCCTTGCGCCCCAGCGCCCGCACGGCATCGGCCGTGGCCTCGGCCTCATCACGCCGGCTGCGCCCATGCACGACGATGTCCCAGCCATCGGCAGCAGCAGCCAGGGCAATCGCCCGGCCAATGCCCCGGGTGGAGCCAGTTATCAGAACGGTTTCATCAGACGACATGCGAGACGGATTCTCCTGAACCTTCGCGGGGTTGATAGACATTGAGCGCGCCCTCGGCGATGACACGGCCTTCGGGCAGCGTGGCGGCAATTGCCGCAGGCGCGTCGAGCCATTCCAGACGGCAGTCGAACACCCCGAAACCCTGACCATCGTCGGTGGACGGGCTGACCCGAACCCCGAGCAGGCTGCCCACCGGCACACTGTCGAGGTGCATCATCAGACGGCGCGAACCAAGCAGGAAGCCCAGTGAGGTGCGGCGCCCTTCGTTCAGCGCATGGCAGCCATCGTAGGCGGCGATGCCCTGCGCCATGATCTCGACGGCCAGCCAGACGGGCAACGTGCGGTCTTCCTGCAGGAAGATGTGGTCTTCCCGCACGAGCGCCCTCGCCTCCAGCCCGTCCCGGTCGCAATGAATGATCTCATCGAGCAGCACCATGTTGCCAGCGTGCGGCAGGCAGGATGCAACATCGGCAAAGGGGAAACGGATCACGCGGTCTCTCCGAGCAGCAGAACGGCATTGTTGCCGCCGAAGGCAAAAGAGGAACTGAGACCGATGCGGGGTTTGTCAGCGGGCCAGCAGTCGCTGGCAGAGGCCAGTTTCAGCGGCGCGATCGCAGGGTCGGGGGGATAACCGCCCCACTGGGCTGGCAGGCGTCCGTCCGGATTGAGCTGGCGATCGACGATTCCCCAGAGGATGGCGGCTTCGAGTGCGCCGGCAGCCCCCAGCGTGTGGCCGGTAAAGGGCTTGGTGCTGGTGCAGGGCACCGCGTTTCCAAGACATTCGACGACGGCGTTGCTTTCCATTGCATCGTTGAGTTCGGTGCCGGTGCCGTGCAGATTGACCCAGCCGATGTCGGCGGGCAGACATCCGGCGGTTTGCAGAGCCGCCTGCATGGCAAGCAGAGCCCCCTTGCCATCGGGCCGGGGCGATGACATGTGCCAGGCATCGCTGCTGGCCCCGTAACCACGCAGCGCCAGCGTGTCGGTGCCCGGCTCGCGGGTCATCACGAAAACGGCGGCTGCCTCGCCGATATTGATGCCCTTGCGGTCGGCAGCAAAGGGACGGGCCACCTCGTCGGACACGACTTCGAGCGACGCAAAGCCCTGGATGGTGAGCAGCGACAGCGAATCGACACCGCCACAGAGCACGGCATCGCAGGCACCGCTGCGCAGCAGACGCGCAGCACTCATCAGCGCACGGGCGCCGGAGGTGCAGGCCGTGGAAATGCCGAAGCCGATGCCACCGAGCCCGTACTGATGCGTCACGAAATCGACCGGCGAGGACAGCAGCTGGACAGGCTTGTTGAAGCCGCTTTCCTCCCAGGAACCGCCCGCCGCCACATGCCGGAAGGCCGGCAGGTTTTCATCGACACCACTGGTGGACGTGCCCAGCACCACACCCACGCGGCTGGCACCGTGGCGCTCGACAGCCGCGAACAGATCGGGCTCGACCGCCTCCAGCGCATGCCAGAGCAGGTGGTTGTTGTGACTGGCGTGGCAGGCAGGCAGATCGGCCGGCAACGCCCTCAGTGGCACCGTGACCTGACCCAGCGGCAAGGCCCGGCCCTGCACCCAGGCATCACTGATGCTCAGATCGGGCGCGCGGGTCTCGTCGAGCAGCGCCGCCACCGTGGCACTCAGGCCGCTGCCCAGACTGCTGACGACACCGGGGCGGGACAGATAGGAAGGGCTCAGGGGCATGACGTGTGGGCAACGGGCAGGCAGGGAAGAAAAGGCGAAGAAAACGGGGAAAAGCGAAAGTCAGGAAAGCGGCTGCACGCACCAGACGGTGCCGTCCTGCAATTGCAGGCGCCAGCCTTCGCCGTCGGGTCGGGTTCGCCAGCGCAGTGCCTTGCCATCAAGATGATTGGTCCAGAGGCCATCGGGCTGGGCATGCAGCTCCGGCCAGACCCGCGCGCGCTGCGATTCGGGCGTGAGCAACATCAGCATCCCGTCAAAGAGCGCGCGCGCCTCGGCATTGGGCGGCATGAAGCCATCATTCTGCCACCGTCCTCCGGGACGGGCGATCATTCTCGCCTGCGGCGCCCCGAAAGCATCCAGACGCTGCCAGCGCCAGCTGCCATCTTCCTGCGGCTGCACCACGACCAGAGAGGGCGTCTGTCCGCCGGCATCCGGGGCGTCGCTGCCCTGCCCTGCGTCACCGCCCTCCTTTGCCTCGCAACCCTCGACCCGGAACTGCCTCGCTTCGGCCAGCGGCGGAAACGCCTGTGGCAGGGATGGAGCCGGCTTCATCAGTGCGCAGCCATGCAACACGATGCACGCCAGCAACGCACCAGCTTTCAGGCCGGCACCGCCAACCCCGGCAAGCGCGGATGCGGCCTGCCACTGCAGGGGCAGAAGGCTGCCCATTCGCCGGGAAGTGCGAGCGCTCATTCGGGCCGCGCCTTGCCACACACCTCGGCCAGCGCCTTGAGGCGACGCTGCGACTTGCTGACGAAGGGATTGCTTTCATCCCAGGCGTAGCCGGCCAGGATCGAGCTGATCATCCGGCGAATTTCCGGGTCAACACGCTCGTCGTCGCAGTAGATGACATCCTGGAAGCTGCCGTCGTACCAGCCGAGCACATAGGTGCGGAAGGCCTCGACACCGACCATCAGTGGCTCGACGAACTCCTTCTGCCAGTCGACCGACTCGCCGCGCAGCTGACGCCCGAGCAGGCGCGTGGCAAGACGCGACGACTGCATGGCCACCGTGACGCCGGAGGAAAACACCGGATCGAGAAATTCGGCAGCGTTGCCGAGCAGCGCAAAATGCGGGCCGTGCAATGCCGTGACGCTGGCAGAATAATTTGCCAACGAACGGAATGGCACGCCGTTGTCCCAGACGGCATTCACCAGCAGCCGGTCGAGCATCGGAATCTCGTGGATGAAGCGGCGCAGCGCGGCCTCCTCCCCTTCGGTCTCGATGGCCTTGCCGACGCGCTCGGGCGTGCCGACGATGCCGATGGAGCTGCGCCCGTTGCTGAAGGGGATGAACCAGCTCCAGACATCGCGGTATTGCGGGTGCGTGCTGATGAGGATCTTGTTGCGGTCGAATTCGTCACTGACGATGTGGTCGTCGAGATGTGTGAAGACCGCCATGCGCGGCGCCAGTGTGGACGGTCGATCGAGCCCGAGCAGACGCGGCAGCACGCGACCATAGCCGCTGGCATCCAGCACGAAGCGCGCATCGAGCGTGTAGTTGCCGTTGGGCGACTCGATGCCGAGATGCACGCCGTCGTCATGATCCTGATAGCTGACCACGCCATCGCCGAAACGCACCTCGACGCCCTTCCCGATGACCGCGTCGATCAGCACCTTGTCGAAGACGGCACGCTGTACCTGGAAGGTGGTGCCGGGGCCGGGGGTGAACTTGTCGGTGAAGTCGAACCAGGTGTAGCGCTTGCCCCAGGTGAAGGCCGCACCGTTCTTGTACTGGAAACCTGGCGTGGCATCCACAACCTGACGCAGGCCGGCCTCGTCGAGAATGTCCATGCAGTAGGGCAGCAGACTTTCGCCAATGACAAAACGGGGGAAGTGCTGGCGCTCCAGCACGCAGACGCGAAATCCCTGCTTGTGCAGCAATGCGGCGGCAACCGAACCGGCAGGCCCGGCACCGATGATGGCAACGTCAAACTGATGGGGTGTTTGCATGGGATGGTGTGGCATCAGCAATGAGCCACGAGGAGAGAAACAGGTTCAGGAGGATGCCCACCGTGACGCAGATGCCGAATCCGGCAACCGCCGGCGTGGCACTGGCGCCCAGCATGGAAAAGGAGATCATCGAGGTGAGCGCCGCCAGCAGGATGCCGGCCATGCGCTCCAGCGGATGATGCGGGCCGGCGTGGGCATATACAGCATAGTCGATACCAATGGCACTGACCAGCAACAGGCCAAAAACCGCAAAAAGACTGAGCGGCACACCCAGCCAGCCCAGCACGGCAACGGTGAGCACGGCGGCCATCAGGGGGGCAATCAGCACCGCCAGCCCATGCCGCCAGCCAAAGAGCACGCAGAGCAGCACCATCGCAGCGCCCCACGACGCGATCTTCAGCAACAGCGCCGTGTCGCGGGCCTCACGAAAGGCAGCATTCAGTCGTGCCGGGCGGTCGAGCAGTTTCACGTCGGGATTGGCTCGCAACAGCGATGACAGCGCGGCCGGATCTTTCAGGCCGTCGAGACGCAGCGTGGCGGCCACGCGACCATCGGGCAGGCGGCCCACATGCAGGGGCTGCCATGCCAGCCCGAAATGGCTGCCCAACACCTGTGGCAGGGTCTGAAGCGGCAGGCCCGCCAGTTCACGCAAGGCGGCCTGCATGGTTTCGTCGGGCACGCCCAGCGCCTGCATCGGTGCCCAGACGGCAGACTGTTCCGACAGCCGCATGAAAAGTGCCTGAAGCTCACGCTGGCGCGCCAGGGGTTGCACCCACTGGCTGAGCGCCTGCACACCACCCAGCGCCCCCTCGTCGATGAGCGGCCGCAACTGTTTCACCAGCCGGGCATCGCGGGCAAGCAGATCCTCGTCATCACGCGCCACCACCAGCAATTGCCGCGCCGAGCCCATGCCACCGCCCAACCGCGCCACATGCTGCGCCTGCGCCAGCCACTGCGGCGACACGCTCACCCACTGACGGATGTCATCCTGCCAGTTGGACTGCCACAGCCCCACGCCTGCCAGCGGCAGGCACACGGCCCAGACGATGACGCTGCGACGCAGGCGATGCGAAAGCTGCAGGATGCGGTCGAACATGCGCACCAGCGCACCTACCGGGCGCGGCTGCCAGCGACGGAACAGGAAGGGCAGCCACAGCGCCGTGGTGCCGAACGCAGCGCACAGTGCCACCGCAGAGAACAGCGCCGTCTGCTGCAAGACCGGCAGCGGGGTGAACCACAGCAGCAGATAACCGCTGACGGTGATGAGCAGGCTGATGACAAAGGGCGGCACCACCGAGCGCATCGCAGGCCACGCCCGCCAGCCGGGCTGCACGACGGCAGGGGCCAGCCAGTGCATCGGCAGGTCGATGAGCACGCCGACCAGACTGGTGCCGATGACCAGGGTGAGCACATGGACCGAGCCGAACACGAGCCAGCAGGCGGCCAGCCCGAGCAGCACGCCGACAAGCAGCGGCAGCATGACACCCAGCACGCGCAGACTGCGCATCACGCCGAGCAAGAGCAGCAGCGTGATGGTGAGGCCGGCCGCACTCATCCAGCGGGATTCGGCCTCACCCGATGCCTTGCCTTCGGCCGAAAAGATGGCACCGCCGGCCATCAGGGTTTTCAGGCCGCGCACGCCGGCATCGGTCTGCGTGCTGCGCAGCAATGGCAGCAGTGAAGTGCTGGCGCCAGCGGGAGTTCCGGCTTCACGCAGACTGGCATGCACCCACACCCAGGTGGTGTCCCCTTCCACGCGCTGCAGGGTACCGGTTTCGGCATCAAGTTGCGGACCACCGGCCTGCGTCATGCGCGGCAGCAGATGACGGCCCAGGCCGACCCAGTCCTGCTCCACCGGCAGGATGGAAGGCTGACCGAAGGGATTCGCCAGCTCGGCTGCGCGCTCGGCAAAGTACCCGGACGGATCATCTTGAAGACGAGCGATTTCAGCATTGGGCAGGAGCGCCAGCTGCAGGCCGCGCGCCTCCTGGCGGATGCTATCCATTGCCGCCAGAAAATCCACCTGCACCTCGGCAAAGAGGCCGCTCTCGCGCCAGCGCGCTGCAAATTCCCTTGCTGCCTCCACGGCCTTTGCAGCGTCTTCGCTGCCTACCAGCAGCACCATCTGCCGGTTGAGCAGCTGGTCGGCATGCGATTCGGCCTGCAATTCGGCAGGATCGGTGTCTTGTCCGCGCGGCAACAGCGCATTCATGCCGGTATCGACGAGCTGCCCCGCGCCGATGGCACGGCCCAGCACAATGAGGGCAAGCAACACCAGCAGCACGTGCGCCCAGCGCAGCCAGGCAGGGTAGGCTTCAGGTGCCTTCATCAGGGCCGTACCGGATCAGGGCCGACGCAACGCATGGAAGCGCATGTCGACACGGTCGCCCTGCACTTCATCGAGCACGACGGTGCGCACATGGGTGTCGCCGTCGATGTCGATGCGCCGGAAGATCTTCTTCATCAGTACGCTGGACGGGTCGAGCTGCAGCTTCCACTGCTTTTCATGGCCCGAGAGCTTGATGGCGAAATGCTTCTGCAGGCTGTCGAAGCGGCCGCCGATCATGTCCATGAAGAAATCGAGTTGCGCGCGGGCTGCGCCCCCCGTGCGGGTGTCGGGCTGCCAGCGGCCATTGCGCCAGTGCTGCATGCCGGTTTCATCGACACGCACCTTCTGCTCGAAGGGCTTCTGCACATGCCAGAGCAGCGATTTGCCCGGCACCAGCTGGAACTGGCCGCTGCTGACGAGCGGCTTGGACAGTGCCGTGAGAAAACGCTGCTGGGTGAATTCGCCATGCACCTCGTGACTCTGCTGCAACTGTTTTTGCAGTGCCGGCAGATCGAAGGCCAGTGCATGCGGTGCTGCCATCATCAGCGCCAGCACCAGGAAAAACAGGCGCCCTGCGCGTGCCAGCGGCACGGATTGCGCACGCCAGCCCCACTCATCACACATCATCATTCTCCTGCGCGGGTTTCTGGCGCCCGACGGACTGCATCGGATTTTTCGTCCGGATCATCGCCGACCGGTTTCGGCGCATGCCCGTCCTGCCAGAAATCATAGAAATTGAACCACTGCAGCGGCACCTGCCGGCACTCATCGGCCAGGCGATCGGCAAAACGCTGGGCAAGCTGCTTCACGCCGGCAGCACGCTGCTGACGCGACCATGTCGGCGCTTCGCTGAAACGCTCCAGCCGCAGGCGGTAGCGATCACCCATCCAGCTGCAGAACACCAGATTGACCGGCGCATCGAGCAGGCCCGCCAGCAACCACGGCCCCTGCGGCATCGGTGCCTTGTGCCCAAGAAAATCCACCGTCACGGTCTTTTCGCCACGCACCGGTGTGCGGTCGGCCGCGATGGCCAGCCACTCGCCGGCGGCCAGCCGCTGTTGCAGCGCCATCATCAGGGGCAGGTCGAGGTCGGCCACCTGGATGAGGCGGATGTCGCTGGCCCCGGCCTTCGCCAGCGCCCGGTTGAATTTCTCGGCGTGACGACTGTGCACGAGGATGTTGAGCACGAAACCGCGGTTGTGCTCGACCAGCGCACGGCAGATCTCGATGTTGCCCACGTGCGAGCAGATCATCAGCTGGCCGGGCTCGGTGCGCGAAGCCGCACGACGGATGTCGTCGTAGAGGCCATCGGGATCTTCAACCTGCAGGTCGGCATAGTGGATGCGCCCCTGCCAGACGGCGAAGCGATCGACGATGGCAACCCCGAAAGCGAGGAACTGGCGCCAGACCGGCGCGAATTCCGGCAGCCGCACCTCGGGCATGGCAGCCAGCAGACGCTGCTGATACCGGCGGATGTTGCGCCGCGCAGAGGCCGATGTGAGATAGAAATAAGCCACCACGAACCAGGTGACGACACGCACCAGCCAGCGCGGACAACGCCGGCTGAGCCACACCGACAGCGACAGCATCCACAGGCTGCCCCGCTCCTGCTGGCCGGCCCAGTGCCCGCTGCGCGGAGCGTTCACGAGCGTGGCCCCAGGCCCAGACGACGACGCAGCATGCCAAAGAACAGGCGTGCGTGCATGCCGCTGATGCGCAGGTTGTCGAGGAGCGGCGCAAAATGGGAAATGCCACCGGGCGCGTAGCGCACGGGTGTGGGTACCCAGACCAGCGGCACCCCGCGCCACACGAGCCGCACCAGGATCTCGATGTCGAAATCCATCCGGTTGCCGACATGCTCATGGTCGATGACCTGCGCAAAGGCGACGACCGGGTACACCCGAAAACCGCACATGGCATCGCGCACACGCACGCCAGCGTTGATGCTCGCCCAGAAATTGGTGATTTCGCGGCCATAGCGACGCACGAAGGGCGCATCGCTGCCATAGATGGGACGACCGCAGATGAGCGCATCGGGCTGACGACGGGCCGCGTCGAGCAGCGCCTCGCCATCGGAGAGCTGGTGCTGGCCATCGGCATCCACCTGGAGCGCATGGGTGTAGCCTTCGGAAAGCGCCCAGCGGATGCCGACCTTCATGGCCTGGCCCTTGCCACCGTTTTCGGGACAGTATCGGACCTGGATGCCCGGCTCGGAAGCGAGCGCATCGAGCACGGCCCGCGCCTCGGCGGAAGTCGAGCCGTCATCGACGATCATCACCGGAATGCCGAGTGCACGCATGCCGTGCGCCACCCGCGTGATGGTGCCCGCGTGGTTGTAGTGAGGAATGAGCGCAACCGCTTTCATGATGGAGAGGATGTCTCGGCAAACAGCAA